>NZ_CP046622.1:626875-940312 GCF_009755665.1 Variovorax paradoxus
CCTTTTCCACGCGGCGCGCGCCGTGCTGGGCCAGCGCGAGCTTGACCTGCTCCGCGAGAGGGGCGTGCGCCCGGCCGCTCCGGAGGAGCCGCCATTCGAAGTCGAGTTCCCGGAGGACATGGGCGGCAACTACGCATTGCTGGTGGAGATCGAGTTCGCACAGCCGGTGCCGCCCGAAGTCCGGCAAGGCCTGCTCGAAACCCTTGCGCTGTGGGACGCGTTGACGCTTGCCTATCCCAACGACCCCGACGAGGCGGTGGAAGTCAGCGGCGCGCAGGCCATGTTCAACGATCCGCGCACGATCCACTATCACGAATGGATTTGGGACAAAGCCGACGCCGAGGCGTGGGATCTCATCGTCAATCTCTGCTGCGCCTGGCACGAGAAGCTGCCCATCGTGCGGTTGCATTTCGAGTAGGAGCTTGTTCCGTGGACGCCGAAACGCTGCCTTCCATCGTCGCCGAGCACGCAGACGAAGCCTCCTTCCTCTGGCTCCAGCGCGCGAGCGCGGTCCACGCGCCCAACTACTCGCCCCAGCAGTTCGCCGACCTCGACGAACGCCTTGCCGCCCACGTCGACGGCCTGCGGGTCGCCGGCGAGGAGGGCTGGAAGCATGCACTCGCGCTCACTGACAACGAAGGCCCGGAAGACTTCTTCGTCGCCGCAGTGCTCGCCATCGAAGCAGTCGACAGCCGCTTCGACGACCTGGTCGAGCGCGCCAAGGATCTGCCCGAAGTGGTGCCCGGCTTGATCTCTGCCATCGGCTGGACGGAGCCGGACCGTCTCGGCGGACGCGTGAAGACTCTGCTCGAAGACGCCTCGCCGCTGCGGCAAAAGCTCGGCGTTGCGGCCTGTGCATTGCATCGGCGCGATCCCGGGGCATTGCTCGGGCAACTGCTCGTGGATGCGCCCGACAGCGTGCGCATCCGCGCGTTGCGGGCAGCCGGCGAGCTGGGCCGTGCCGACCTGTTGCGGCAGGTGCAGTCGCTGCTCGGCGAAGCCAAGCCAGAGCTGCGCTTCTGGGCCGCTTGGGCGGCAGTGCTGCTGGGCGATCAGGCGCAGGCGCTCGATGCGCTCGCGGCCTTTGCGCTGAAGAGCGGGCCACGCCAGCCGCGCGCCTTCCAGCTGGCGCTGCAGGCCGTGGATGTGGTGCCGGGTCACGCGCTGCTGCTGGACAGCGGCGCATTGCCCGAGGTGCAGCGCTTGCGCATCCTGGGCTCGGGCTTCATCGGCGACGCACGCTACGTGCCATGGCTCATCGAGCAGATGGCGCAGCCGGCCACGGCGCGCATTGCGGCCGAAGCGTTCGTCACCATCACCGGCGTGGATTTCAACCTGGAGCAGATGGAAACCATGCCGCCCGATGGTTTTGAAGACGGCCCGACCGACGACCCCGACGACGAGAACGTCGAGCTCCCCGAGGACATTGCCTTGCCATGGCCGGACATCGACAAGGTGCGCGCATGGTGGGGGAAGAACGGGGCGCGCTTCGCACCCGGGGTGCGGCTCTTCATGGGACGACCGGTTTCCGTTGAAGGTTGCACGAACGTGCTGCGCGAAGGCTTCCAGCGCCAGCGCGTGGCGGCCGCGCTGCACCTGTGCCTGCTGGAGCCGCGCGCGCCGTTGTTCGCCACCAGCGCGCCCGCCTGGCGGCAGCGGCGCTGGCTCGAAAGCGCGGCGTGAAACGCCACTGCAATAAAGGCATACCTCTTAAGGCGAGATTGCCAAGCGGCCCCCCGGAATGAATACTCCTTCTGAGTTTTTGGGCTCGTGCTTGCGCGAGCCATGTTCGGGCGCAGCCCCGGGGGCCGATTCATGATTCATATCGCTGTCATCACCCGGCAAGGCGCCCCGGCGGGGCAGGCCATTGCCGCCGATTTCGGCCCCAACGGGGGCACCATCGGACGTGCGGACACCAACACGCTGGTGCTCGACGACCCGGACCGCACGGTGTCGCGCGTGCATGCGCAGGTGCTGTGCCGCGACGGCCAGTATTTCGTGATCGACCGGGGCAGCAATCCGATGCAGTGCAACGGGGTGCCGCTGGGCTCCGGCAAGGAAGCACCGCTTACCGACGGCACGCAGCTCGTGGTGGGCAGCTTCGAGCTTCGTGTGCGCGCGATGGCCGGCGCGGCTGCTCCTTCGCTTGCCGTGCCCAACACGGTAATGAAAGCGCCCGTGCCCGCATCGGCGGCGGCGGCATCGAGCGACGATCCTTTTGCCGACCTGCTGGCGGGCCTTGCACCGCCGGCACCGGCGGCCGCGGCCAAGGTATCGCCGCCCGCGGCTGCGGAGCCGACCGATTCATTGTTGTTTGCCGACCCGATGCAGAGCGGATCGCGCAATGCACAGGCTGCGCAGATCGACCCGTTCGCCAATCTGCTGGGAACCGCACCTTCTTCACCGGCGCCTGCAGGCGGCCTTGGCGCGCTCGACGATTTTTCCGACCTGGGCGCCCCGCCCGCGAGCGGCAAGGCCGCGGGCATCGACGAGCTGTTCGGCGGCATGGGCGGTGGGGGAGGCATCGGCGGCGATCCGCTCTCGCTTTCTCCGCTGGCGGATCCGCTGCTGCAGCCCAACACGGCGTCCGATGCCGATCCGCTGGCGGCGCTGCAGCGCGCGGCGCCGGCCACGCCGGTGCCGCGCGCCGACCATTTGCCCATCGACCAGTTCGGCTTCACCCCGCCGAAGGCGATCGACGCGCCACGGCCGCAGCTGCCGCAGTTCGACGACGTCACGGGCCAGCCGATCCGCATCAGCGGGCCGGAGGTTTCTTCTCTCGGCGGACCGAACGATGCGCCCGAGCTGCTGGCAGCGCCCCCGCCACCTCCTGCGCCTCGGTCGCCATCGACACAGCCGCTGCCCACGCCGGCGCCGGTCGCCAGGGCGGCACCCGCAATGCAGCGCACCGCTTCCGACGACGAACTGCTCGCGGCCTTTCTGCGGGGGCTCGGCAGCACGCACCAGGCGCCGGAGATGCTCACGCCGGGCCTCATGGAGCGCATCGGCACGATTCTTCGCGGCGCCACCGAGGGCACGCTGCAGCTGCTGCTCACGCGCCAGGAGTTCAAGCGCGAGGTGCGTGCCGAGGTCACGATGATTGCGTCGCAGGCCAACAACCCGCTCAAGTTTTCGCCCACCGTCGATGTCGCGCTGGCCCACCTGCTCGGCCCCGGCGTGCGCGGCTTCATGCCGCCGGAGGCTGCCATGCGCGATGCCTTCAACGACCTGCGCGCGCACCAGTTCGGTGTGATGGTGGGCATGCGCGCGGCGCTGGCGCATGTCATTGCGCGCTTCGAGCCCGACGAGCTCGAGAAGAAGATCAGCGCGAGGTCGGCGCTCGACGCGCTCTTCAGCGCCAACCGCAAGGCCAAGCTCTGGGACCAGTTCGTGGCGCTGTATGGCGGCATCGCGAGCGAAGCCGAGGACGATTTCCACAGCCTCTTCGGCAAGGCCTTTCTCGAGGCCTACGAAGAACAGATGGCGCGCCTGAAGTCCGACGCCTGAACGTCGCCCCTCAAGCACAACTGCAACAGCATCAGCAAACGCGAGGCATCCGCTTGGAAATCGAAATCGTCACGCTGTCCAGACAGGGCGGCCGCAGTTACAACGAGGACGTGCACGGCCACTGGCATGACGAGCGCTATGTCGCCTGCCTGGTGGCCGATGGCGCCGGCGGGCACGGCGGCGGCGACGTGGCGGCAGCCACCGTGCGCAGCAGCGCGCTGGGCGGCTTCTCGGCCGCGCCGAGCCTGGACGAAGCGAGCCTGCGCGCGCTGGTCGAGCAGGCCAACCGCGACGTGGTGGCGCGCCAGGCGGAGGGCGGCAAGCTCGCGGGCATGCGCTCGACCATCGTGTTTGCGGCCATCGACCTGGAGAGCGAGGCGCTGGCCTGGGTGCACAGCGGGGACAGCCGGGCCTACCTGTTTCGCGGCGGCGCCATCGTGGCGCGGACCACCGATCACAGCCTGGTGCAGCAGATGGTGGCGGGCGGCATGCTCGACGAGGAAGGCGCGCGCCTGCATCCGCAGCGCAACATGCTGCTGTCCGCGCTGGGATCGATCGAGGAGGCGCCGGATATTGCGGTGTCCGACCGCATGCGGCTGCTGCCCGGCGACGTGCTGCTGCTGTGCAGCGATGGCGTGTGGGAGCCGCTGGGCGACGAGTGCCTGATCGACACGCTGCATGCCTCCCGCACACCCAGCCAGTGGACCGAGCTGATCGACGCGAAGGTGAGGGCCAACGCCAAGCAGGGCCACGACAACTACACGGCGCTCACGCTGTGGGTGATCGAGGACGAGGGCGACGATGTGACGCGGCTGCTGCCGGAGAACGTTGTGCCGGACGCCTGACTACGGTCAAAACAAAAAAACTGGGGCTGAAGCGCCGCCCACGCAACGGACGCTTCAGCCCCTGGCTGTTGCCCGGACGGGCGGCGGCATTTCAGATGCCACCTGTGGCGGGAACCTTCATGCGGTGGCGTAGCTGTACTTGCTGGCCGTCTTCTTCACCCGCTTCAGCGCACTGCGCAGCAATTGGGGCATGTCTTGCCGGTTCGGCAGGTTGCTGTAGTTGTCAATGCCCTGCTCCTCGCAGAAGTTGCCGCAGCCGTTGTTGAGCAGGTCGAGCGCATAGCGCGACTTGCTCACCGTGCTGGACGCACCGGGCGCCCGGAACGGATCGAAGATGCCATCCGCCAGGACCTTCTGCCCACGCGCGATCATCTGCCCCTGGAAGTGCGTGATGTGCTTCTGCGTGATTGGCCCCTTGTAGCCGTCCACGACGATCACCTCGGTCTGGTCCGGAGGCGGGTCGAAATCGTGGTTGAAGCCCATCAGCTCGTAATAGAAGATCTTGAACAGGGCCTGCACCAGCATCACGTCCTCGCGCGTGTTGGAGCCGATATGGCCAACCGACCAATCGATGTTGTAGGCGGTGAGCAGCCTGCCGCTGCTGCCGATAACTGGAGTGCTGAATGCCATTGCGTTGCTCCGGTGTGGAAACGCGGGACCGGACCTCGGCACGCTGTGCGCCCGAGTCCGGACTCGACGAATCCGTTGTCCGTCAGCGGGTTTCGGTGGTCGGCACGTTCCAGCCGAACTTCACTTCACCGCCGCCCGCGCCCTTGTCGTCCTGGGCCTTGTAGGCGAACTCGATGTCCTTGAACGAACAAAGCACCTGTTCCTGCACGTCGCCGCCTTGCGCGCCGCCGGGGCTCACGCCGGAAATGAAGACTTCCTTCAGCGTGACCTTGAGGTATTCCTGCTGGCCTTCACCCGACTTGCGGCAGGTCATGACCATGTCCTTGAAGTGCTTGCCGCTCACGCAGTTCTTGGCCAGTACGGGGGAGGCCTTGTCGTAGGCATGCGTGAAGTGAAACTCGCCCGGCGTGGCCTTGCCCTTGCCGGAACCGCCGCCGGAGCCTGCGCCGGATGCGTTGCTCACGTTCCAGGACCACGACGAAATCTCGATCTCGTCCTTGTGGTCCTTGTGGGAAGCCTCGCCCTTGACGCCGTCGAGCTTGATGTGAAAGTCAGAAGACATGTTCCTACTCCTTGGGGCCCGATTGCATTCGGGCGGTTGATGATCGAGATGAAGACGATGGCTGCCGGCAAGTCGCCTTTGGGAGAGATGCGCGGCAGCTACTGAGAGAACGAAACGGAACCGGGAATTTCAATAAATTTCAAAGGACTTTTCAGCCGGCTCCCTTGGCCGTGGGCAGCTTGGAGACCAGCCGCAGCGAGACGGTGAGACCTTCGAGCTGGTAGTGCGGACGCAGGAAGAACTTGGAGGTGTAGTAGCCCGGGTTGCCCTCGACCTCTTCCACCACCACTTCGGCGGCCGCCAGCGGCTTTTGCGACTTCGTGATCTCCGACGAGTTGGCCGGATCGCCGTCGACGTAGTTCATGATCCATTTGTTGAGCCAGCGCTGCATGTCCTCGCGCTCCTTGAAGCTGCCGACCTTGTCGCGCACGATGCACTTGAGGTAGTGCGCAAAGCGGTTGCAGGCAAAGAGATAGGGCAGGCGAGCCGCCAGGTTGGCATTGGCCGTGGCGTCCGGGTCGTCGTATTCCGCGGGCTTGTTCAGCGACTGCGCGCCGATGAAGGCCGCGAAGTCGGAGTTCTTGCGGTGGATCATCGACAGCAGCCCGGCCTTGGAGAGCTCGGCTTCGCGACGGTCGCTGATCGCGATCTCGGTGGGGCACTTCTGGTCCACGCCGCCGTCGTCGCTCGGGAAGGTGTGCAGCGGCAGGTTTTCCACCGCGCCGCCCGATTCGATGCCGCGGATGCGCGAGCCCCAGCCATAGAGCTTGTACGAGCGGTTGATGTTGGTCGCCATTGCATAGGCCGCGTTGGCCCAGGCGTACTTGCTGTGGTCGGCTCCGGCGGTGTCTTCCTCGAAGTCGAACTCCTCCACCGGATTGGTGTTGGCGCCATAGGGCGTGCGCGCCAGGAAGCGCGGCATGCAAAGACCCAGGTACTTGGAGTCGTCCGACTCGCGCAGGCTGCGCCAGCCGGCGTATTCGGGCGTCAGAAAAATCTTGGTCAGGTCGCGCGGGTTGGCGAGCTCCTGCCACGATTCCATCTGCATCAGGTTGGGGCTTGCGCCGGTGATGAAGGGCGCATGCGCGGAGGCGGCGATCTTGGCCATCTCGCCGAGCAGTTCCACATCCGGCGGGCTCTGGTCGAAGTGGTAGTCGCCGACGATGGCGCCGAAGGGCTCGCCGCCGAACTGGCCGTACTCCTGTTCGTAGATTTTCTTGAACATCGGGCTCTGGTCCCACGCGGCGCCCTTGAACTTCTTCAGGTTCTTGGCCAGCTCCTGCTTGGAGATGTCCATCACGCGGATCTTGAGGTTCTCGTCCGTCTCGGTGTTGTTCACCATGTAGTGCAGGCCGCGCCATGCGCTCTCGAGCTTCTGGTACTCGGGGTGGTGAATGACCTTGTTGACCTGTTCGGTGAGCTTGGCGTCGATCGCGGCGATCATGGCCTGGATCGACTTGGTCACGTCCTTGCCGATCACGGTGCTGTTGCTCAGTGCCTGCTGTGCGAGCGTGAGCACCGCGGCTTCGACGGCGCTCTTGGCTTCGTCGCTGCGCGGCTTGAATTCCTTTTGCAGCAGCGACGAGAAGTCGCTCCCCGCATAGGCAACGTCTTTCAGTGCGCTCTGTTGTTCGAGTGCGTCGGCCATGGTGTTTCTCCTCGGAATCCAGTGTGTCTGTCGAATGGGGTCAGGCGGCGGGCGCGCTGTCTTCGGGCTTCTTGCTGGCGGCCAGCGTCTGCAGCAGCGCAGGGTCTTCCAGCACCTTGGCGAGAAGCTCTTCCGCGCCGCCCTTGCCGTCCATGTACGTCACGAGGTTCGACAGCTGCGTGCGTGCCTCGAGCAGCTTGTTGAGCGCGCCGACCTTGCGCGCGACGGCGGCGGGGGAGAAGTCCTCCATGTTCTCGAAGGTGAGCTCGACCTTCAGGTCGCCTTCGCCCGTCAGCGAGTTCTCCACGGCGAAGGCGGCGCGCGGCTTCATGGCCTTCATGCGCGAGTCGAAGTTGTCGACGTCGAACTCCAGGAACTTGCGATCGGCCACCGGGGCGAGCGGATCGGCCGGCTTGCCGGACAGATCGGCCAGCACGCCCATGACGAACGGCAGCTGGATCTTCTTCTCGGCGCCGTAGAGTTCCACGTCGTATTCGATCTGCACGCGTGGCGCCCGGTTGCGGGCGATGAATTTCTGACTGCTCTTGGCCATGGCGATGCTCCTTGCGGGAATGAATGGGATGGGTCGGTGAACTGAAGGCTGAAGGGGAGAGGGCAGGCCTATTCGGACGGGCGCTTGCCCGTCACGTTTTCGATGGTGTCCATCGCGTTCGGGGCGAGGTTGGCCATGATCTCGAGGAAGCTCACGCCGATGAGCTTCTTGGCGCGATCGATCAGGAGCGGGGCCGGATTGCCGGGCTCCGCTTGCTCCAGGTAGCGGATCACGCGATCGAGCATCTGCAGCGCGTCCTGGCGGCTCTGGATCTCGCCGCGCATGGCCGCGGTGCGGGCCGCACCGGCGGCGGCATCCTGCAGCGCTGTGCCTTCGTCCGCCGCAGACGCTCCGCCGATCTCGGCCGCACCAGATGCAGCGCCGCAGGCTTTGGCCAGCACACGGCCGATGGTGCGCAATGCACCCAGGTTGACGGCGTCGGAGCGGCCGGTGCGATCGAGCAGCAGCGCTTGCAGCTTCTCGACCAGCGCAGGCACTTCCATTGCAGCCTGCAGGCGCTCGGGTTGGTGCGCCTGGAGCGCCTCCAGGCCGCCCTGGATCTGCGACATCGAGTAGGTGGCCTCGCCGCCCACGGCGTTCAGCGCGCCGTGCGCAATGGCGATGTCGCGCACGCGGATCTGTCCCACGCCGGGCGCCATGCCGACTTGCGCGTCGTACAGGTCGCGCAGCACCATGTTCTCGTCCCACAGCGGTGCCAGTGCATTGAGCCGCATGGTGGGGTCGTTGTCGTCGTCGGCATCGAGCGTTGGATGTATGCCGTCCCAGAAGCGATCGAAGAGGCCGATCAGCAATTGAAGCCCCGCGTTGAAGCCGGGCACGCCCTGCAGCCGCGTGGCCGCGCGCAAGAGCAGCACGGCGGCGCGCACGTCCTTGCTGCGGCGCAGGATGGCGTCGGCCTGCTCGGCCACGTCGCGCCACTCGGGCTCCACCGCGGGAATGACGGTGTCGCCGAACTGCTGCTCTGGCTTGCGCTGCGAAGCCGCGGCCAGCGCGGTAAAGGCCGCGTCGTACTCCAGATCTTCACCGCACGGCGATGCCTCGCCGATGGGCGTGAGCAGGGCTTCGACAAGTTCGTTGGTCAGCATGTTGCCTGTTCGAGTTGGCTGGTGATAATCAAAGATGCAGCAGAACCGGTCAATGCAACGAAGGGAATAGCATGCGCACGCTGGGTACACGCCATTCGTCCTATGGACGCTCTTTCGCTGCGGTCTCGCGGCGCCTTGCACTGGCCTCCGGCCTGGTGTTGACGGGTGTGCTGCTCGCAGGCTGCGCACCCAAGCCCGTGGTCACGACGGTGTCGATCACGCTGGTTGCGGGTGCCGATGCCAACCCCGATGCGCGCGGCCGCGCTTCGCCGCTCACGGTGCGCGTGTATGCATTGAAGTCGCCCGGCCCGTTCGAAGGCGCCGACTTCTTCTCGCTGTTCGAAAAAGACCAGGCCACGCTGGGCGCAGAGCTCGTGCAGCGCGAAGAAATGCTGCTGCGCCCGGGCGAGACCCGCAAGCTCGACCTCACCTTGCCGCCCGATGCCAAGGCCATCGGCGTGATGGCGGCGTTCCGTGACCTGGACCGTGCGCGCTGGCGCGAAGTGCGCCCGGTGCAAACCGGCAAGGCCCAGGCCATGACGGTGACCTTCGGCGCTCGCCAGATCCGCGTCGAGAGCAAGTAGCCGTTTCACGGCGGCGCGCTCGCGTTCGACGGGCGCCCAGGCCTCACCAGTGGCTGGTCGGCAGGGAGGAAGCGCCCGAACAGGTCGGCCGTGAACGCGCCGCCGGCCGCGCCCGATGCGGCGGCCGTGAAATAGAGTCCGCGCCACCGTGGGCCGCGCGACCCGCGGCCATGGCTTTCGAACAAGGCATGGGCAACCTGGCGAAGCGCGGGTTGCAGCGCACGCATCGACTCGATGAACTCATGGATCGCGAGCCGGCTCGATGCACCCGGCTGCTCTCGCAACAGCGCCATGCGCAGCGCATGCAGTTGCTGCGCCATGGGATCGAACACGGCATCGAGCCGCGCGGCGGCGGTGTCGTTGGCGGCGAGCGGCTCGGCCAACCGGTGGCCGACGGCCTGCGCCAGCACCTCGGGCGGCAACGCGCCGCGCAGCGTGGCATAGCCCGCCAATCGTTCAAGCCCGGTCACGACAAGATAGACAGGCAACTGCAGGCGCAGGGTGTCGCCGGCCTCGTCGAGCAGGCGCCGCATCCTGGCTGCCAGCGGCGTCATGTTTGCCGTGTCGGGCTGCAGCAGCTCGCTCGCTGCAAAGCACACCACCACGCCGTTGAGCGGCAAGCGCTCGCGCCGCTCGGCCAGTGCCAGCAGCGCCTGTAGCCACAGGCCGCGCGTGTGCGGCTCGTTGGCCTTGTCGCTCACGGCCACCGGATGCAACTCGATCGCGGCCATCGAACCCGTCAGCCACCAGCGCCAGTAGGGTTCGCCGAAGGGCTCGCTGTCCGGCGGCGCAAGGCGTTCGGCGCCCGCAGCCGCCAGCAGCCCCGGCAGGTTAGCTGCCGCGTCGCCCAGAAAGAGAAACCAGGGCACCGGCGCATCGCGTGGCCGCGGCGGCTGGCGAAGGGCCTGCCGGGCGTGGGACATGGCTTCCTTGATGGCCGGAACGGCGGCTTCGTCGGCCTCGGCGGCCCAGGGGCCGAGCGCGTCGATGCGCCGCCGCAGCGCACGCCGGCGAGCGCCGCGACCTGCATCGCGAACCATGCCGTACAGCAGCGCGAAGCCCACCAGGCAGAGCGCAAGCAGGAGCCAGAAGAGATGCACGGGCGAAAGAACGGCGGTCATGGCAATGGCGTCGCTGTTCTTCTCTGCGCTTCAGCGCGGGACGGTTTCCAGAAACACGAAGTCGGCCACCAGCCGCTCGCTTCCCTTGCCGGCCGCGAGCGCTTCGCGCAGCCGCAGCAGATAGGCCGATGCGAGCTCGAAGGGAGGCCGGTCGGCGATTGCGGCGAGCGGCACGGGCGACGAGACCGCCGTGACCAGGACGCGGCCGAACGGCGGGCCCACCAGCCAGCTCGAGGGGATGTCGCGGCCCAGCTCGAGCTTTTCGCTCGCGCGCAGCCGCGTGGCCGACTGGCCGGCGTTGAGATGCATGACGGAACCGTCGGCGGTGTAGTAGTCGATCCACAGGTAGCTGTCGTGGCCCGGTGCCGACACCCGCACGCGCACGTTGTCGCCTTCGCGCAGCTCGCTATTGGTGGCGGTGGGAACGTCCATTGCCAGTCCCAGGGCCTTCTCGCGGTTGCGCAGCTGGTAGGGCTTGAGGATTGCGAACACCTCGCAATGCGGCCATGCGCGCAGTTCGACGTCGAACGTGGGCGAGCCTGCGCCGGGTATTGCGGCCACTTCGCGCTCGACCCGTTCCAGGTCCGCGGGCAGCGACACGAAGCCGCTCACGCGCAGGCTCCCGTCCTTGCGGGCGGTGGCGGCGAGATCGGCGCATGCATAGCCTTGCAGATGCTGCTCGACGCGTCCGGCCAGGGGTGGCTCGGCGGTGGAGGGGCCTGCGAGCCACTGCCACCACAGAAGGTAGAGCAGCGGCAGCAGCAGCGTGAGCGAAGCCGTGGCGCGCAGCAGCGCACGGTTCCTGCGCCGCGCGTCGTAGGGGCCCGGCGGGTCTGGCGCGCGATAGGGCTGGGGCGTGATGTGGTCCTGCACCAGGCTGCCGAGCGCCAGCGGCTGGAGCCGCAGTTGCCGGCTGTGCAGCTCCTTCAGCTTGCCGAGCTCGCCCTGGTCGCCGTTCTCGAAGTAGTACTGGCCCTTGAAGCCGTGCACCAGCGCATGCCAGTAGACCTCGCGCACCTCGTCGTCCTGCGCGGTCAGCGCCGACAAGTGATGGAAGAACTCGCTGGCGGCGTTGTTCGAGTTGAAGAGCTGCATCTGGAGCGGCGCGGCGCCCATCCCCGCGCCGGGATGGCGCGCCAGGATTTCGTCGATCCAGGCCACCATGGCAAAGGCCGCGGATTCGACCTGCCCCGCGGGCGTGCCCGATGCGCCGGCCGAGGTGCGCGCTTCGTCGAGCAGGCGGCGGGCCTGTTGCTGTGCAGCATCATGGGAAAGCGTGGCGGGGCAGCCGGCAGTCGATGCCGCAATGGATGCATCAAGGGCGAGGCCGAACGAGATGAAGGCCGAAAAACTGTCAAGCAGGCGGGCCATGAACCGTGCCCCGCTCACTGCGCCTGCGTTGTGAAGGATGCCTTGCACCGGCGTCTGCAGCAGTGGCGCATGCCTATGTCCCCGGTTCCTTCGAATGGGTATTCATTCTTCCAAACGGGGCGCGGTGGGCGCCATATCGCTTGGGGTCTATGCCGTTCGTGGGTAGATGCGGTATTGCTGCGCGAGGCAATCGCCGGTATCTTCGGCTTCCGCTGAATTCAACGCACGCTGGGACACTGGGACACGCCATGAAAATTCTGATCGCCGACGACCACCGGCTCGTCATCGAGGCGGTCAAGGCCAAGTTGTCGGAGCTCGAGCCCGGCATTGAATTCGTCCTGGCCATGAGCGTCGACGAATTGCTTGCCGGCGCCAACGATGAACTCGATCTGGCCCTGATCGATCTCAACATGCCCGGCGCTGACGGCCAGGCCCACATCGACGAGATCCGCCGCCGCCATCCGGCCGTGCCGGTGATCGTGCTGTCCGGCTACGAAGACCCCGCCATCATGCGAAGCGCGCTCGAGCGCGGCGTGCTCGGCTTCATTCCCAAGGCCTATTCGCCCGAGGTGATGCTGTCGGCCGTACGGCTGGTGCTGGCCGGCGGCGTGTATGTGCCGCCGATGATGCTGACGGCATTGCCGCCGGGCATCGTGGCCGGCGTGGCGCCCACGCAGAGCGGCGCCGCGGGCGCATCGTCGGCAACGCTGGAGCACCTGCGCAGCGTGCTCACCGAGCGGCAGGTCGAGGTGCTGCAGCTGCTGTCGCAGGGCAAGCCCAACAAGCTCATCGGGCGCAGCCTGGGCATCAGCGAAGGCACGGTCAAGATTCACCTTGCAGCGATCTTTCGCGCGCTCAATGTGCGCAACCGCACCGAAGCGGTGGTGGCCGCGCAGGCCCTGACCGAAGCGCAAGCGTGAGGCTTGTTGAGCCGCGCGCAATGGCCGCGACGGCCCCGCTCAGGAGCAACTGAGCTTCATTGCCTCGATTCGTCCGCCAAAGCCCAGCTTGCGCATGAGGCCGCCTTCGCGGCTGTTGGCCGGGAAGTTGACCGTGCGATCCCTGAACATCGCGTGCTCATACACCTGCAGCGTTGCGCGCGGGCCGACGCTCACGCTGTCGATTTCGCGCTTGAGCTGCCTTGCGGTGCCCCGGTCCATGCTCTGGACCTCGGCAGGGCCCACCAGCGTGAGCATGTCGCCCTGGAAGTTGCGCCCTGTATAGAACTGGGCCCAGCAGCCTGAAGCCAGCGCGGGGTCTTCGATGCGCACCGGCACCAGCAGGATGGTCGGGTCGGGCCGGTTCTCGGCGGAAGCGGTCGATGGAGGCGCCGATGTGTTGGCGCAGGCACCGAGCGCAACGACGCCGGCAATCATCAGGTAGCGGAGGTTCTTCATGGGATTGGGTTCCAGGTGGAGAGCGAAAAACGCAGGCTACCTGCACCAACCGGACCTCGCGTAGGAGTACGCGCCAATCTCCCGTCACCGTGCCTCCGAGCCTCGACGACCAGGGTAGGGTACCCATTGTTGATGAGCAATCTCCGTGAATGACTGCGCCCCGATGCGCGCATTTCCTACGCGCAGGCGGGCCGCGGCTCTCCAGTCTGAAGCACGTTCATCAACGTTTTTTGAAGTGAAGAAAGCCATGGCCACGAGCAGCATTCTGGGAGGCGACTATCCGCCGGCGGAACCGAAGGGAACGGACGTCGACAGCCTTGGACCCAGCGACACGAGCGACAGCGGAAGCGATGTGCGCACCTCGCGCGAGCGTTCCGCCATTCCTGAAGATGCCGCCGAAGGCGCGCTTTCGGTGGCACATGAAAGCAGCAGCGACGCCGAAGGAACCGGCGAGCGCGCATCGGCCGACGCACCGCCGGTGGAGCCCGACGCGGACATCCTGCCGGACCGCGTGGGCATCGTTCCTGGCAGCGCGGCAGACGTGGCCTCATCCATCGAGCAGGAAGATGCCGGCATGCCGGAAGAACTGGCCGATGAGGCGGGCGAGCCCGAAGACGACGAAGACGGCGAAGACAGAGCCGCCTGAAGCGGGTTGGTTGGATACGGCCATGACCATGCACCACCCTATCGATTGCGCGCTCCAGAGTCTCCAGCAGCTTGCCTACGCCCGCATTGCGCGCGAGTTCGCCCGCGCCTGGCAGGCGAGGGCGAATGCCACCGATGGGTCCGAAGCAATACTGGACGAGGCTCACCGCCGCGTGCTGCACTGCGAGCAGGCGCTGGCTCAGTTGCGCGTCGTCATCGACGATCCGCGCCAGATTGCAGAGATCAAGGTTGCGCGGGCGCTTTACCTGCGCATGCTGCTGGAAAGCGCTCCCACGCGGCTGCAATCGTGGAGCGATTGCGAGAGCCTCGACGACATGCCGAAGTCCCACCTGTTCGAATGGATTTCCTATGATTTCGAGCGGCTCGAACTCGCGGAACTGGAAGGCTCCATGACCGAAGAGGAAGCCGCCTCGTACACCCAGGCGATCGACACGGCGGCCAGGGTGCGCGATTGAAAGAGGGGGGTATTCAACCCCTCCCCAGCACGATTGCACCGTCCTGGATGTAGCGGTCGAACTCGATCTTCGGTATGGCCGCCGTCAGCGACTGGCCGTTCTCGGTCCACGTGATGACGACGCTGTCGTCCGCCATCAGGATCTGGCAGTTGCCCTCCGGAATCTTCAGCTGCGGGCCGTCGCCCGCACGAAATTCCATAGGGCCGACCACGCGTGCATCGATCTGAGTAGTGGAAGTCATGTGCGGCTCGCTGTTCATTTATTGGGGCGCGGGCCGCGCATGCCGCTTGTCGCTGCCGCGCTGCTCCTTGGAAGGATCGCCGTCGCGTGAAGGCGCAATGCCCCCCGGCGTGGCGGTCGAGGGCGGACGCGAGGTTTGCGTGCGTGCGGCGGCGGGCCCCTTGTCCGAGCCCAGCGGGCCCTGGTCGATGGAGCCGCGAGGCTGGTCTGCCGGGCGCGCGCCCTGCGGTTCGGCTGAATCGCTGATAGGGGGCGCACGTGTCCCCTTCGGATTGCCGGTGGGCTGTGCGCCCACTGCCGCCACCGAGAGCAGCAATGCGGCAGCAAGACCGTACTTCCGCAGAGGGCGGGGCGCGGAGCGCGATACATCGTTGGCCATGAATTGAATCCTCGAAAACTGAAGCCTCTTTTTTCGCGCGCAACACCACCCTGTGCTTGTAGGCAGGAACACCGTCCTTGCGCCGGTTGCGTGCTTGCCCGCCCGTTTGCCGGGCGCTTGCGCCGAAGACGCGACGCTTTCCTACGCACGGCCGCGCCGGCGCGTCGCACGGTGAAGTTTTCGAAAGGACACAGCGTGACCAGATCCACGACCCCGAACCGGCCTGCCGAGCCGGATGAAGCGGCCGATGGGGCGGCGAATGAAGCGGCGGATACGGCCGCATACCGCAAGCCCACACCCGCAGAGAAAAGCATGAAGCGCGAGGCCAGGACGCCTGCCGAGAACGGCGATCCCGTGGGCCCCAACAACGGCCCCGCAATCACAGGCGAGCGCAAGCCGCCGACGCCCGGCGATGCGGGCGTGGGCGAAACCGACAACCACGGGAGTTCGCCCTACAGCCAGCCCGGACGGCCCGAAAAACCGTTCCGTGAAGAGTGAGCTGAAGCGGCATCGATGGCCCGAAGAACCCCTACAGGGGACGTCGGGCGAAGCCGACACGGATCGCGATCCGCGCGAAGACCATTTGTCTTGGGACCAGCGCAATGCGGCCGCCTTCGGGCCTGCACGCGCGGCAATTTTCAACCCGCCTCTTCACGAGGCAAACGAAGGAGTCATTACATGGCCAACTACACGAACACTGCTGAAACCGCGAACAGCGAAGACGTTGTCGAGGTGCTGAACGATCTGCTCGAGAACACGCGCGACGGCGAATACGGTTTCCGCGCCTGCGCGGAAGAAGTGGAGTCTCCGCAACTCAAGCAGGTGTTCCAGAACCGCTCGGCGGAATGCGCCAAGGCGGCCGGAGACCTGGTTCAGCTCATCAGGCGCTTCGGCGGCTCGCCGGACGACGGCGGCACCGTGAGCGGTGCCATGCATCGCGGCTGGGTGCATGTGAAGGGCTCGGTGGGCGCGAACAGCGCGCTCTCGATGCTGGAGGAATGCGAGCGCGGTGAAGACGCCGCCGTGGCGCGCTATCGCAAGGCGCTGAAGGAAGATCTGCCCGCCGATGTGCGCGCGATCATCCAGCAGCAGGCCGAAGGCGCGCAGCGCAACCACGACCAGATCAAGCAGTTGCGCGACCAGATGCGCGCCAGCAAGTAAGAAGAAGTCACCCGCCCCCGGGGCGGCGTGCGGGTCGACCGGCCGGGGCAGAATGGACGCCGTTGTTTTCACTCCGGCCGTCCGTTCTTGACCTCTCTCGATCTCGACCTCACCCGCTTCGACGCCGCCATCGTCGATCTCGATGGCACCATGGTCGACACGCTCGGCGACTTCGCGGTGTCGCTGAACCACATGCTCGCCGACCTTTCGCTGCCGCCGGTGCCACCGGCCGCTGTCGAAAAAATGGTGGGCAAGGGTTCGGAGCACCTGATTCTTTCCGCGCTCGCGCATGTGATGGCCTCCGGCGGCGATGCGGCTTCAGCAGCCGGCGCGGATGCGCTGCACGAGCGGGCGCAGGCTCTTTTCGATCGCGCCTGGGAGCGCTACCAGCACCATTACCTGGCCATCAACGGACAGCATTCGGCGGTATACCCGGGCGTGGCGGAGGGCTTGCAGGCACTGCGCGCTCGAGGGCTGCGCCTGGCCTGCCTCACCAACAAGCCAACCTCGTTTGCCAAGCCGTTGCTGGCTTCGAAGGGGCTCGACGGATTCTTCGAGTTCGCGTTCGGCGGCGACGCCTTTGCGCGCAAGAAGCCCGACCCGCTACCCCTGCTGAAAACCTGCGAGGCGTTGGGCACCGCACCCGCGCGCACGCTGATGATTGGAGACTCGAGCAACGACGCCAAGACCGCGCGTGCTGCCGGGTGCCCGGTGGTGCTGGTGACCTACGGCTACAACCACGGCGAGCCGGTGCGCGGCGTCGATGCCGATGGATTCGTGGATTCGCTGGCCGAGCTGGCGCGCGCGGCTGCCTGAGAAGGCGAGCGCGCCTGCGCGAGAGACCGTGAGGGCCGTGTAGGCCGGGCTACTGCTTTCCGAGCAGCGCGTCCTTGAGCTTCCAGTCGGCCGGCACGGGACCGAGCCATATGCGCAGCAGCGCATTGAAGAACGCCTGTTCCTTGATCGGATCGGGCTGAGGCACGCCGCGCACGGTAATGAGCGTGCCGGTGCCGGGCAGCCAGTCGATGGTGAAGGTGTCGCCGGCCTTGAGCTGCTTCTGGTCCGCGAACATCTGGCCCATGCGCAGCAGGCCAGGGATGAGATTGACCATTTCGCTCTTGGGCGAGTTTTCTTCCACGCCCTTGGTAAAGAGCTTGCCGAGTTCATTGGCCTCGATGTCGCGCAGCATGGTGATGGCCACGCGCTTGGGGCCCGGCGCCGCCAGCGCCTCCTCGGGCGTGGAGACTTTCTTGCCCACGTAGAAGCCGGCGGTGTACACCTTGAAGACAGCCTTGTAGCGCACGCCCGCGCCGTTGAGCTGCAGGGTGCTGCCGCGCAAGTCGAGGGTGTCGTTCAACTTGACGCCGGCGACGTCCACCTGTGCGGCCGATGCACCAAGCGTGATTGCCGCGGCGCAGGCCAGCACGGCAAGGCGGGAGAACAGGGGCGGGACCGAAAGAAAAGGCACGTGGATCTCCTCGATTTGCGAACGATCGTTCGAATGTATCTTTTCGTTTTACTCCCGCTCCCCGGGGGAACCCTGAAGGCGGCGGCTGTGCGCGCTGGCGTTTTCGTGGGCTAAACTCCACGCTCCATGTTCGTTCATCACATCATTCAAACAGGTCAAGGCAGCCGGGGAGCCTGGCCCTGGCGTAGCCATACATCGCTGACTGTTTGATTGCACGGCGCACGCCGTGCGCCCGCGGTACCGGATCGCTGCAGACGCCGGACCACCCGTGAATGACCTTGCCACCGGCCAAGAAGCGCCGCGAGGCAATTGGAGAACGAATCCGTGATCACCGAACTTGAATTCAAGAGCCTCAGCGCCCAGGGTTACAACCGTATTCCGCTGATGGCCGAGGCCTTTGCAGACCTCGAGACGCCTCTTTCCCTCTATCTCAAGCTGGCCCATTCGCAGGGCGGCGGCAAGCACAGCTTTTTGCTCGAATCGGTGGTGGGCGGCGAGCGTTTCGGCCGCTACAGCTTCATCGGCCTGCCCGCACGCACGCTGCTGCGTGCCAGCGGTTTTGGCGCGGAGGCCGTAACTGAGGTGGTGACCGACGGGCAGGTGGTCGAGACCGCCGCGGGCAATCCGCTGGACTTCATCGCCGAATACCAGAAGCGCTTCAAGGTGGCGCTGCGTCCGGGGCTTCCGCGTTTTTGCGGCGGTCTTGCGGGCTACTTTGGCTATGACACGGTGCGCCACATCGAGCGCAAACTCGAGAAAAGCTGCCCGCCCGACGCGCTGGGCTGCCCGGACATCCTGCTGCTGCAGTGCGAGGAGCTGGCTGTCATCGACAACCTTTCGGGCAAGCTGTATTTGATCGTCTATGCCGATCCGAAGCAGCCCGAGGCTTATGCAGCAGGCAAGCGCCGCCTGCGCGAGCTGAAGGAAAAGCTCAAATATTCGGTGAGCGCACCCATCGTGAAGCCCACGCAGCCTCATCCGCCCGAGCGCACTTTTGCCAAGGCCGACTACCTCGCTGCGGTGGAGCGCGCCAAGGACATGATTGCCGCCGGCGACTTCATGCAGGTGCAGGTGGGCCAACGCATCAGCAAGCGGTACACCGAGTCGCCGCTTTCGCTGTACCGTGCGCTGCGTTCGCTGAATCCGTCGCCGTACATGTATTACTACCACCTGGGCGATTTCCATGTGGTGGGCGCTTCGCCCGAGATCCTGGTGCGCCAGGAGAACACGGGCGAGGGCGAGCAGAAGATCACCATTCGCCCGCTGGCCGGCACGCGTCCGCGCGGCGCGTCGATCGAGCTCGACAAGGCGGCAGAGGAAGAACTCATCAACGACCCGAAGGAGCGCGCCGAGCACGTGATGCTGATCGACCTCGCGCGCAACGACATCGGCCGCATCGCCAAAACCGGCACGGTGAAGGTGACGGAGGCCTTTGCGGTGGAGCGCTACAGCCACGTGATGCACATCGTGAGCAACGTCGAAGGCACGCTGAAGGACGGCATGACCGCCATCGACGTGCTCAAGGCCACGTTCCCGGCCGGCACGCTGACCGGCGCGCCCAAGGTGCATGCGATGGAACTCATCGACCAACTCGAGCCTACCAAGCGTGGCCTCTATGGCGGTGCATGCGGCTACATCAGCTACGCGGGCGACATGGACGTGGCGATAGCCATCCGAACCGGCATCGTGAAGGATCAGATGCTGCACGTGCAGGCCGCGGCCGGCGTGGTGGCCGATTCGGTGCCTGAGCTGGAGTGGAAAGAAACAGAAGCCAAGGCGCGCGCATTGCTGCGCGCCGCCGAACTGGTCGAGGAGGGGCTGGAATGAGCAACGTGCCTGATATCCAGAACGATTTTTCGCACGAGATCATCGGCGCCGCGGTCGAGGTACAGCGCGTGCTGGGCACCGGCCTGAACGAGGACGCCTATGCCGCCGCGCTGGCCATCGAACTCGCCGAGCGCGAGATCGGCTTTGCGCAGGGCGTGGCGCTGTCGGCCAGCTACAAGGGCCGCTCGCTCGGCGAGGTGTACCGCGCAGGCTTCGTGGTCGAGCAATCGGTCATCGTGGAGCTCAAGGCAGTCGATGTGCTGACCGACCTGCACCGTGCGCAGGTGCTCGCCGCGCTGCGTCTCTCGGGCCTCAAGCTGGGCCTTCTGATCAACTTCAACGTGTTCCCCGTGGTCAAGGGCGTGCACCGGATTGTGAGCAAGCCATGAAACTGCTGATGATCGACAACTACGATTCGTTCACCTACAACATCGTCCAGTACCTGGGCGAGCTGGGTGCGGATGTTCAGGTGCACCGCAACGACGAGATCACGGTGGCGCAGATCGGCGAGTTGATCGCCTCGGGCGTCACGCGCCTCGTGGTGTCGCCGGGGCCTTGTTCGCCGGCGGAAGCCGGCGTGTCGGTGGCGGCCATCGAGGCCTTCGCGGGCAAGCTGCCGATCCTTGGCGTATGCCTTGGCCACCAGGCCATCGGCGCGGCCTTCGGCGGCAAGATCATCCGCGCACAGCAGCTCATGCACGGCAAGACCAGCGAGATCACGACCACGCAGGAGGGCGTCTTCGCGGGTCTGCCCGAGAAGTTCATCGTCAACCGCTATCACTCGCTTTCCATCGACCGCGAAAGCTGCCCGAAGGAACTGGCAATTACCGCGTGGACCGATGACGGCGAGATCATGGGCGTGCGGCACACCGGGTTTGCGCATGACGTGCGCATCGAAGGCGTGCAGTTCCACCCTGAATCGATCCTCACCGAGCACGGCCACGCCATGCTCAAGAACTTCTTGGACTGACCGCCATGACCGACCGCTCCTCCATCGTCGACCTGCGCAGCGACACCGTCACGCAACCCACTCCGGCGATGCGCGAGGCCATGATGGCGGCGCCGCTCGGCGACGACGTTTTCGGCACCGATCCGAGCGTGAATGCGCTGCAGGAGAAGATCGCGGCGCTGCTGGGTTTCGAGGCGGCGCTGTTCGTGCCGACCGGCACGCAGAGCAACCTGTGCGCCATTCTTTCCCACTGCGGGCGCGGCGACGAATACATCGTCGGCCAACAGGCGCACTGCTATCGCTGGGAAGGCGGCGGCGCCGCGGTGTTCGGCAGCGTGCAGCCGCAGCCGCTCGACCATGCGCCCGACGGCACGCTGCCGCTGGCGCAGATCGAATCGGCCATCAAGCCCGACGACGCGCACTTCGCGCGCACGAAATTGCTTGCGCTGGAGAACACGCTGGGCGGCAAGCTGCTGCCCTTCGACTACGTTCAGGCCGCGACCGATCTTGCGAAGAGCAAGGGGTTGCAGCGGCATCTGGACGGCGCGCGCCTCTTCAATGCCGCAACGGCGCAGGCTGCGTTGAACAAGCGCAGCGACATCCGGGCGGAAGCCCGCCGCATTGCGCAGTGCTTCGACAGCGTCTCGGTCTGTTTCAGCAAGGGCCTGGGGGCGCCTATCGGCTCGGCCCTGGCGGGGTCGCGCGAGTTCATCGCCCGGGCACATCGCATCCGCAAGATGGCGGGGGGCGGCATGCGGCAGGCGGGACTGCTTGCGGCGGCGGCATCGCACGCGCTCGACCACCACATCGACCGGCTGGCCGATGACCACGCGCTCGCGCAGCGCCTGGCGCAGGGGCTCGAAGGCATCGAAGGCCTGAAGGTCGAGGCGCCCCACACCAACATCGTGTTCGTCGACCTGACGGGGGCGGCGCAGGCGCGTTCTACGGAACTGCTCGCACACCTGAACCAGCAGGGCATTCTTGCGACGGGCCTCTATCGGCTGCGCTTCGTGACGCATCTCGACGTGGATGCAGCGGGCGTGGACCGTGCCGTTGCCGCCATCCGCGGCTTCTTCAACGCCTGACATCAGGGAAACCAAGGAGCCCGCGATGCCCGATCTTGCGCATCTGCTCGCTTTCATTGCCGCAGGCTGGCTGCTGAACCTGACGCCGGGACCAGACGTGCTCTACATCGTCACCAATTCGCTGCGCTCGGGCGTGCGTGCCGGCATTGTGGGCGGGTTTGGCGTTCTCACCGGCTGCTTCGTCCATATCTTCGCGGCGGCAGTCGGTGTCGGCACGCTGCTGGCGACCTCGGCGGCGGCCTTCACAGTGCTCAAGTACGTGGGAGCGGCCTACCTGCTCTACCTGGGCGTGCGCATGGTGCTGTCGCGCGCCAAGCCACCGGCCGATATGCAAGCGGCTGCCGCGGGCGCGGCCGAGCGCGGGCTCAAGGAGATCTTTCTCGGCGGCTTCTGGACCAATGTGCTGAACCCCAAGGTGGCCTTGTTCTTCCTGGCCTTCGTGCCGCAGTTCATCGCACCCGATGCGGACAACAAGAGCCTCTACTTCGTCATGCTGGGCGTTCTGTTCAACCTGAACTCCATTCCCATCGTCGTGGGATGGGCCGCATTCGCCGGCTGGATGGCGCGCAGAAGCGCGGTGCAAAAAGGCATGCACTGGCTTGATCGCGCGGCCGGCGTGCTGTTCATCGGCTTCGGCCTCAAGCTTGCATTCACGGACGCGCCGGCCGGCCGCGTCGGCCCCTGAAAACACCGAGGAGACTTTCCATGATCACCCCCCAGGAAGCGCTGCAGCGCACCATCGAGCACCGAGAGGTGTTCCACGACGAAATGCTGCACATCGTGCGGCTCATCATGAGCGGCGAATGCTCGCCGGTGATGATGGCGGCGCTGATCACGGGGCTGCGCGTCAAGAAGGAAACCATCGGCGAGATCACCGCGGCCGCGCAGGTGATGCGCGAGGTGTCCACCAAGGTGCCGGTGAAAGACACCACGCACCTGGTAGACATCGTCGGCACCGGTGGCGACGGCTCGCACACCTTCAACATCTCGACCTGCTCGATGTTCGTGGCGGCCGCGGCGGGCGCCAAGGTGAGCAAGCATGGCGGGCGCAGCGTTTCGAGCAAGTCGGGCAGCGCCGACGTGCTGGAATCGCTCGGCGTGAACATCAACCTGCAGCCGGAGCAGATTGCGCGCTCCATCGAGCAGGTGGGCATCGGCTTCATGTTCGCACCCAACCACCATCCGGCCATGAAGAACGTGGCACCGGTGCGCAAGGAGCTCGGCATCAAGACGATCTTCAACATCCTGGGGCCCCTGACCAATCCGGCGGGCGCGCCGAACATCCTGATGGGTGTGTTCCACCCCGACCTGGTGGGCATTCAGGTGCGCGCACTGCAGCGGCTGGGCACCGAGCACGCACTGGTTGTGTACGGCCGCGACGGCATGGACGAGATTTCGCTGGGCGCAGCCACCATGGTGGGCGAGCTGAAGGACGGCGAGATCCGCGAATACGAGCTGCACCCGGAAGACTTCGGCTTTGCCATGTCGAGCAACCGCACGCTGCGCGTGGAAACGCCCGAGCAATCGAAGACCATGCTGCTGGGGGTGCTCGACAATCAGGCCGGTCCGGCGCTCGACATCGTGCTGCTGAACGCAGGCGCGGCCTTGTATGCCGCCAATGTGGCCGATTCGATGGCCGCCGGCATCGAGCGCGCGCGCGAAGCCGTGGCCTCCGGTGCGGCGCGGAACAAGCTGGCCGAACTGGTCAAGGCTTCCACAACGGTTTGAACAACCGCTAAAGACGAAAACAGAACATGTCCGACATCCTCGACAAGATCATTGCGGTCAAGCGGCAGGAAATTGCTGCGGCGCAGAAAAAGAGTCCGCTCGAAGTCGTGCGGTTCGACGCCGAGAGCCGCGTGCTGACGCGCGATTTCGAAGGTGCCCTGCGCGCCAAGATCGCTGCCGGCGAGGCCGCGGTGATTGCAGAGATCAAGAAGGCGAGCCCCAGCAAGGGCGTGCTGCGGGAAGACTTCATTCCGGCCGACATCGCACAGAGCTATGCAGAGGGCGACGGAGAAATCAGCGCGGCCTGCCTTTCGGTGCTGACGGACAAGCAGTTCTTCCAGGGCGGGGTCGACTACCTCAAGCAGGCGCGAGCCTCCTGCGAGCTGCCGGTGCTGCGCAAGGATTTCATCGTCGATCCCTACCAGGTGTACGAATCGCGTGCCATGGGCGCCGACGCGATTCTCTTGATTGCGGCCTGCCTCGACGATGCGCAGATGAAAGACTACGAAGCCATTGCACGCGGGCTGGGCATGGCGGTGCTGGTCGAAGTGCACGACGCGGTCGAGCTCGATCGCGCGCTCAGGCTCAGGACGCCGCTCATCGGCGTGAACAACCGCAACCTGCGCAATTTCGAGGTCTCGATCCAGGCCACCATCGACCTGCTGCCACGGTTGCCGGCCGACAGGCTGGCCGTCACCGAATCGGGCATTGCCACGCGTGAAGACGTGGCCACCTTGCGTGCGGCCGGCGTGCATGCCTTCCTGGTCGGCGAGGCCTTCATGCGCGCCAAGGAGCCGGGCGAGGCACTCGCCGCATTGTTCAAATGAGCCGACCCGATCAGCTGGCGAGCAGCGACCCTGCCGACTGGCCGGTGGCGCCGGGCTGGCAGCCGCTGGTCGATGGGTTCTTCGGCGGCGTCGTGGGGCAGAAGCTGCTGGGTTTCTTGCGTGAGCGCCTCGATGCCGGTGCCGTAATTTTCCCGCCCCAGCCGCTGCGGGCGCTCGAACTGACGCCACCCGAAGACGTGCGCGTGGTGATCCTGGGCCAGGACCCGTACCACGGGCGTGGCCAGGCCGAGGGGTTGGCCTTTTCGGTGGCCCCCGGCGTAGCGCTGCCGCCGTCGCTGCGCAACATCTTCAAGGAGCTTCAGCGCGACCTTGGAGCGGCTCCGCCGCCGTTCCCCAACCCGGGTGGCAGCCTAGTGAAGTGGGCGACCCGCGGGGTGCTGCTTCTCAACACCTGCCTCACGGTGGAAGAGGGGCAGCCGGCCAGCCATTCAGGGCGCGGCTGGGAGGTGCTGACCGATGCCGTCATCCGACATGTATCAGAGGGCGCAAAACCTGTTGTTTTTATGCTGTGGGGCTCGCATGCGCAAAGCAAGCGCGCACTGATCGACATCGACCGACACAAGGTGTTGATGTCGAACCATCCCTCGCCCCTTTCCGCGATGCGCCCGCCCGTGCCCTTCATCGGCTGCGGGCATTTTGGCGAAGCGCGTGCCTGGAGGGAGGCGCACCAGCAAGGCGGCTGATTTCGCGGATAATTCCGGCCAGTTCGCCTCGTGTGGTTCCCGCGTCTTATTGGTGCTGGGGGTTCTGTGAAGTCACAAAACCGTGCTATATTTCGAGGTTCGCCGGAGAGGTGGCCGAGTGGTTAATGGCAGCAGACTGTAAATCTGCCCTCTTACGAGTACGCTGGTTCGAATCCAGCCCTCTCCACCAGCGATGAATTTGGTTTCTAAGAGCGATTGGATCTAGCGCTTTGGGTGCCTTTGAGTGCCCCCGATGCGGGAGTAGTTCAATGGTAGAACCCCAGCCTTCCAAGCTGATGACGCGGGTTCGATTCCCGTCTCCCGCTCCAGAGACCCGGTTCGACGCCGGAAGCGATTGGTTAGACAAAAGCCCTTTTGGCTCAGTGGTAGAGCACTCCCTTGGTAAGGGAGAGGTCGCGGGTCCGATTCCCGCAAAGGGCACCAGTTTTTGGGGGTTGCAACGGCAGCTTTGCAACCCATCTGCATACGTTGAAATCGTTTTTTTCGGAGTCGAAAAATGGCAAAAGGTAAATTCACCCGCACCAAGCCGCACGTGAACGTGGGCACGATCGGTCACGTTGACCACGGCAAGACCACGCTGACGGCTGCGATCGCGACGGTGCTGTCGGCCAAGTTCGGCGGCGAAGCCAAGGCCTACGACCAGATCGACGCGGCGCCCGAAGAAAAGGCCCGCGGCATCACCATCAACACCGCCCACGTCGAGTACGAAACGGCCAACCGCCACTACGCCCACGTGGACTGCCCCGGCCACGCCGACTACGTCAAGAACATGATCACCGGCGCAGCCCAGATGGACGGCGCCATTCTCGTGTGCTCGGCCGCCGACGGCCCCATGCCCCAGACCCGCGAGCACATCCTGCTGGCGCGCCAGGTGGGTGTGGGCTACATCATCGTCTTCCTGAACAAGTGCGACATGGTCGACGACGCCGAACTGCTCGAGCTGGTCGAAATGGAAGTGCGCGAACTCCTCGACAAGTACGAGTTCCCTGGCGACGACACCCCCATCATCCACGGCTCGGCCAAGCTCGCCCTCGAAGGCGACAAGGGCAAGCTCGGTGAAGAAGCCATCATGAAGCTGGCCGAGGCCCTCGACAGCTACATCCCGACGCCCGAGCGCGCCGTGGACGGCACCTTCCTGATGCCTGTGGAAGACGTGTTCTCGATCTCCGGCCGCGGCACCGTGGTGACTGGCGCCGTCGAGCGCGGCGTGATCAAGGTCGGCGAGGAAATCGAGATCGTCGGCATTCGCCCGACCGTCAAGACCACCTGCACCGGCGTGGAAATGTTCCGCAAGCTGCTCGACCAAGGTCAAGCGGGCGACAACGTCGGCGTGCTTCTGCGCGGCACCAAGCGCGAAGAAGTCGAGCGCGGCCAAGTGCTGTGCAAGCCCGGCTCGATCAAGCCGCACACGCACTTCACCGCCGAGGTGTACGTGCTGTCCAAGGACGAAGGCGGCCGTCACACGCCGTTCTTCAACAACTACCGTCCGCAGTTCTACTTCCGCACGACGGACGTGACCGGCGCGATCGAGCTGCCCAAGGACAAGGAAATGGTCATGCCTGGCGACAACGTCAGCATCACCGTGAAGCTGATCAACCCGATCGCGATGGAAGAAGGCCTGCGCTTCGCCATCCGTGAAGGCGGCCGCACCGTGGGTTCGGGCGTCGTGGCAAAGATCCTCGACATCTAAGCCGAGCGTAAAGAGTACCGGAGGGGTATAGCTCAATTGGCAGAGCGTCGGTCTCCAAAACCGAAGGTTGTAGGTTCGATTCCTACTGCCCCTGCCACCTAGGTGGCACCCCGAAAAAAGCCCATCGCAACCCGATGGGCTTCGGCGTCTCAAGAAGACGCATTGAATTGAAGGCCGGAAGGCCGCAGGAAATCAGCCAAACATGGCCACTTCTCAAATCGAAACCGTGAGCACGGGCGCCGACAAGGCCAAATTGGCTGTGTCGGTGCTGCTGGCAGTGGGCGCCATCGTGGCGTTCTATCTGCTTGCGCGCCAAGGCTCGCTGGTGCAATGGGCTGCGCTGCTCGTCGGCCTGGCCGCGGCTGTGGGCGCGTTTGGCAGTTCGGAGAATGGCCGCCAGTTGTGGGCCTTTGGCCGCGACTCGTGGCGCGAGGTCAAGAAGGTCGTCTGGCCGGCCCGCAAGGAAGCAATGCAGATGACGGCTTACGTGTTTGCCTTTGTGGCAATCATGTCCGTTTTCCTCTGGCTCACCGACAAGACGCTCGAATGGGTGTTTTTCGACCTCATTCTGGGCTGGAGAAAATAAATGACTGACGACGTTGTTGAAACCACGCCGAGCAGCCCGGAAGAGGAAAACACCTCCGTGCTGGCTCCCGCCGCCAACCCTGACTTGCGTTGGTACGTGGTGCATGCCTATTCGGGCATGGAAAAGGCCGTCGAACGCAACATCACCGAGCGCATCAACCGCGCCGGCATGCAGGACAAGTTCGGCCGCATCCTGGTTCCGACCGAAGAAGTAGTCGAGATCAAGAACGGCCAGAAGCGCACCACCGAGCGCCGCTTCTTCCCGGGCTACGTGCTGGTCGAAATGATCATGGACGACGAGAGCTGGCACCTGGTGAAGCACACCAACAAGGTGACGGGTTTTGTCGGTGGTGCCAAGAACCGCCCGGCCCCGATCTCGCAGAAAGAGGTCGAGGACATCGTCAGCCAGATGCAGCAGGGCACCGAGAAGCCGCGCCACAAGGTCGAGTTCACCGTGGGCGAATTCGTGCGCGTCAAGGAAGGCCCGTTCACCGACTTCAACGGCACCGTCGAAGACGTGAACTACGAAAAGAGCAAGGTCAGCGTGTCGGTCATGATTTTCGGCCGCGCAACGCCTGTGGAACTCGAATTCGGCCAGGTCGAAAAGACCTGAGTCCCCGGTCTTCGGACTGGAACCATTTCCGGCTGCGCGTTGTCCGACTCGGCGCGCGGCCCTGATCGAAGAGTCGTTTAACCCCGGGGAGCCGCGGCGAAAGCCAAGGCGATATCACCCGCAAGGAGCAAATCATGGCGAAAAAAATCGTCGGCTTCGTCAAGCTGCAAGTGCCAGCTGGTAAGGCCAACCCATCACCACCCATCGGTCCCGCACTGGGCCAGCGTGGTTTGAACATCATGGAGTTCTGCAAGGCGTTCAATGCGCAAACGCAGAGCTACGAGCCGGGTCTGGCGCTGCCGGTGGTCATCACCGCGTTCGCCGACAAGAGCTTCACCTTCATCATCAAGTCGCCCCCGGCTGGCGTGCTGATCAAGAAGGCGATCAAGCTGGACAAGGGTTCGGCCCGTCCGCACACCGACAAGGTCGGCAAGATCACGCGCGCTCAGCTCGAAGAAATCGCCAAGACCAAGATGAAGGACCTGACGGCCGCCGATATGGACGCCGCGGTTCGCACCATCGCCGGTACTGCCCGTTCGATGGGCGTGAATGTGGAGGGCGTGTAAATGTCCAAGATCACCAAGAAGCAAAAAGCGCTCGCAGGCAAGGTCGACAGCAACAAGCTGTACCCGCTGGCTGACGCCATCGGCCTCGTGAAGGAAGCCGCCACCGCCAAGTTCGACGAATCGATCGACGTGGCCGTGCAGCTCGGCATCGACGCGAAGAAGTCTGACCAGGTCGTGCGTGGCGCCGTCGTGCTGCCCAACGGCACCGGCAAGACCAAGCGCGTGGCCGTGTTCGCCCAGGGCGCCAAGGCTGACGAAGCCAAGGCCGCCGGCGCCGACATCGTCGGCATGGACGACCTCGCTGCAATGGTCAAGGCTGGCGACATGCCTTTCGACGTCGTGATTGCCGCCCCTGACGCGATGCGCGTGGTCGGTACGCTCGGCCAGATCCTCGGCCCGCGCGGCCTGATGCCCAACCCCAAGGTTGGCACCGTGACCCCGGACGTCGCCACGGCTGTGAAGAACGCCAAGGCTGGCCAGGTTCAGTTCCGCGTCGACAAGGCCGGCATCGTGCATGGCACGATCGGCCGCCGTTCGTTCGACACCGACAAGCTGCAAGGCAACCTCGCCGCGCTGATCGACGCTCTGGTCAAGGCCAAGCCGGCGACCAGCAAGGGCGTGTACCTGCGCAAGGTGGCTGTTTCGTCGACCATGGGTCTGGGTGTCCGCGTGGACACGCAAACCATCTCGGCGAGCTAAGAGAGATTTGTCCGATCCCGCAAGGGGGAGGGCAGATGTGGTGGGTCGCGGCAGCTCCGGTTGCCGCGGGCCATCCAAGACCGCTGGTGTGCAGGGCGCTGCACTTAATCGCCGGATCGATCCTTCCGGTATCCAGCGCAGATGGCGACCCCACTGCAAGGAATTGATTTTGTTCCGAAACAGTTGGTCGCTGCATGAAGCGCGATCCGAGGCCCCGGCCGAAGGTCGCATTAAAAGGAGTAGACCTTGAGTCTGAATCGCAGTGAGAAAGAAGCGGTCATCAGTGATGTGACCAGCCTCGCCGCTAAAGCTCAAACGCTCGTGATGGCGGAATACCGTGGCATCACGGTTGCCGATATGACCAAACTGCGCACCGAAGCTCGCAGCAAGGGTGTGACTCTCAGCGTGTTGAAGAACACGCTGGCACGCCGTGCTGTTGCTGGTAGCGCATTCGAAGTCGTTGGTGACCAGATGACCGGTCCGCTGATCTACGGCTTTTCCGAAGACGCAGTGGCCGCCGCCAAGGTGGTGGCCGACTTCGCGAAGACCAACGACAAGTTGGTGATTCGCGGCGGCGCGTTTGGCGGCAAGGTCCTGGACGTCGAGGGCGTGAAGCAACTGGCCAACATCCCTTCCAAGGAAGTGCTGTTGTCGCAATTGCTGGGCTTGATGCAATCCCCGATCTCTCGTACCGCCCGCGTGCTCGCGGCGCTGGCCGAGAAGCGTGGTGGTGGCGAAGCTGCACCCGCCGATGCACCGGCAGAAGCGCAGGCCGCTTGAGCCTTGCGTTTGAAATATTCAACCCAATTGTTAGGAAACAAAAATGGCATTCGATAAAGACGCATTTCTGACCGCGCTCGACAGCATGACGGTCCTGGAACTCAACGACCTGGTGAAAGCCATCGAAGAGAAGTTCGGCGTGAGCGCCGCTGCAATGGCTGCCCCCGCCGGCGCTGGTGGTGGTGCTACCGCCGCTACTGCCGAAGAGCAGACCGAGTTCAACGTCATGCTGATGGATGCAGGCGCGAACAAGGTTTCGGCCATTAAGGCTGTGCGCGAAATCACCGGCCTGGGCCTCAAGGAAGCCAAGGACCTGGTGGAAGCCGCTCCCAAGGCAGTCAAGGAAGGCCTGTCGAAGGCTGACGCTGAAGCCGCCAAGAAGAAGCTGGAAGATGCCGGCGCCAAGGTGGAACTGAAGTAATTCAGACCCACTAGAGGGCTGGAGGTGCCTGAAAAAGGCCCTCCAGCCTTTGCCGCTTTCAGAGCGCACCCAAAAGCCGGCTTGGCGCCGGCTTTCCCGGAGACCTCAGGTCGACGGAAAAGCAAAGGCCAAGACGTTTTTTGAGTGTCTTCTGACCCCGACTGCAGAAGACCCCTTGGTTCGGGCGATGTGCAACGCATCGCTGTCCGCCAACGGCTGGTAGTGGCCAGCCGCCAAGCAGTAGTGCCTCGGCATTGCTGACAAGTCGCTGAAGATCTCAAGCTCCGGAGCTCTCATGGCCCAATCGTCCGCGTACAGTTACACCGAACGCAAGCGCATCCGAAAAAGTTTCGGTAACCGCGACAGCGTCGTCGAAATCCCCTACCTGCTGCAGATGCAGAAAGACGCGTACACCGCGTTCCTGCAAGCCGGCATTCCGCCAAAACAACGCACCGTCGAAGGCCTTCAGGCCGCGTTCGACGCAGCCTTCCCGATCGTCTCGCACAATGGTTTTGTCGAGATGAAGTTCCTCGAGTACAACCTCGCGAAGCCGGCTTTCGACGTGCGCGAATGCCAGACCCGCGGTCTGACTTTCGCCTCGGCCGTGCGCGCCAAGGTGCAGCTCATCATCTATGACCGCGAGTCGTCGACGTCGCAGTCGAAGGTGGTCAAGGAAGTGAAGGAACAAGAGGTCTACATGGGCGAAGTGCCGCTCATGACCGAAAAGGGTTCGTTCATCATCAACGGCACCGAGCGCGTGATCGTCTCGCAGCTGCACCGTTCGCCCGGCGTGTTCTTCGAACACGACAAGGGCAAGACGCACAGCTCGGGCAAGCTCCTGTTCTCGGCCCGCGTGATTCCCTACCGCGGCTCGTGGCTCGACTTCGAGTTCGACCCGAAGGACATGCTGTACTTCCGCGTCGACCGTCGCCGCAAGATGCCCGTGACGATCCTGCTGAAGGCCATCGGCCTGAACCCGGAATCGATCCTCGCGAACTTCTTCGTGAACGACAACTTCCGCCTGATGGACAGCGGCGCGCAGATGGAATTCGTTCCCGAGCGCCTGCGCGGCGAAGTCGCGCGCTTCGACATCACCGACAAGTCGGGCAAGGTCGTGGTCGCCAAGGACAAGCGCGTGACCGCGCGCCACACGCGTGAACTCGAGCAGTCGGGCACCACGCACATCAGCGTGCCGGAAGACTTCCTGGTCGGCCGCGTCATCGCCCGCAACATCGTCGACGCCGACTCCGGCGAAATCCTGGCCAAGGCCAACGACGAGCTGACCGAAGCGCTGCTGAAGAAGCTGCGCACGGCCGGCGTGCAAGACATCCAGGTGATCTACACCAACGAACTCGACCAGGGCGCGTACATCTCGCAAACCCTGCGCATTGACGAGACGGTGGACGAGTTTGCCGCCCGCGTGGCCATCTACCGCATGATGCGCCCCGGCGAGCCGCCGACGGAAGACGCCGTGCAGGCCCTGTTCCAGCGTCTGTTCTACAACCCGGACACGTACGACCTGTCGCGCGTCGGCCGCATGAAGTTCAACGCCAAGGTCGGCCGCGACGAATCGACCGGCCCGATGGTGCTGACCAACGAAGACATCCTGGCCGTGGTCAAGATCCTCGTTGACCTGCGCAACGGCAACGGCGAAGTCGACGACATCGACCACCTTGGCAACCGCCGCGTGCGTTGCGTCGGTGAACTGGCCGAAAACCAGTACCGCACCGGCCTCGCGCGTATCGAGAAGGCCGTGAAGGAACGTCTGGGCCAGGCGGAGCAAGAGCCGCTGATGCCGCACGACCTGATCAACAGCAAGCCGATCTCGGCCGCGCTGAAGGAGTTCTTCGGTGCTTCGCAGCTGTCGCAGTTCATGGACCAGACGAACCCGCTGTCCGAAATCACCCACAAGCGCCGCGTGTCGGCCCTTGGCCCGGGTGGTCTGACGCGTGAACGTGCAGGCTTCGAAGTGCGCGACGTGCACGTGACCCACTACGGCCGCGTGTGCCCGATCGAAACGCCTGAAGGCCCGAACATCGGCCTGATCAACTCGCTGGCCCTGTACGCCCGCCTGAACGAATACGGCTTCATCGAGACGCCGTACCGCCGCGTGGTGGATGGCAAGGTCACGATGGACATCGACTACCTGTCGGCCATCGAAGAAGGCAAGTACGTCATCGCCCAGGCCAATGCGGTGCTGGACAAGGACGGCAAGCTGATCGGCGACCTGGTCTCCGCGCGTGAAGCCGGCGAATCGATCCTGGTGGGCGCCGAACGCGTCCAGTACATGGACGTGTCGCCCGCGCAGATCGTGTCGGTGGCCGCCTCGCTCGTGCCGTTCCTCGAGCACGACGATGCGAACCGCGCGCTGATGGGCGCCAACATGCAGCGCCAGGCCGTGCCTGTGCTGCGTCCTGAAAAGCCGATCGTCGGTACCGGTATCGAGCGCGTTTCCGCGGTCGACTCGGGTACCGTTGTCACGGCCACCCGCGGCGGTATCGTCGACTACGTCGACGCGACCCGCATCGTGGTGCGCGTGAACGACGCCGAAGCGGCTGCAGGTGAAGTCGGTGTGGACATCTACAACCTGATCAAGTATCAGCGTTCGAACCAGAACACCAACATCCACCAGCGTCCGATCGTCAAGCGCGGCGACAAGATCGCCAAGGGCGACGTGGTGGCCGATGGCGCATCGACCGACCTCGGCGAACTGGCTCTCGGCCAGAACATGCTGATCGCGTTCATGCCCTGGAACGGCTACAACTTCGAAGACTCGATCCTGATCTCGGAACGCGTCGTCGCGGAAGACCGCTACACCTCGATCCACATCGAGGAACTGGTGGTGATGGCTCGCGACACCAAGCTGGGTGCCGAAGAAATCACGCGCGACATTCCGAACCTGGCCGAGCAGCAGCTCAACCGCCTCGACGAATCCGGCATCATCTATGTCGGCGCCGAAGTGCAGCCGGGCGACACGCTGGTGGGCAAGGTCACGCCGAAGGGCGAGACCACGCTCACGCCTGAAGAGAAGCTGCTTCGCGCCATCTTCGGCGAGAAGGCTTCCGACGTGAAGGACACCTCGCTGCGCGTGGACCAGGGCTCGCAAGGCACCGTGATCGACGTGCAGGTGTTCACCCGCGAAGGCATCACGCGCGACAAGCGCGCCCAGCAGATCATCGACGACGAGCTCAAGCGTTTCCGCCTCGACCTGAACGACCAGCTTCGCATTGTCGAAGCCGACGCGTTCGACCGTATCGAGAAGCTCCTGACCGGCAAGGTCGCCAACGGCGGCCCGAACAAGCTGGCCAAGGGCACCAAGCTCGACAAGGCCTACCTGTCGTCGGTCGAGAAGTTCCACTGGTTCGACATCCGCCCGGCGGACGACGAAGTGGCAACGCAGCTCGAGTCGATCAAGAACTCGCTGGAGCAGACGCGCCACAGCTTCGACCTCGCGTTCGAAGAAAAGCGCAAGAAGCTCACGCAGGGCGACGAACTGCCCGCGGGCGTGCTCAAGATGGTCAAGGTCTACCTGGCCGTCAAGCGCCGCCTGCAGCCCGGCGACAAGATGGCCGGCCGCCACGGCAACAAGGGTGTGGTGTCGAAGATCGTTCCGGTCGAAGACATGCCCCACATGGCCGACGGCACGCCGTGCGACATCTGCCTGAACCCGCTGGGCGTGCCTTCGCGGATGAACGTGGGCCAGGTGCTCGAAGTGCACCTCGGCTGGGCCGGCAAGGGCATCGGCCAGCGCATCGGCGACCTGCTGCAGCAAGAGGCCAAGGTGGCCGAGCTGCGCAAGTTCATGGAGCAGCTGTACAACGGCTCGGGCCGCAAGGAAGACCTCAGCAAGCTGAGCGACACCGACGTGCTCGAAATGGCAGCCAACCTGCAGAGCGGCGCGACCTTCGCCACGCCGGTGTTCGACGGCGCCTCGGAAGAAGAAATCCGCGGCATGCTGAAGCTCGCCTACCCGGACGACATCGCCAAGCTCAAGGGCCTGACCGATACGCGCACCCAGGCGTACCTGTTCGACGGCCGCACCGGCGACCAGTTCGAGCGTCCCGTCACCGTCGGCTACATGCACTTCCTGAAGCTGCATCACCTGGTGGACGACAAGATGCACGCCCGTTCGACCGGCCCGTACTCGCTTGTCACGCAGCAACCGCTGGGCGGCAAGGCGCAATTCGGCGGCCAGCGTTTCGGTGAAATGGAAGTGTGGGCGCTGGAAGCTTACGGCGCCGCCTACGTCCTGCAGGAAATGCTGACCGTGAAGTCCGACGACGTGCAAGGCCGTACCAAGGTGTACGAAAGCATCGTCAAGGGCGAACACACGATCGAAGCCGGCATGCCGGAATCGTTCAACGTGCTGGTCAAGGAAATCCGTTCGCTGGGTCTCGACATCGAGCTCGAGCGTTCGTAATCAGAAGAGGAAAGAGTCACATGAAATCGCTACTCGACCTGTTCAAGCAGTTCACACCCGATGAGCATTTCGATGCCATCAAGATCGGCATGGCTTCGCCCGAGAAGATCCGTTCGTGGTCTTTCGGCGAGGTGAAGAAGCCAGAGACGATCAACTACCGCACGTTCAAGCCCGAGCGCGACGGTCTCTTCTGCGCCAAGATCTTCGGCCCCATCAAGGACTACGAGTGCCTGTGCGGCAAGTACAAGCGCCTGAAGCACCGCGGCGTGATCTGCGAGAAGTGCGGCGTTGAAGTCACGCAGACCAAGGTGCGCCGCGAGCGCATGGGCCACATCGACCTGGCCGCGCCCTGCGCGCACATCTGGTTCCTGAAGTCGCTGCCGTCGCGTCTGGGCCTCGTGCTCGACATGACCCTGCGCGACATCGAACGCGTGCTGTACTTCGAAGCCTACGTGATCACCGACCCCGGCATGACCCCGCTGAAGAAGTTCGGCATCATGTCCGAGGACGACTATGACGCGAAACGCAAGGAATACGGCGATGAGTTCGTCGCCAAGATGGGCGCCGAAGGCATCAAGGACCTGCTCGAAGGCATCGAACTCGACAGCGAGATCGAACGCCTGCGCGGCGACCTGACCGGCTCCGAAGTCAAGGTCAAGAAGAACTCCAAGCGCCTGAAGGTGCTCGAGGCCTTCCGCAAGTCGGGCATCAAGCCCGAGTGGATGGTGCTCGACGTGCTGCCCGTGCTGCCGCCGGACCTTCGTCCGCTGGTGCCGCTGGACGGCGGCCGCTTTGCGACCTCCGACCTGAACGACCTGTACCGCCGCGTCATCAACCGCAACTCGCGCCTGCGCCGCCTGCTGGAGCTCAAGGCTCCGGAAATCATCGCGCGCAACGAAAAGCGGATGCTGCAAGAAGCTGTCGACTCGCTGCTGGACAACGGCCGCCGCGGCAAGGCCATGACGGGCGCCAACAAGCGCGCGCTCAAGTCGCTGGCCGACATGATCAAGGGCAAGAGCGGCCGCTTCCGCCAGAACTTGCTGGGCAAGCGCGTCGACTACTCTGGCCGTTCGGTCATCGTGGTGGGCCCGACGCTCAAGCTGCACCAGTGCGGCCTGCCCAAGCTGATGGCGCTCGAGCTGTTCAAGCCTTTCATCTTCTCGCGCCTCGAAGCCATGGGCATCGCGACCACGATCAAGGCTGCCAAGAAGGAAGTCGAATCCGGCACGCCGGTGGTCTGGGACATCCTGGAAGAAGTGATCAAGGAACACCCGGTCATGCTGAACCGTGCGCCTACGCTGCACCGTTTGGGCATCCAGGCGTTCGAGCCGATCCTGATCGAAGGCAAGGCCATCCAGCTGCACCCGCTGGTTTGCGCGGCGTTCAACGCCGACTTCGACGGCGACCAGATGGCCGTTCACGTGCCGCTGTCGGTGGAAGCGCAGATGGAAGCCCGCACGCTGATGCTGGCCTCCAACAACGTGCTGTTCCCGGCTTCGGGCGAACCGTCGATCGTTCCCTCGCAGGACGTGGTGCTCGGTCTGTACTACACGACCCGCGACCGCATCAACGGCAAGGGCGAGGGCCTGATCTTCTCCGACATCGGTGAAGTGCAGCGCGCGCTCGACGCCAATGAAGTCGAACTGACCGCCAAGGTTGCCGTGCGCATCACGGAGTACACCAAGGACAAGGAAACGGGTGAATTCACGCCGTCCACGTCGCTGGTGGACACCACCGTGGGCCGTGCACTGCTGTCCGAGATCCTGCCTAAGGGCCTGCCGTTCTCGAACATCAACAAGGCGCTGAAGAAGAAGGAAATCTCCAAGCTCATCAACGTCTCGTTCCGCAAGTGCGGCCTGAAAGAGACCGTCGTGTTCGCCGACAAGCTGTTGCAAAACGGCTTCCGCCTGGCAACCAAGGCCGGTATCTCGATCGCGATCGACGACATGCTGGTGCCTGCTGAAAAGCACGGCATCATCGAGCGTTCCGCCAAGGAAGTGAAAGAGATCGAGCAGCAGTACGTCTCGGGTCTGGTGACCTCCGGCGAGCGCTACAACAAGGTGGTGGACATCTGGGGCAAGGCCGGCGACGAAGTGTCGAAGGTCATGATGTCCAAGCTGTCCAAGCAGAAGGTCGTCGACCGCCACGGCAAGGAAGTGGAGCAGGAGTCCTTCAACTCCATCTACATGATGGCCGACTCCGGCGCCCGCGGTTCCGCAGCGCAGATTCGCCAGGTGGCCGGTATGCGTGGCCTGATGGCCAAGCCGGACGGCTCGATCATCGAGACGCCCATTACCGCGAACTTCCGCGAAGGCCTGAACGTGCTGGAGTACTTCATCTCCACCCACGGTGCCCGTAAGGGTCTGGCCGACACGGCACTGAAGACCGCGAACTCGGGCTACCTGACCCGTCGTCTGGTCGACGTGACGCAAGACTTGGTGGTGACCGAGCAGGACTGCGGTACGCACGGCGGCTACCTGATGCGCGCCATCGTCGAAGGCGGTGAAGTCATCGAATCGCTGCGCGACCGTATCCTTGGCCGCTCGGCTGCGGACGACGTGCTGCACCCGGAAAACCGCTCGGTGCTGCTCAAGGCCGGCGAGATGTTCGACGAAGACAACATCGAACTCCTCGAAGCCGAGGGTGTCGACGAAGTCAAGGTCCGCACGGCACTGACCTGCGAAACCCGCTTCGGCATCTGCGCGACCTGCTACGGCCGCGACCTGGGCCGCGGCGGCCTGATCAATATCGGCGAAGCCGTCGGTGTGATCGCGGCGCAGTCGATCGGCGAACCCGGCACGCAGCTCACGATGCGTACGTTCCACATCGGCGGCGCGGCATCGCGTGCGGCAGTGGCCTCGAGCGTCGAAGCCAAGTCCAACGGCACGATCGGCTTCAACGCCACGATGCGCTACGTGACCAACAGCAAGAACGAGCTGGTGGTGATTGCACGCTCGGGCGAGATCGTCATCCATGACGAGCACGGCCGTGAGCGCGAGCGCCACAAGGTGCCGTACGGCGCGACCCTGGCCGTCAAGGCCGACCAGCAGATCAAGGCCGGCCACGTGCTTGCCAACTGGGATCCGCTGACGCGCCCGATCATCACCGAGTTCGCCGGCAAGACGCAGTTCGAGAACGTCGAGGAAGGCCTCACGGTCGCCAAGCAGGTGGACGAAGTGACCGGCTTGTCGACCCTGGTCGTGATCGACCCCAAGCGCCGCGGCGCTGCCAAGGTCGTGCGCCCGCAGGTGAAGCTCATCGACGCCTCCGGCGCCGAAGTGAAGATCCCGGGTACCGACCACTCGGTGACGATCGGCTTCCCGATCGGCGCCCTGGTGCAGGTGCGTGACGGCCAGGACGTGGGCCCCGGCGAAGTGCTGGCGCGCATTCCGGTCGAAGGCCAGAAGACGCGCGACATTACCGGCGGTCTGCCGCGTGTTGCCGAGCTCTTCGAAGCCCGCTCGCCGAAGGACAAGGGCATGCTGGCCGAAATGACCGGTACCGTGTCGTTCGGCAAGGAGACCAAGGGCAAGATCCGCCTGCAGATCACCGATCCGGAAGGCACGGTCTGGGAAGACCTCGTGCCGAAGGAAAAGAACATCCTGGTGCACGAAGGCCAGGTGGTGAACAAGGGCGAAAGCGTGGTCGACGGTCCGGCGGACCCGCAGGACATCCTGCGCCTCCTGGGTTCGGAAGAACTCGCGCGCTACATCGTGGACGAAGTGCAGGACGTGTACCGTTTGCAAGGTGTGAAGATCAACGACAAGCACATCGAGGTGATCGTTCGCCAGATGCTGCGCCGCGTCGTGGTCGACAACATCGGCGACACGAGCTACATCTCCGGCGAACAGGTCGAACGCAGCGAAATGCTCAACACCAACGACGCCCTGCGCGCCGAAGGCAAGATCCCCGCGACGTTCACCAACCTGCTGCTGGGTATCACGAAGGCATCGCTCTCGACCGACTCGTTCATCTCGGCGGCTTCGTTCCAGGAAACGACGCGCGTGCTGACCGAAGCCGCGATCATGGGCAAGCGCGACGAACTGCGCGGCTTGAAGGAAAACGTCATCGTCGGCCGCCTGATTCCCGCAGGCACCGGCATGGCTTACCACCAGGCCCGCAAGGTCAAGGACCAGATGGACGAGGCCGAGCGCCGCGCCATCGCCGAATCGGAAGCTGCAGAGCTGGCCGGTTCGACCAGCGATGTCGACAGCACGGCCGACGCCAGCGAAGGCGCCGCGTCCGAATAAACGGCTAGCATCACCGGTCATGACCGGTATCCGACGCCCCCCGACCGCTTCCGGTTGGGGGGCGTTTTTCTTTGAGCTTTTCATGAGACGTTTTTGTCGATGAGCGTATTGCCCGACTCGCTGGCCGGCTGGATCGCTACGGCGGTGCTGTTGTTCTGGTTCGTGGGCGCCTACAACCGGCTGGTGCGCCTGCGCGCGGCCGTGCTGCAGTCCTATGCCACGCTCGACGCGGCGCTGCGAAAGCAGCTCGACTTCGTTCAGGCCAGCATCACGGCCACGGCGCCGAAGGAGGCGCCACCAGACAGCCTGTCTTCGTCCGTGGCGCCGTTGCAGGCCGCCACCACCCAGCTTGCCTCGGTGCTCGGCGCAACCCGGCTGCGTCCACTCGATCCGGGTGCCATGGCCGCGCTCGCCACGGCGCTGCAGGTGCTGATCAACGCATGGCAGCGCCAGCATCCGGACGCAGCGGTTACCGTCTTCGATGCGGACGGCACGCTCTCGCGGCCCGCGCCGCTGCTGTCGGCTGGAATCGGTGCCAGCACAGAGGTTGGGCTGCCTGGCGCGGTCGAACCCATGGCATGGCCGGAGCCCTCGGCCTCGGCGGAAATTGCGCGCAGCCAGTTCAACGTGGCGGTAGGCCAGTACAACGCCGCGATCGTCCAGTTTCCGGCTTTGCTGGTGGCATGGTTGGTGCGTTTGCGTCCTGCCGCGCCGCTGCTCTGAGGCCGGTCGGCCGAAGTCGTATTTTTTTCTTAAATCCTGTGCGGCGCTGTGCGTCACGCGGGGCCGTTACCATCGCCCCAACTTGCCAGAACTATCTACCGATCATCCAGGCGGCAGCGCACCGCTGCTGCAACCGCCGTTGTGGCGCCAACTGCAATTGACCGCGGTGGCGCTCGCGTCGATTCGCGCCGGCAGTTCAGGCACCGTCGCTTTCGAATCCGTGGAGCCCGCCATGCGCCCCGGCGTGCAGGCACTCGGCTTTCAGGTGCTGCGCTGGCTTGGCCGCGCCGAAGCCCTGCGCCGCCACCTGGCCAAGCGCACCCCGCCGCCGCTGCCCGATGCATTGCTTTGCACCGCGCTGGCGCTGGCCTGGGATGCGCAGCATGCGCCGTACGAACCCTTCACCCTGGTCGACCAAGCCGTGGAGGCCGCCAAGCGCAACCCGGCCACGCGCGCGCAGGCGAGCTTCATCAACGCCTGCCTGCGCCGCTTCCTGAGGGAGCGCGACGAGCTCGTGGCCGCGACCGACCATGAGCCAGTCGCGCAGTGGAACCATCCGCGCTGGTGGATCGAGCGCCTCAAGCGCGACCATCCGCGCGACTGGCAGCGCGTGCTCACCGCAGACAACGCACACGCGCCGATGACCCTGCGCGTGAATGTGCAGAAGACCACCGTTCCTGCCTATCAGCTGGCGCTCGAAGCAATTGGTCTGGAGTCCGTTCGCGTGGGTGCGTCCGGCCTGCAATTGGCGCGCGCCCGGCCGGTGCAGCAACTGCCCGGCTTTGCCGACGGTGATTGCTCGGTGCAGGATGCCGCCGCGCAAATGGCAGCGCCGCTGCTGCTCGAAGGGCTGCTGCCCGCCGAGAGCGCCGCACCGCTGCGCGTGCTCGATGCCTGCGCCGCTCCCGGTGGCAAGACGGCCCACCTGCTCGAGGTAGGCGGCCCGAACGGCATCGAGGTCACTGCCCTTGAAGTCGACCCTGTTCGCAGCCGCCGCATCGACGAAACCCTGAGCAGGCTCGGACTGACCGCTAAAGTAGTAGTGGCCGATGCCGCACGTCCTTCTGCGTGGGGGGATGGCACGCCCTTCGACGCCATCCTGCTCGATGCGCCCTGCACGGCCTCGGGCATTGTCCGGCGCCACCCCGACGTGCGCTGGCTGCGCCGCGAGAGCGACACCGGCCAGCTGGCGGTGCAGCAAGCCGCGCTGCTGGCCGCGCTCTGGCCCTTGGTCCGGCCCGGCGGCCGGCTGCTCTATTGCACCTGTTCGGTGTTCCGCGAAGAGGGCTCGCAACAAATCGATGCGTTTCTTGCGCACAACACCAACGCCCGATTGAAGGCATCGCCGGGCCATTTGCTCCCCCAAAGCGGGGCGAATGCCCGCGCCGTCCCGGACAATCCCTCAGGTGATCACGACGGCTTCTTCTACGCCCTGCTTGAAAAACGTCCCGGTTAAAACTTGGGGTCGGCGCGGCTTGGCGCGGATGGCGGCGCTGCTGCTGGCGGTGGTGATGGTCACGCTGCTGGGCTGGCTGCCCCTGAGCGCCGCGGCGCAAGGGCGCAACGGCCCGTCAGTCACCCAGATGCGCCTGGAGCAGGCGGACGACGGCGTCTACCTCACGGCAGCCGTGCAGTTCGAGTTGCCCTCGCTGGTCGAAGAAGTGCTCGACAAGGGCATTGCAATCTACTTCGTGGCCGAGGCCGAGGTCTTCCAGGAGCGCTGGTACTGGACCGACCGCAAGGTCGCCCAGGTCACGCGCCACATGCGGCTTGCCTATCAGCCGCTCACGCGCCGCTGGCGCCTCAACGTATCGCCGGTGCCCATCACCGGCACCGCCGGGTTCGGCGTTTCGCTGAACCAGAACTTCGACAGTCTTTCCGACGCCATGGACGCCGTCAAACGCGTCGGCCGGCTGCGGCTGGGCGACCTGTCCGACATCGGCGACGAGGCGCAGCACCAGGTCGTGTTCCGCTTCCGGCTCGACACCTCGCAGCTGCCGCGCCCGTTCCAGATCGGCGTGGTCGGGCAGGCGGACTGGAACATCGTCGCCGAGCGGAGCGCCAAGCTGCCGCTGGAGAAGCAGCGGTGAGCACCAAACCGCGCAGCGGCGCAGCGGCCACACCCGCCGCTCGCCGTTCGCGCGCGGTCCGCTGGGCCGTGGGCGTCGGCGCCGCGCTGGTCACCGCCATCGGCCTGGTGCTGATGTTCCTGCTGGCGCAAGCCACCAACAACCGCGCGCTGTACGAGCGTTACTACGTGCGGCTCTTCGGCATCAACGTGGTGGTGGCGGTGCTGCTGGTGCTGGTCATCGGCTGGGTCGCTTTTCGCCTGCTGCGGCGGCTGCGCCAAGGCAAGTTCGGCAGCCGGCTGCTCATCAAGCTGGCCGCCATCTTTGCGCTGGTGGGTGTGGTGCCCGGTGCGCTGGTCTATGTGGTGTCTTACCAGTTCGTCGCGCGGTCGATCGAAAGCTGGTTCGACGTCAAGGTGGAGGGCGCGCTCGATGCCGGCCTCAATCTTGGCCGAGCCACGCTCGATTCGCTCTCCGACGACCTGGCCGCCAAGACCCGCGCGGCCAGTGCCCAGCTTGCGCAAGTGCCCGATGCGAGCGCGGGCCTCGCGCTCGAGCGCATTCGCGACCAGCTCCAAGCCAGCGACGTCGTGCTCTGGACGGGCACCGGGCAGCTCATTGCAGGGGCGGGCACCTCGCGCTTTCAGCTGAACCCCGAGCGGCCGACCATCCAGCAGTTGCGGCAAGTGCGCGCGGACCGCGCCATCGCCCATATCGAAGGCCTGGACGAAACCGCCGCGCCGGGGGCCAGCCTGCCGCCCGCCACGGTGCGCGCCATTGCGATGGTGCAGCGCCCCGGGTTCGACTTCGACACCGCGCCGCGCTTTCTGCAGGTGACGCAGCCGCTGCCGCCGGCCGTGGTGGCCAATGCGCTCGCCGTGCAAGAGGCCAACCGCGAATACCAGGAGCGTGCCCTGGCCCGAGAAGGCCTGCGGCGCATGTACATCGGCACCCTCACGCTGAGCCTGTTCCTGGCCGTGTTCGGCGCCGTGCTGCTCGCGGTTCTGTTCGGCAACCAGCTGGCGCGGCCGCTGCTTGTGCTGGCGGAAGGCGTTCGCCAGGTGGCCGCCGGCGACTTGCGGCCGACAGCCGTGCTGCAAGGCAAGGACGAGCTTGGCGGCCTGACCCGCTCCTTCGCCGTGATGACGCAGCAGCTGGCCGATGCCCGCGGGGCGGTCGAAAAGACCATGGGCCAGCTCGACGCCGCCCGCGCCAACCTGCAGACCATTCTGGACAACCTGACCTCCGGCGTGATCGTGCTCGACGCCAAGGGCACCATCCTTTCAACCAACCCCGGCGCCACGCGCGTGCTGCGCGCGCCGCTGGCCGCCTACGAAGGGCAGCCGCTGGCGCAGGTGCCCGGCCTGGCCGACTTTGGCAACAGCGTGCAACAGCAGTTCGACGAATTCCAGGTCGAGCGCCTGCAGCACGGCCTCGACCATTGGCAGCATGCCTTCGAGCTGCACGCCACCGGCACTGACCTGCCGCAGCAGGGCAGCGCCATCAACATCGTCGCCCGCGGTGCCGAACTGCCCGGCGCCGCACGGCTGCTGGTGTTCGACGACATCTCCGAAATCGTCTCGGCCCAACGTGCACAGGCTTGGGGCGAGGTCGCGCGCCGCCTGGCCCACGAAATCAAGAACCCGCTCACGCCCATCCAGCTCTCCGCCGAGCGGCTCGAGATGAAGCTCTCCGGCAAGGTCGCGCCGCCCGAGCAGGCCGTGCTCGTCAAGTCGGTCAAGACCATCGTCGACCAGGTCGACGCAATGAAGCGGCTGGTCAATGAGTTCCGCGACTATGCCCGCTTGCCGGCGGCCGACCTCAAGCCCATCGACCTGAATGCGCTGCTGACCGACGTGCTCCAGCTCTACAGCGCCGAGAACGCGCCCATCGCACTGCGCTCCGAGCTGGACGAGCGCTGCCCGCCCATTCGCGGCGATGCGCAGCAGATCCGCCAGGTCATTCACAACCTGCTGCAAAACGCGCAAGACGCCGCCGAGGCCGCCGCCAGTACCACCGGCAGGGCGGGCGAAGTCGTCATTCGCACCCGCCTGGGCGATTCGGGCCAGCGCGTGCGACTGACCGTGCAGGACAGCGGGCCCGGTTTTGCCGAGAACATTCTCAAGCGCGCCTTCGAGCCCTACGTCACCACGAAAACAAAAGGTACTGGTTTGGGGCTGGCCGTGGTCAAGAAGATCGCGGACGAGCACGGCGCCCGCATCGAGCTTTCCAACCGCGTTGTCGATGGGGCTGTAGCGGGGGCGCAAGTCTCGCTATCATTCGCGCTGGCAGGCGAGTCGCAAACAGCGGTCGCTCACACCGAAGATTCGAAGTCTTCCGCCGCCTGAGCGCGAAAGAAATCCATTGCGCTCAGTCGATGGATCGGCTGGCGGACCATACACACCATTGCAGACACCGGCGCATACAACAAGCAGCACTCATGGCAAACATTCTCGTGGTCGATGACGAGCTGGGCATTAGGGACCTGCTCTTCGAAATTCTCAATGACGAAGGCCACAACGTGGAGCTCGCGGAAAACGCCGCCGAAGCACGCGCAGCCCGGCAACGCGCACGGCCCGATCTCGTGCTGCTCGACATCTGGATGCCCGACACCGACGGCGTCACGCTGCTCAAGGAATGGTCCACCGCCGGCCTGCTGAGCATGCCCGTCATCATGATGAGCGGCCACGCCACCATCGACACCGCCGTGGACGCCACCCGCATCGGCGCCTTTGCGTTCCTCGAAAAGCCCATCACCCTGCAAAAGCTGCTCAAGGCGGTGGAGCAGGGCCTCGCCCGTGAAAGCGCCAGGCGCGCGGCCGCCGGCGTCGTGCCGCCGGCCACCGGAGTCAACCCGGCGGCAGCCATCACCACCACCGGCGACAGCCTGCTGCTCGCCTCGCTGGCTTCAGTGCCCGTGCCCGACGCCGGCCCGCAGTCGACCCAGAGCTTCGACCTGGACCGCCCACTGCGCGATGCACGCGACGGTTTCGAGAAGGCCTACTTCGAATTCCATCTCGCCATGGAGAACGGCTCCATGACCCGCGTTGCAGAGAAGACCGGGCTGGAACGCACCCATCTTTATCGCAAGCTCAAACAACTTGGCGTCGATCTTTCGAGAGGCCGCAGAAGCGCTGTATAATTTAAGGCTGCACACCAAGGCCCGGTAGCTCAGTTGGTAGAGCAGCGGATTGAAAATCCGCGTGTCGGTGGTTCGATTCCGCCCCAGGCCACCAATACTACTTACGCGGTTCTCCGCTTGAGTCCAAAAGCCCTAAGTAAATCAATTACTTAGGGCTTTTTCATTGCGCTTGCTTCCGCTTCGGGTGCTCCCGAGGCATCGCGCAGTAACTTTCTCGGTAACCGCGCCTCCAGAGTAAGAGGCGAGCAACTGCAGCGCGATACATCCAAATCCCGACTCAACGTTGGCCAAAGCTCTCAGATGAACCTTCGCCGCCCGAAACCTGTACGCCGAGCGAAGCTAACAGGGGCATCGATCCGACGGAGCAAGCTCGTGACCGACTGCAGTCGGCCACAAGCAGACTTGGACGGCGCTTTCACACAGGAGACGGGGTGATCCACAAATTCAGAGAGGTGATCGCAAGCAGCGGGTACCTCACCGATGTTGAGGTGAGTGAGGATATTGTCGTGGGCCGGGCTCGAGTGTTGGCAGCGCAAGCTGACGTTTGGGTCAACGTCGATCCTGAACTTGAGGACGGAGAAGAACTGGACGCTACCGCTCTGCTGCGCGGCATCGACCGGATACTCGGCGTCTCGCCAACGCAGTGGGGCCTGATCATCGACCAGATCGTAGGCGAAATTGAGGCGGCCGTCGGTGACGAACCAGTGCAGGAAACCACCAGCCTGCGCTCCGAATTGGTCTTGAAGTCTGTCGTTGTGTTCGCCGCGGCGACACTTCTGCGCTTCGAAGCGCCGCGCCAGTTTCCCGACAGCTGGATCCATGCTCAGCTTGACGAACAACTTGCTCTCGATGACCTTGCCGTCGACGCGCGAGAAGTGGATGCAGAAACGGTGCCGTTCAACACAGTTGACGAGCCGCTGGACCACTTCAGCGGCGAGGACAACGAGCAGCGAGAATCGTAGAAAAGAGACCGTCTTCGACGGCGATCCGATAGTCCCCGTTCTCATGCACCGAGCCATGGATGCCCGACAGGAAGAGACGCCCAGCGGCTCAATGCGCAGCACGACAGCCGGTCAGCATGCCGGTGATCGCTATGCATCCAGCGCTCTTCAACGAAGCTGGCCGCAGTAGCATCCCTGCTACAGCCCGCTTGCGGCCAGAAGCCGTCTCTCGCTGTCGACGGCTGATTGGGAAACACCCCTTTTTTTGCTGGAGAAACAAATGGCTCGTCATATTGTTTTCACACCGAAGGCTGCCAAGCCACCGCAGACATACAGTCAGGCCGTCAAAGCCGCTGGCCTCGTTTTCGTCTCCGGCACCTCGCCAGCGGACGTCGTCACAGGTGCAATAGTGGGCAGCACAATCCAGGAGCAAACCCGACAGTGCCTGACCAACGTGCAAGCGATTCTTGAGGAAGCAGGTAGCTCCATGGACAAGGCGGTGAGCTTCACCGTCGTCCTCGCGGACGAGGATGACTTCGTGGGCATGAACGAGGAGTGGCTCAGGTGGTTTCCATCCAATCCGCCTGCGCGGCAGGGAGCGAAGCTGCCTGCACGAATTCCGGGCCTGAAGATTTCGATCGCGGCTGTCGCCGAGGCCTAGTATTGAACTTCGGCCTTCGGCCTTCGGCGAAAGGCGGACCTTCGTCATTGCCCCTCAGGTTCAATCGACCCCATCATGGAGAAGCCGATGCTGATTGTTCTCGGCGGGCTACCCGGCACCGGAAAAACTGCCATAGCGTGCGAGCTTGTTGCGCGTTCGCCCTCCGCCTATCTACGCATCGACTTCGACGCCTCCGGCGGAGGCGCCGATGACAACGATGTTTCTGACAGTCTGCTCATGGGCCATGCACCACTGTAGCGCTTTGGTCACTGTCCCGCGGCATACCCTTGCTGCCGATAAACTGAGGGCTCGGGCCGCACTGAGAACCAAATTGCCGTTTCAGATCGGTTCATACCTTGGGCTAGGCCGCATCCCTCATGGTCCGTAAGAACGCCCACTCCTGGGACGCGGAGTGGGCGCTGCGCGATTTCAGATTTGCGAGTGTCGGCTTCCGAGCGGATTGAGCAGCGCCGACGAGGACGCAGTGCCGCAGGCTGGCTCGAATCGGCCGGTGCCAAATCGATGCCTGTCTCTCCTTCAACTCTGCCGAGCGCCTAGCATGCGGCGAAGCAGATCCCTCAGGATCTGCTGATCGGACGCGCTGAGCCGCTCCGTGAGCGGTGCCAATGCTTGCTGCGTCTGCGCGTGCAGGCGTTTGACGAGCTCCGTGCCCTCGCTTGTCAGAAAAACGTCCGTCGCTCTGCCGTCTTCTGCGTTCGGCGCGCGCGCCACCAAGCCTCTCTTTTCTGCCCTGGCGATGAGTCCCGACATCGTCTGCTTCTCGAGGCCGAGATAGTCGGCGAGCTCGGCCATTCGCGGCCGCCGGTCCCACAGGATTCCAAGGACGCGGTTCAGCGTAAGGGACAAGTCGTTCTCGGCACCGACCTTGGTGAGTATGGCCATCGTGGCAAAGGCAATCGGCACAAGTGCATCGGCCAGTCCTTCTCCGGTCCCGGGGTCTTGATTCATGGATTTGTGCTTCTTCATCTCGGCTTCCATGTTGACATAGTTCGTAGTACGCATCAATAATAGATCGCACTACGAACTATATTCGGGCGCGTGAAGCACGTCCCCCCCTGATGTGAGCCCTTTTAAACCTGCCGTCATCACGACGGTCGAACCACTGCCGCGCTACGCCCACTTGACGGGGTCCATGTCCGACGATTCAGGTCACCTGGCGGGTGACCGGAAAGCCTCTCCATGAACCTTCGCCTGTCCTCCCTGCTCGCGTGCTGTGGGCTGGCATTGCTGTTGGCCGCCTGCGGCAGCGCGCATTTGCGCGCGCCGGTTTCCGTTGACCTGCCCGAAGTCTGGCGCGCGCCGTTGCCGCATGGCGGGTCCACGGCAGCACTCGTGGATTGGTGGAAGGCCTTTCCCGATCCGACGCTCGCCGACCTGATCGCACGCGCTCAGGCCGGCAATCCGACCCTGCAGATCGCCGCGGCCAGGCATCGGCAGGCGCGTGCGTGGGTCGACCAAGCTCGCGCCGGCTTGCTGCCGCAACTCGACGTTGATGCCGGATCGAGCCGGGGTAAAAACCTCAACAGCATTCCCGGTGTTTCCACCCAGTCAGATGCCCAATTCAGTGCCAGTTGGGAGATCGACGTGTTCGGCGGCAAGCGCTCCGAGGTTGACGAGCAGGCGGCGCGGGCCGCTGCCGCCCAGCATGACTGGCATGCTGCGCGGGTGACACTGGCAGCCGACGTAGCGGCAGCCTACGTGAACCTGCGGCTGGCGCAGGCACGCGAGGAGGTTGCCGAGCTCGACGGTCTGCTGGCGGCCCAGCTTGCCGCATGGGGTCGCCAGCAGCAGGCGGCCGGGCTCATGAACGCGAGCGACTTGGCCCTGCTGCACACAGGCGCATCGCTCGCCGCCAGCCGTCGCAGCACCGAGCGGGCCGAGGCACAAGTGACACTGCAGGAGCTGGCCTTGCTGATAGGCGCGCCGGCGGCTGCGCTGGCGGGCGAGTTGGAGGCCTCCGCCTTGCCAACGGACTGGGCGCCGCCCGGCCGTGTGCTGCCCAGCGTGCCCGCGTTCGCGGTCAACGCGTTGCCATCGCAGTTGCTGGCGCAGCGGCCCGACGTGGCCGCCAGCCACCAGCGCTGGCTGGCCTTGCTGGCCAAGCGCCGCAGTGTGGATGCCCGCCGGTACCCGCAGCTCAGCCTGGGCGCGTTGGCCGGAGAAGCGCGCTTGCGTGTGGGCGGGCAGAGCTCGATGAGCTCGCTCTGGTCCTTCGGCCCGAGTTTGACGCTGCCGCTTTTCGATGGCGGGGCACGCCGTGCCGAGAGCCAAGCCGCGCTGGCCGAGGGCGAAGAAGCGGCGGCGGCTCTGCAGGGCAAGTGGCAAAGCGCCGTCACCGAGGTCGAGGAAGCGCTCGAGCGCGTGGCAGCCACACGCGAGCGCCGGGGCGAGGCCGAATCGGTGGCGCGTGAATGGCGAGGCATCGCACAGCGCGCCGTCCTTCAGGCCCAAGCCGGTCTGCACAGCGGTCCGCAACGCGTCACTTCGCAGCGCAATGCCCTGACAGCGCACCGCGACCTACTTACCGCGCAAGCGGATCAGGCGCAGGCCTGGTTCCGTCTGTACCGCAGTCTTGGCGGAGGCTGGAACGCCGACCCAAGCTCCACCAATCAACTGACTGCTCAGCCATGAAGCCTCACGTCGTCCTTGTTCTCGCTGCGCTCGCATGTCTTTCCACGGTCGTCGTGGCCACCTTCGCGACGCGCCGGGCGGACGCCTCGTCCAACGAACCCCCAGTCGCACTTGCCGCACTGACGGTCAAACGCACCTCCGCCGTTGCGCAGCAATGGCCGCAGACGCTCGCCGCGGTCGGCAGCATCGCCGCCTGGCAGGAGGTGGTCATCGGCGCCGAGATCGGCGGCCAGCGCCTGTCGCGTCTCTTGGTCGACGTCGGCGACCGGGTGAAAGAGGGGCAGCTGCTGGCCCAGCTCAGCCCAGGCACGCTCGCAGCCGATCTGGACGCGAGCCGTGCTGCGCTTCAGGAAGCGGAAGTCAATGCCGCAGATGCAAGCCGCTCGGCCGCTCGTGCCCGGGCACTGCGGGGCACCGAGGTCCTGTCTGCCCAAGCCATCGATCAGGCCTCGGCGGCCGGTGATGCTGCGCAAGCCCGCCTGGCCGCAGCGCGCGCGCGTGTGCAAACAGACACGCTGCGACTGGCGTACACCCAGGTGCGCGCGCCGGACGACGGAGTGATCAGTGCCCGGCCGGCGGTTGAAGGCGCGCTCGTCCAACAGGGGGCAGAGATCATGCGCCTGCAGCGTCAGGGCCGGCTTGAGTGGCGCGCCGAATTGCCGGGTCCGGAACTCGCACGCGTAAGACCCGGCCAGACGGTGCGCATCGCACCGGGTGGCATGCAAGCCATGGAAGGCCGCGTGCGCAAGGTCGCGCCGCAGGTCGACCCGCAAAGCCGCACCGGCATCGTGTACGTCGAACTCAACCCCGGTGCTCCTGTGCGGGCCGGCTTGTTCGCCCGCGGCGAGCTTCTGCTGGACCAGCACACGGTCCTGACCCTGCCGGAAACCGCCGTCCTGCTGCGCGACGGTTTCAGCTATGTCTTCCGCATCGAAGGCGGCAAGGTGCGGCAGCAGAAGGTGACGCTGGGCGCGCGGCGTGGTGACCGGGTCGAGATACGCGACGGATTGCTCGCCGACGCCGCGGTCGTCGAATCGGGCGTCGGCTTTCTCGCGGACGGCCTGACGGTGCGCGTCGCGGCAGCCGGTCCGGATATGTCCCCCGAGCCCATTGCACGCTGAAGGGATGACCATGAACTTCTCAGCCTGGTCGATTCGCAAACCCGTGCCGGCCATCCTGCTGTTCGCCATGCTCACGGCCGCAGGGCTGTTCGCGTTCCGTGCGGCCAAGGTGCAGAACTTCCCGGACGTCGACCTGCCCATGATCACCGTCGTCGCCAGCTTGCCGGGTACGGCGCCCGCCCAGATGGAAACCGAAGTGGCACGCAAGCTGGAAAACGCGATGGCCACCATGAAGGGGCTCCGACACCTGCACACGAGCGTCCAGGATGGCACGGCCACGGTCTCGGCGGAGTTCCGTTTGGAAAAGCTGCCGCAGGAAGCCTTGGACGACACCCGTGCGGCCGTGGCCCGCGCGCGAACAGACCTGACTGCAGCTTTGCGCGATCCCGTGATCAGCAAGTTCGAATTCAAGAATGATCCGATCCTGACTTACACGGCGTCATCGCCGCGCCTGAACGACGAAGCGCTCTCGTGGTTCGTGGACGACCAGGTCACCCGCCGTTTGCTTGCCGTGCCCGGTGTCGGTGCCGTCACCCGCGTGGGCGGGGTCAGCCGCGAAGTGCGCGTGGAACTGGACCCGGATCGACTCCTGTCGTTGCGCTTGAGTGCAGCCGACGTCTCGCGACGGCTCGTCCAGGTGCAACGCGAGGCCCCGGGCGGACGTGTCAGGCTCGGCAGCGGTGAGCAAACCGTGCGCACCGTCGGGACCGCGTCCTCGGCCGCCGCCCTCGCGGCCATGGAGATTCCCTTGCCGGATGGCCGCATCGTGCGCCTGGATCAGCTGGCCACCGTGACCGATGCGCAGGCCGAGCGCCGCAGTGGCGCCTACCTCGACGGCAAGCCGGTGGTCGGTTTCGAGATCCTGCGTACCACGGGTGCCGGCGATATCGACGTTGCCAACGGCGTGCGCCAAGCGCTCGCCGCATTGAAGGCGGAGCAGCCGGACATCGAACTCACAGAGGCGTTGAACGCCGTCGATCCGGTCGTGGAGAACTTTGAAGGCAGCATGTGGCTGCTCATCGAAGGTGCGGTGCTCGCGGTGCTGGTGGTGGGACTCTTCCTGCGCGATATCCGAGCGACCTTCATCAGCGCCATGGCGCTGCCGCTGTCCATCATTCCCACCTTTCTGCTCATGCACTGGATGGGGTTCACGCTGAACATCATCACCTTGTTGTCCCTGTCGCTGGTGGTGGGCATCCTGGTGGATGACGCCATCGTCGAAATCGAGAACATCATGCGCCACTTGGCGCAAGGCAAGGAGCCGCTGGCGGCTGCCCGCGAGGCGGCCGACGAGATCGGGCTGGCAGTGATCGCCACCACCTTCACGCTGATCGCCGTCTTCCTGCCCACCGCCTTCATGGGAGGCTTGGCCGGCAAGTTCTTCGTGCAGTTCGGCTGGACGGCGTCTATCGCCGTGTTTTTCTCGCTCGTCGTGGCACGGCTGCTCACGCCCATGATGGCGGCCTACCTGCTGAAGACGCCGCCCCGTCCACCTGCCGAGCCATTCTGGATGCCGGCATATCTGAAGGCTGCGCGCTGGGCGTTCACGCACAAGGCCGCGACACTGGCGATGATGACCGCCTTCGGCGTCGCCAGTTGCACGCCGCTGTTCACGGGTGCGATCAAGGGCGACTTCATGCCGCCGGGCGACCTGAGCCAGACACGGATCAGCGTCGAGTTGCCGCCGGGCAGCACTTTCGAACAAGCGCATGCCGTTGCCGAGCAGGCTCGCTTCGCCGTGGCAAAACATCCTGATGTGACCATGGTCTACACCGCCGTGGGCGGTGGCAGCGCCGGAGGCAGTCCAGGGAGCAGTGCGGCCGAGGCGCGCAGGGCGAACATGACGTTGAACCTGACCCCGCGCAAGGAGCGTCCGGGCCGGAGCCAGCAGCAAATCGAGCGCGAATTGCGCGCACTCCTGCAGGACGTGGCCGGCGCACGCGTCAAGGTGGCCGCGAACGAAGCCTACACACTGGTGCTCTCCGGCGCGGACGGCGAGCTGCTGGCGCAGCAGGCAGCTAAGGTCGAGCAGGAACTGCGCAGCTTGGCGGGTATCGGCCAGGTGACCAGCAGCTCGAGTCTGCAGCGACCTGAGTTGATCGTCCGACCGGACACCGCGCGCGCCGCGGACCTGGGCGTGAGCACGGACGCGATTGCAGACACAGTGCGCGTGGCCACTCTGGGCGACTACGACCAGTTCCTGCCGAAGCTGAACTTGAGCCAGCGCCAGGTGCCTATCGTGGTGCGGCTGCCCGACGAAGCGATGCGAGACCTCGAACTGTTGCGGCAACTTACGGTACCGGGCGCTCGCGGCCCGGTGCCGCTGCGCGACGTCGCGGAGGTGGAGATCGCCAGTGGCCCCGCGCAGATCAACCGCCTGGACCGTCTGCGCAACGTGAATTTCGAGATCGAACTCAATGGTCAGGCACTGGGTGATGTGCAGCAGCGCGCCGCCGCACTTCCCAGCCTGTCCCACCTGCCGCCTGGCCTGGTGAAGAACGACGTCGGACCAGCGGAAACTTCCAACGAGCTCGGCAGGAGTTTCCTCTTGGCGATGGGCACGGGCGTGGCTTGCATCTACATCGTGCTAGTCCTGCTGTTCCACGCCTGGGTGCAGCCGGTCACGATCCTCTGGGCCTTGGCTTTGTCGATCCCGGGAGCAGTCCTGGCGCTGTTCGTGACCGGCACCAACCTCAGCATGCCCGCCATGATCGGAGTGATCATGCTGATGGGCATCGCCACCAAGAACTCCATCTTGCTGGTGGAGTACGCCATCGCAGCGCAGCGCGATCGCGGCTTGCCCAGGCTCGACGCGCTGCTCGATGCCTGCCATAAGCGCGCACGGCCCATTGTGATGACGACCGTCGCCATGGGTGCCGGCATGCTGCCGATCGCCCTTGGGTTCGGGGCCGACCCGAGCTTTCGCGCGCCAATGGCGATCGTCGTGATCGGCGGCCTCGTCACCTCCACCTTCCTGAGCCTGCTGGTGATTCCGGTTCTCTATGAGGTCATTGACAACCTGGTCCAGAGTTGCAGGCCGGAGCGTTGGTTGCCAATGCACGGAGGTGCCTCAATCGTCAATCGCATGTTTCCCAAAGCCTGAGCCGGGTCGTCGCCAGCACGGCTGGCCTCCGAACTCGCTCACCAGTTCCCCTCGTTTTCCCCACAACGCCTGCATACCTCGATCATTCATATGAACGCCCTTCAAAAGCTCGTGCTCATAGCGATAGTGCTAGCCAGCACCGCGTGCGCCAGCCACTCCGGGAAACATCAGGTCGCGCTTCCGGTTCCCGAAACATCGAGTGTGGCGAATGCCATGAGTCCCGACCCGGAGGCGGCGGACGGTGACCCCGCTGACCTGGATGCCGAAGCGGCCGACGAACACGATGGGGTGCGCGATCCGTGGGAGGGCTTCAACCGAAAGATCCACGGCTTCAACAACGCAGCCGACACGCTGGTTCTCCGCCCCCTGGCGGTGGGTTACAACACGATCACGCCCGCTCCTGTACAAGCGGGCGTTTCGCGCTTCTTCGCCAACCTGCGCATCCCTGCGACGGCAGTGAACCAAGCCCTTCAGGGACGGCCGGGACATGCGGCGCAATCGATCGGGCGACTCGTCGTCAATACCACCGTCGGCATCGGTGGTCTTTTCGATCCGGCTTCAAGCTTCGGCATGGTGCGGCGTCACGATGAGGACCTCGGCCAGACCCTGGCGATCTGGGGCTGGCGTGGTTCGCGCTTTCTGGTGGTTCCACTGCTCGGTCCGCGCACGCTACGCGACGCGGTGGCCATCGCGGGCGACGAACCGTTGTCGCCCATCGGGCAGATTCAGGACAACGGCACGTCGAACGGATTGCTATTGCTGCAGACAGTCGTTGGGCGTGCGCAAATGCTGCCCCTGGACAAGTTCCGCCGCGACGCGTTCGATGACTATCTGCTCGTGCGCGAGGCTTGGGTTCAGCGACGCATTCACCAGATTCGACAGGGCGTGGACGATGAGTGACAGCTCATCGAGCTGTATGCCCATTCTCGCAACGCGAACTGTATCGACCACATGGCGGCTATCGCGGTGCAGCACGGCCGCTTGCTCCATGCGATTGCTCGAGGTGAGGCTGTCGGCCTTGACGCTGAAGGTGCAGATCTCGCGGGCTCGAGCATTTGGCCTGTATCGGCGCCAGACTCAGTGCTGCCGGCTCGAATAGCTAGACCGACTTTTAATGTGCGTGATCCAAGTGAGCACACGCCGGTACCCGATCACGATACCCGTCACGCTGACCAGCAGCCCTCCCAGGCTGAAGACGATCAGCACGGCCTCCCGCAGGGCTGACGCGCGCAGCATCGCCGGCAGGTCCCAGCTGTGCAGGAAACTGAAAAGCCATCGGCCCACGCGCTGCGATCTGTCCGCGTTCAGCGCCACGTCTCCGGTTCGCACGTCCAGGTACACCCAGGTGTCGTGAGGATCGCCGAAGCGAAGCTTCACCACCGGCAGACCGCGCTCCGCGGCACCCATCATCGCTTCGGGCTTTCTCTCGTAGTAGTACGCGTCGTAGCGCTCGAGCTCCTCCTGCGTCAGGATGGGCGCAGCAAGCAGCCGCGTCGCCGCATGCACGAGGTCCGCCCGAGGCCATCCGTCGAGCACACGATACCGATCCTTCTCCTGCACGATCAAACGAGTGTCGTTGGCGGCATTGCGCGCAAGAATGAACGGGCGGCCGTCGAGGACCCGCCATTCCAATTCGCTTGCAGCAAAGCGAGAGGCTTCCAGAAGCCTGAGTGCCTGTGCGACCGGAATATCCAGCCGCGCCGCCCCGGGAACATTTCCGCGGTACTGCGCCATGTCAGGACGGGGCCCCCTGGCATCGAAGATGCCTGCCGGGTTCATCGACATCAGGCCGCTGAAGATCCATGTGAAGACAATCGACGCGAAGGCCAGCCCCAGCACATGGTGCCAACGCAGATGGAACTCGCGGTAGGGAGAACGCGAGCCGGACTTGTAGCGGCCACTGAAGCGCCAGCGCCAGATGCCGGCCACGGTGCCGGTGACCGAGGTCAGAACGCACACAGCGGACAGCACGATCACGGTCCAGCTCCAGACGGGGTCGACAGACCGGTCACGGAACATGTAGGCCCAGTGCAGCCACGCGCCGACGTAGTTCCACATCCGCTGCGCGTGCGGTGCGTCCATCACGACCTGGCCGGTGGCGGAAGAAACGTACAGCCGCGTGTGCGCCGCGTCGTCCATCTCGACGACGTGCAGCGGGCGGTGTGCATCGAGGCCGCGCGAGTGCGTCCACCGGTCCTCCCGAACGAGACCCACGTATTCACCTTGGCCGCCGCCGACGAAGAGCCGCGCCGCGTTCAGCGCCGAACCGGCATCGGCCGGTGGCACCGGCTTTCCTTCGGCCGCGTCCACCAGCAGGTACTTGCCCTCGGCCGTGCGGACGCGGTAGGTCGGCCTTCCACTCACGCGGGTCAGGACGACCTCCTGCGCGCGTCCGCCTGCGCCAGCTGCGGGCAGCGCCACGTCGACCGGCACGCAGCACCGCGCGGGATCGAGCGCGGGCAGTGCCCGCATCCGCTCCCACGGCGTGAGCTTCGGATAACCCACGAACAGCATGACCACACCGCTCACGAACCACAGTGCCATCAGCACGCATGCCCCTACGCCCGTCCAGCGGTGGACGAGATAGGTCAGGCGCTTCATGCGCTTGCCCAGCGACATCTTGAAGCTCCCGTGCTCAGAACCGGTGATGGGCGGTCAGCTCGAAGCGGCGCCCGTCTCCGACAAACCACTGCGTGTTGGTGTAGTACGCCGTCGTGTAGTAGCGCTTGTTGAAGATATTGAAGCCGCGAAGGGTCACCGTGGTGTCGGGCGTGACCTGCCACCGGAGCGCCAGGTCCGTCGTGGTGTAAGCGGGCAGCGTCAAGGTGTTGGCGCTATTCGCATACCGCTTGCCCACGTAGCGCAGGCCGGAACTCAGCGTCCATTTCGGCAGGAAGTTCCAGCTCACCCACACGTTCGCAAGCCGCTCGGGCACATCGGCCGGCACATTCCCCGCACGCGAAACGGCAATGCCCCGCACGGTTTCCGAGAAGTCGTCGTACCGCGCGCGCAGCACGGCCGCGTTGGCATCCAACTGCCAGCCGGAAGCGAAGGCCATTGACACGTTGGCTTCGAGTCCCCGCGACGAGCGCTGGCCGACCTGGATGCTCTGCGCCGGGTTGTTCGGGTCGCGCGTGACCAGGTTGTTCTTGGTGATGTGGTACGCCGCCAGGCTCCATTCACCGCGCTGGTCCCAGAACGTCTGCTTCACGCCGACTTCGGCCTGCTTGCCCGTGGAGAGATCGAACTTGCTGTTCGCCGGCGACAGCATGAGCAGCCCGCTCACCGGGTCCGCGGCCTTTGCGTACTGCGCGTACAGCGCAAGGTTCGGGACGATCTCGAACACGGTCCCGATGCGCCACCCGGTGTGGGAGAAAGACTTGTCGAACGCCGCCGTGCCGGCCACCAGATCGCGCCGCGATAGGCGCGCGTGGTCGTGGCGCAGGCCCGCGACCAGGGACCATCGATCGCTCAGTTCGAGCCGGTTCTCCGCGAACACCGCCGACTGCCTCGCCTCGTTGCGGTAGCGGGGAATGAAGGGCACGGCGCTGACGAAGTAGCCGGGGATCGGATTCAGTGGGTCGACGGACGGCGACGAGCCGACGTAGGTGTTGTTCGTGTGCGTGAATGAGCTCGAGTTGATGTCGAACCCCACGGAGGCCTGGTTGTTCAGGCCGAACAGAGTGCCCTTGAAAGTCGCATCGGTCGTGTTCCCCGTTTGCGACTGGTCGTGCCGGATCTGCGTGTTGCCGGACCGGTCGATCAGGCCTGTTCGCACGTTGTAGGCATACGACTCCGCGTTGCGCCAGTAGCGCTTGCTGTCGATGCGGTAGAGGCGGCTTCGCACCGTGGTGTCCGCGCTCGGCGTCCATTGCGCCGCCAGCTCGGTCCAGTGGTCCCGGTACTGGATGGTGCTGTCGCCCACGTTGTAGTTCTTCTCTCGCAGCGCTGGGAGTTGCTGTCCGTTGATCAGCGGTGTTCCGAAATAGCGCATCGGGTTCTGCCTGCCCTGGGCATGGCTGAGCCGCAGGCTGAACTCGGGAGAGACGTCCAGTTGAACCGCGCCCGAGAACGTCCGGTTGCGCGAATCGCCGCTGTCCACCCAGCCGTCGGAGCGGTCGCCGCTGACATCCAGCCGGTACGACAGCCTGTCGTTGATGGCCCCGCCGCTGCCGAAGGCCAGTCTTTGCGTGTTGTGGGTTCCGATGGTGGCCTGCACCTCGTTCTCGATCGGCCCGCGGCGGGCCTTCTTGGGGATCACGTTGACCACGCCACCGATGGCGCCGTCGCCGTAGATGACCGATGCCGGCCCACGAAGAACCTCGATGCGATCGATCGACCAGGTGTCGAACGGAAAGGTCACGCCGACGCCGCCGTACTGGCGCGTGCCGTCGTACAGCCGCATCACGGAGGTCGAATCGGTGAATCCGCGTGCAGCCAGGGAGGAGCCTCCGTTGCCGGGATGGGCCAGGCTGCTGATGCCGGTCGACCGCGTGATGGCGTCGACGACGTTCGCATCACCGCGCTGCTCGAGTTGCTCGCGCGTGATGGTGCCCACGCTCGCCGGTGTCTGGAATGGCGTAATGCCCAGGTTCGAACCTGTTGCGACGGGCGCGCCAAGGCCGCTGTCGTGGGTGGCAGTGACCGACACGACGGGAAGCGCGGGTTGTTGTTCGGCGGCGGCATGGGCCGGCGTGGCCAGCCAGGGAAACGCCGCGCCCAGCGCGAGCGGAAAAATGGTCTTCTTCATGGATGCTCTCTGCGGCACCCATCGGGGTGCCGGCTTGTCTGCGGAAACGAAAGAGACTGCGTGCGCCGCAAGGGTCAGAAGACCGGTGCAGGCGTCACGCGCGTCGGAATCTCGATCGGGTCAGCAGAGAGCGGGAGGGCCGCGCGCGGGCAACGGCGCGGCGGTGGCTGCGGCGAGACGCGCAGCCGGAATCGACTGGACAGCGTGGCCCAGCGGCAAGATGCCAGGGAGATCGCCCGCCTGCGCCGCGGGCGGTGGCGCGCCGGTCAGCACGCACATCGGGCAGTCGAGGTGACTGGCGCCGAGCTCGCGTGCGCCGTCATCGGTCTGCACAACGACCTTGATGGCGCCTGCAGCCGAACACACCAGTTCCATCTCTTGTGGATGGACCATGGGCGATGCCACTGCCACGCCCAGCGACAACACGAACCAGGCCAGCACGAAGCGGACGAGATTGCGGACATGACGCAGGGCAGGCATGCGCTGGATTATGAGTCAGGTGAAAGACTGGTCGGAACGGATTCTTGGAATTCCGCGCGGGCAAGTGGGATGCCCGCATTTCCTCAACACCGGAATGTCTGTGGCACTTCACTCTCGGCTGCCAGGCGCTCTCGGTAGAAACAGCCGAAATACGCAGCCCATCCCTTCGGCGCTATAGAGCGAGACCCGCCCGCCGTGGCGAGCAGCCACAGTCTTGACGAATGCGAGGCCGAGCCCGGCGCCGTGACTCCGGCCGCCGCCATGGTCACCGCGTTCAAACGGCTCGAAGACCGTAGCTTGCCGATCCGCCGCGATGCCGGGCCCTTGGTCTTGGATGCGGACTGCCCAGCAATCCCCGTGCAGCTCGATGGCGCACCCGATCGTCGAACCGGGCGGAGAGTGTTTGATGGCGTTGTCCAGAAGGTTGTCGATTGCGCGCGAGACCAGGTCGCGGTCGATGCGGCAGAAAGCTTTGGTCGCGCTGCTTGGGTCGAGCACCACCTGAATCTGATTGCTTGCATGCGCTTCCCAGGCGTCGTCGATGCATTCGTTCAGAAGAGCCGGAAGGTTGCGCAGTTCAATCCGGTAGGGCTGCGACCGGGCACGTGCCAGTTGGATGAAGCCCTCCGACAGTGCCAAGGCCTTGTGCGCATGCCGGGCGATCCGCTCCCGAAACTGTGCCGCTGTCATCGCGGCGGGGTCGTGTCGATTGAGCTCAAGCAGGGTGACTATGGCTGTCTGCGGCGCGCGAATGTCGTGGCTCAGAAAGTGGATTGCATCGTCATGCTGGCGCTGGGCCCGCCGCATTTCGCTCACGTCGACAAGGCTGAAGATCCACCCTGCATGTTGTCCATCAATGCTGAGCGACGGTGCATGTTTCACCAGCAGATCGCGGTCTGCCTGATCCCGTGCCTGCACCGCGCCCGCAAGGGGGTGGCGCGCCAACGAGGCTGGCGTGGCTACAGGCTGGTTGTCGTCGACTGAGCGCACCTGCCGCATGAGCTCAACGATCGACAAGTTCTGCAACGCTTCGGCCGAGTCAGCGTTGAAATAACGTGCCGCGGCGGCATTGGCCAAGCGTATGTCGCCGTGCTTGCCGCATACGAGCGTCGCGTCGGGCAGGTTGTCGAGACTGTCGCTCACGAGCTGGTGCACGTTGCGCAGGTGCTGTGCCGCAACCGCAAGTCCCTTGATGCGCCGGTCGAGGAAGTCGCCGGACGAATGCATTCGCATCGCAGGCACTTGCGCGATGCTCGCGCTTGCGCGCAAGTGTGCGGACGCCTCAATCAGGTACCTTGTCGCTGCGTTCAGTCGGCCCCAGCTCCACAAGGTGTATGCCGTGCCCAAGCCCAGTATTCCTGCGGCGGGGGCGAACTGCAAACGGAACGCAACGGTGCCGATTCCGGAGACCACCAGCAATGCCAAGGCCAGCGCGCCGGTCATCAGCAACGCGGAAACCGGTTCGAGAACAGCCATGCCGACAAAGGCAAGCAATACAACCGATGTGTTGACGCCCGTGTTCAACCAAAGTGGAGCGTTCGTCACTTCATGACGGTTCAGCAGGCTCTCCAGGATGTTGGCGTTGACTTCAACGCCCGGCATCAAGCCGGCGTCGTCGGTCGCCGGCGTTTCATAGAGGCCACCCAGCGACGCGGCGGTGGTGCCCACTAAAACATACTTGCCGCGAAACGTGCCCGGCGGGACCGTCCCCGCGAGCACATCGATGTACGAGATGCGCCGAAAGTGCCCGGCCGGTCCCGCGAACGGCACCATCAGTTTGTGCGAGCGCTCCCAATCGAGCCACTTGCCGGAGGGCGGCGTGTGAAGGTGGTCCTCTCCTTCCGGACTGCCTGGCAAATCCTTGGAGAAGCGTGTCGGGTCGCCCACGCGAAGCACTGCGAGACTGAAGTGGTCCATCTCGAATCCTCGCAGGCCTTCACGCAGATAGATCTTGCGCAAGATGCCGTCATCGTCGACAGGCAAGCGGTCAAGCCCCACGCGGTTTGCACTCGCCACAAGAGGGCATCCAGGTTGCAGGGTCAGTGGACTGCTGCCTTCGTACATCTGGATCGGCAATACGATCTTCCCACTCTGCTCCAGGGCCGCCGCCAGTGCCTTGCTGTCTTCGACAGAATGCGGATCCGATTCCGAGATCGGAATGTCGAAGCCGATCGCAAGCGGCGTGTCTTTCGTGAGGCGCTCGATCAACGCGGCGTGGGTGGACCGGCGCCAGGGCCAGCTTCCCAGCGCCGCAATACTCCGTTCATCGACAGCCACCACGATCACGCTGCTCTTGCGCACATCGCGGCCTTGCAATGCGACGAGCGTGTCCTGCCAGATGCGGTTCGGCTGTCGCACGACTCCCAACGCATCCAGTCCCAAAACCAGCATGAGCGCGAAACCCGCGAGACCCACCCACCGGATCCAGCGCCTGTACCGGTGTCGGGCGTGAGCCTTCGGATTGAAGTGCCCAGACCGGCGTGCGTGCATATCCAGGCCTGCATACGGCCAGAGGTACTCGGGTATTGGCGCTTTCAACTGCCTTCAGCTCCCGTGGTCGCGGGCATTCCCTGGGTGGCTCTCTGTGGGATTCTGGAACGGTGCGTGAAATGCACCTCAATGGGGACTGATTGGTTCAAATTCGGTCATCAGTCTTGTATGCAAGACTGGAGGATTCAGGGTTGTACGGCAGCTTTGCAAGCTGCGTGCCACGCGCGATGTGCTGCTGTTGCGTCAATTCGGCTGCGGTCGCTCAGACGCGAGCTGCAGGGGCTTGGATGGGGGGTGAGGTTCCCAGTCGACTCGTGCTATGGAGAAATCAGGCCGCGCAAGCCATCTTTCCAATGTCTGCGCCAAGGTCCGGGACGGCCTCCAGGCGATAGCCTTGGCCGTAGACCGCGGTCAATCGAAAGCCGTTCTCCGGTCGCAATCCCAACACCGTTCTCACCCGGGAAATATGTGTATCCAGCGAACGCGACATCAACTCAGTGCCAACTGGATTGTTGGTTTTCCATATGGTTTCCAGCATGTGCCCGCGCGAAATCAGCCGGCCGGAATTTCGGAACAGAAAGAGCGCTAGGTCGAATTCCCTTTGCGTCAGCTGCAGGGGCTTGCCGTTGATCTCGAGCTGCGTCAGGGCCGGAACGAACCGGTAGCGACCCCAGATTTCCTCTTCGGTCCGAACCTGTGCATAGGAGCGGCGCAGCAGCGCTCGCACACGCGCGGTCAGCTCACCGACGCCCACTGGCTTGCTCATGAAGTCGTCTGCGCCAAGCATCAAGCCTTCGACGATGTCGCGCTCGTCTCGCCGATTGGTCACGAAAAGGATCGGGATGTGCTCCCTCACATTGGCCCTCACCCATCGCACGATATCCAGCCCTGACATATCGGGGAGTTCCCAATCGAGCACCAGCAAATCGAAGGACTCGCGGCGCAGTTCGTTCACCAATGCAGCACCGTCCGTGAAGACGTGGCAATGATGGTTCATCGCCTTCAGGGTGCTCTTAATCAGGTCAAGCTGGTCAATATCGTCGTCAAGAGCTGCGATTCGCATGATTTCGGTTACTTCGATCGGGTTGCGGATGCAGGAGGGCGCACGCGGCTGGGCGCTTGCTGATGCAATTTTAGGGAGCAACCAATTACAAGCTGCAAACCAAAACTCAAAGACTGTCAAATCCGAGCGCGTTGGTAACGCGCGTGTTAGCGGTGCTGGATGCTGGGCTTCTCGAAAGGGCGAAAACTTCCGGAGATCCGCTTGGGATGCTCAGCAATTGTCAAAAGTCTGGACGGGCATTTGTCGGTTCTCTAGCCTCGCACCGAGTTCATTGGATGGCCTGCAGGTCAGTTTTCGGGCAGTCATGAAAAAGATCAGTCGAGCGAGGCGGAACCCGCAGCAAACCAACGCGGCCGAGCCAGGGCTTTGCGCTCCGCTGACGCTCTGACACGGGTTGCGCATAAGATGATTTTCAGAGATGACAGTGTTGGATTCGCGTTTTCCTGCGACGACGCGAAGATGTCCATCTGCACAAGCACGTGGAACAAGCGCCTGGCGCAAATTGCACGCATCACCGGTCCCGTCCTGATCATGACCGGGTCTCTTCCGGACCCGGAATACATTTCTCAAACCTTGGGTAAGCGCCCGCGAGACATCTTCATCATTGCGAATGTCGAAGCGCAGAAGGAAGCGCGGATGCTCAAGCGCCGCTTCCCCGAGATACGCATCGCACTGCACAGCAACAACAACGCCAAAGTTGTGCTCGTGGCGCCGGACACGGTCTGGGTTTCCAGCGCCGACTTTGGCAAGACAACGCGGATAGAGTCCGCTGTCGGCCTGCACTCGAGCGTCGTGTTCAATAAAACACGGGAGTCGTTCTTCAACCGGACGTGGGCGAAGGCGACCGAAATCGCTTGATTCGTTCCATGGATTCGTGTTCGGAATGGGCCGGTGGAACTTCGTGGCGACACCGATCCGGCTGGCGCTCGCGGGCCGTGCGGGTTTATCCCTAGATTCCACCCCTCAAGTTTCCTCGAGCGCCTGCCGATATCCCTGGATACCTGGCCTCCGCGTCGGCGGCCGTCATGGAAAAGCACATGCGCAATTGGAAGATCGGTGCCCAGATGGGCATGGCATTCGGGATCGTGTTGCTGTTGATGGCGACGGGGCTTGCCATTGGCATTGCATGTCTTCACGACATTGCTGCCGGCAGCGGCGTCGCTCCGGAGCTCGCAGGCCGTATCGAGTCGACACGGAGCTTCATGCTGGGCTTCGGGCTCGCCGCGCTAGCGGCTGGTCTCGGCGGCAGCATCTGGCTGTCGCGCAGCATCATGCAACCGCTCGCCGAAGCGATCTTCATCGCGGAGACCGTGGCCTCGGGCGACCTCAGCAAGGAATTCGAAACCGAGCGCGGCGGCGATTTCGGCCGGCTGCTGCGCGGCATGGGCGAGATGGAAGACACGCTGACCGACGTGGTGACGCGCATCAAGGCATCGACCGACTCGATCGTGGTGGCGTCCGGGCAGATCACCGCGGGCAATCACGACCTGTCTTCGCGCACCGAGCAGCAGGCCAGCTCGCTCGAAGAGACGGCGGCTTCGATGGAAGAGCTCACCTCCACCGTCAAGCAGAACGCCGACAACGCAAAACAGGCAAATCAACTGGCGCTCTCGGCCTCGGAGGTTGCGGTCAAGGGTGGAGGCGTGGTCAACCAGGTGGTCGACACCATGGCCTCGATCAATGCCTCGTCCAAGAAGATCGTCGACATCATCGGTGTGATCGACGGCATCGCGTTCCAGACCAACATCCTCGCGCTCAATGCTGCAGTGGAAGCCGCCCGTGCCGGCGAGCAGGGCAGGGGCTTTGCCGTAGTCGCTTCCGAGGTGCGCAATCTCGCGCAACGCTCGGCCGCGGCCGCCAAGGAGATCAAGGGCCTCATCGAAGACTCGGTGGGCAAGGTCGACGTGGGCAGCGCGCTGGTCGGCGAAGCCGGCAAGACCATGGAAGAGATCGTGGGCAGCGTGAAGCGCGTGACGGACATCGTCGGCGAGATCACGGCGGCGAGCCACGAGCAGGCCCAGGGGATCGAGCAGGTCAACCAGGCCATCGCGCAGATGGATCAGGTGACGCAGCAGAACGCCGCGCTGATCGAGGAGGCCGCGGCCGCCGCGCAATCGCTGCAGGAGCAGGCGGGCAGCCTGTCGCAGGTGGTGGCCACCTTCAAGCTCGACGAGGAGGATGACGAACCTGCGGCGGCACCACCTGTGCAGGTGCGGCCTCTTGCCCAGCCGGTGCGCCTGGTTCAGCTGGCCCGGCGCACAGCTGAGTGACGCCACGCGCCACTCTTTCTTTCAAGATGCAACGCTGCACTGCGCCTACGCGAATGTGGGCATCACCCTACAGAAGAACGGCGACAAAAAATTAAGGTGACCGATTGCAGGGCCGGCGGACGACGTCGAGCCCTCGCACAAAGGAAACCGAATGACTGTCGAGATGTTCCGAATGCCAGCGGCTGCCGGCGCGCATCGAACACGCCCTTCGCAAATCTCTTCTGCGGGGGCGTAGCCTTGGACTCCGCATCCAGACCCGTGGAGCAGCATGCGCTCCGCGTTCCACTGCGTTCTTCTTCCGCCTCCATCACGCTCGAGGCGGACCTGAGCCTGCCCGCCGCTTGCAGCGGCATCGTGCTGTTCGCGCACGGCAGTGGCAGCAGCCGCTTCAGCCCGCGCAACCGCCAGGTTGCCGAAAGCCTCAATGCGGCAAAGCTGGCCACGCTGCTGGTCGACCTGCTGACGCCCGACGAAGAAGCCGAGGACGAACGCACGCGCGAGCTGCGCTTCGACATCGCCATGTTGGCCGATCGGCTGGTCGGCCTGACCGATTGGCTGCGCAGCCACGAGCAAACCGCCCGCTTGAGAATCGGCTACTTCGGCGCGAGCACCGGGGCGGGTGCCGCGCTGGTTGCGGCGGCGCAGCGGCCCGACGCGGTCGATGCCGTGGTGTCCCGCGGCGGCCGGCCGGACCTGGCCGGCGCGTCATTGGAGCGCGTGCGCGCACCCACGCTGTTGATCGTCGGCGGCAACGACGGCCCGGTGATCGACATGAACTGGCAGGCCATTGCGGCGCTGCGCTGCGAGAAGCGGCTGTCCCTTGTGCCGGGTGCGACACACCTGTTCGAAGAGCCCGACGCGCTCGGCGCAGTTTCCACCTTGGCTCGCGACTGGTTCAAGAGCCATCTCAACCAACCCAGGAACAACGCGAAGGAGTAACGCGAAATGAGCGGCAAGTCACCAGGGCATCAGAAGTGGCCCGATCACAAGGTACGCGAAGAGCCGGTTGAACAATCGATGGAGGTCGAAGTCGAAGGAGCCATCGTCGCCAGCTCGAAAAATGTCATCAAGGTTGTCGAGGACAAGTCGCCGGTGCGCTACTACTTTCCGCGCGCCGACGTCCGCATGGGGAAGCTGAAGCACTCGCAGACCACCACCGAATGCCCCTTCAAGGGCCATGCGAGCTACTACAGCTTGAACCTGGGCGAGCGGCAGCTCGACGACGCCGTATGGGCGTACGAGGATCCATACGACGAACACCAGGCGCTGAAAGAGCGCATGGCGTTCTACGACGACAAGTACCCGGAGATCCATGTCCGCCCGAAGAGCTGAGCCGATGGGACAGCGCTCCCGCTGTAGTTCAACGGACAGAATGCGGCCCTCCGAAGGCCGAGATCCAGGTTCGATTCCTGGCGGCGGGGCCACCCGTGCGGCAAGATTTGCCGCACAACTCGCAACTGCCCCATGAGTTGCGAGGCCGGGCACCCCGCTTGCCGTACCCATGCCACCGACCTCGAGAAAGAGACCTATGTCATCAGCCGGCACGTCCGTGAAAGCACCGCATCCAGGAGCCCAAGGCGCTGCCGGCACCCGGTTGCATGGCAAGGTCGCGCTGGTCACCGGCGCGGCGCAGGGCATCGGCAAGGGAATCGCCTTGCGGCTTGCACAGGAAGGCGCGGACATCGTCCTGCATGTGCGGCACGACGATGAACGTGCGCGCGAAACCGCTGGAGAAATCGGCGCCTTGGGCCGTGCCTGCGAAGTCGTTCCCGCGGACCTTGCCGGCACCGCCGCTGTAGAGCAGTTGATGCAACGCGCGCTCGCGCGTTTTGCGGCGATCGACATCCTCGTCAACAACGCAGGCATCGAGCGGCACGCGGGCTTTCTCGCGGTGAGCGAAGAAGACTACGACGCCGTGCTCGATGTGAACCTGAAAGGTCCGTTCTTCCTGACGCAGGCCTTTGCCCAGGCGCTTGCTTCAACAGGCCGGCCCGGCAGGATCATCAACATCAGCTCGGTGCACGAGGAGCTGCCCTTTCCCAATTTCGCGGCCTACTGCGCAAGCAAGGGCGGATTGAAGATGCTGATGCGAAACATCGCAGTCGAGCTCGCGCCGCTCGGCGTCACGGTCAACAATGTTGCGCCGGGCGCAATTCGCACGCCCATCAACGCCGATCTGCTGGGCAACCCTGAAAAGCTGCAGCGGCTCATCGGCCAGATTCCCCTCGGCCGCATGGGCGAGCCGGACGATGTGGCGGGCGCCGTCGCCTTCCTGGCGTCGGACGATGCCAGCTACATCACCGGCAGCAGCCTGGTCGTGGACGGTGGGTTGCTGTGGAACTACCAGGAGCAGTGACGGGAGCAGTGCGCCCGTGCGCCGCGCTAGCGGCGGTTGTTCAGCACCACCAGCTTCGAAAGCCCGAACAGGTTGACCGGCTCGACGCTCAGCACCTGCCAGTCATGAGAAAGTATCTGCTCGTCGTACCTGAAGTCGGAGCGAAACCCCACGTGCTCGGCCGCCGAGCGAACGGCGCGCTCCAGAAGCCACCACAGCTTGCTGCCGCTGAAGTGGTTGAGCACTACGATGGTTCCGCCGGGCTTGCACACGCGTCGGATTTCGCGCACGAGTTCGGCCGGCCGCGGCGTCACGGACAGCACGTAAGGCACGGTCACGCAGTCGAAAGCGCCATCGGGAAAGCGCATGCGCTCGGCATTCATGTGCTCGATGCTGATGTCGTGCTGCGGCAAATGGGCCGCGCGTTCCCGTGCGCGGTCGAGCATGTCATGCGAAAGATCGATGCCCACGATCCTGCATTGGGGCGGATAGCCCGCCAGCGCCAAGCCAGTGCCCACGCCGACTTCGAGCAGCGATGCCGGCTGCAGCATGCGAACGACCTCCGCCATGCGCTTGCGCCCGGGCTCCAGCACCTGGCCGAATAACGTGTCGTACAGCGGCGCGAGCCGGTCGTAGGTGCGGGCGACGCCGGCTTCCGACACCGGTGCTTGCGGTTGCGAGCGATCGTCGTCACGCGTCGCGCCTTGGTCACCGGGTCGTGCTCTGCTTTCCGTCATCTTTTTTCAGTTCCTGGGTGGGCGGAGGTCCGCCGGGTTGCGCATCCGGGGTACACGGCAAGCGCGGTGCCCGGCGCGTGCGGCAGGGTTTGCGGGCATGCGGGTTGCCTCGATGCGCCTTGGCACGGCAAAAGACCGATTGCACGCCGAGGATTTTTCGATGACCCAGAATATCAACAACCCTGCGCCATCTCCCTTATCTCCCCGCTCCCGCAAGGGCCACAAGAGCCATGCGGAACACGAGGGCGACGAGGCGCCGCCAGGCACTTCACAGACTGCCGAGGGCATCTGTCCGCGCTGCGGCGGCTCGGGGCAAGCCGGTAATGGGCCCTGTCCGGACTGCGACGGCACCGGCACGGTGACTGTGAACGTCGGCGACGCCTGAAGTCCTGGCGCGAGCCGTTCGTTCGCTCGCTCGCGACGCGACCCTGCTGGGGCTCCCGGTGCCCGATGTCGCGCCGGGCGCCGCGTTCGCCATTCCGGCGCAGCGCTCCGCAAAGCACTAGCCGCCCGCGGCCTCCAGGCATTGGGCGACGGACGCCAGCAGATCGGCCGGGTGCAGCATTGCCGCGCGCGCCTTTCGCGCCGTGTCGTATTGATGCAGCGCAGCCCGAAGCCGAGGCTCTGACATGAGCGCATTCCATACGGGCTCGAGCGAAGCGGGCGACGGCAGCTCGCCTGCAAGAAGCTGGTGCGCGAAGGCGAGGCTCGCGGGCTCTCCAAGCAGCACGGCCTTGCTTGCCGCGCTCAGCACCGGCGGATGCGCTTCGGGCGGTGCCGAGCAGCAATAGATCACGTGCGGCGGCAATGAGTCGCCGTCGGGCTGCAGCCTTTGCAGCGACCCTCCATGAATGCGCGCGACGCCATCGGCGGATGCAAAGGCATAGGTTGCCTCGGGGCTTGCCTCCGCCAGCCGCCGCAAGCCGCGCAGCAGGCGCGATAAGTCCGCCGTGGCAGCCGCAGGAGAAGCCTTGATCTCTGCAAGGAGAACGAGTTCGTCGCCGTCGCCCGCGCTGCTGCGCACAATGGCGGCGTCCCATTCCTCCTTGGCCTTGTTCGCCTCGCCCGGGAAAGCGGGAGGGTTTCGAAGGCTTTGCACGACGCGATAGCTCGCAACACCTTTTTCATGCTGATTCAGCGCATCCGCGATCTTCCGGAACGCCTGCACGCCGGTTTCCTCGGCAGCCTCACCGCGGCGGGCCGACGCTCTCCCCTTGGTGAGGGCAGCGTGGCTTCCGGCCGTCGGCCCCTGGCGTTCGCAAAGTGCCTGGTAGCGCTGCACGGCCTCCAGGTGCAGCAATCGGTTGCCGAGCACCAGCCGCTCCAACGCAGGGTTGGAAAGAATGGCTTGCAGCGCCGGTTGCAAGTTTTTCTGTGCGAAGAGATCCAGGTCAAGCAAACGCTCGATGGCGCGCGCAAGTTCTTCCCACGAGTCCGTCGCCGCCAAGCCGTGCAACCGCGCCAGTGCGTCGCGCACTTCATCGGCCGGCATGTGCCGCAACTTGCCCGGATGCGCGAAGGCATTCGTCGCGGCCCTGATGGCACGCTGGTCGGCCTCGCGTTGTTTGGACAGCTGCGCATGTTCACGAACCTCTGCATCCTGCGCCTGCATCACCAGCGCCTGAAAGGCCGAGTCCCCGCCTTCAGGCGCCAGCGCCTTGCGGATCAGCTGCGCCAGGGCCTCGGTGAAAAGCGAACGGACGGAAGCCGGCGGCGGCACCCCAAGCTCCTCCTGCCCAATGCGAACGGCTTCTATCGCAAAGGCCAGGGCCGCATCCGTGCTGCTTGCCGCGGCCGCGCCCGCGTCCGCCGGCAAGGAGGGCATGCGGTACCTGCGCGGCGTGGTGCGCAGGGCGGCCAGAAGAAAGGTGTCGGAGTGCTGCAATTCAGTTCAGGCTTTTGCCGCGAGTTCGGGTGGAGCATCGCATGCCTGCTGAAGCCCCGCCGCGGGCATGCGGTTTGCCGATGCTTGCGACATGACGAAGAACACTGAACGGTGGCACCGCAAGCTCGACGAGCGGGCGGCCGAACTCGAGTCCGAATTGAGGACCGCCAAGGCGGATGAAGCCGAGGTGCCCACCCGAACGCCGCACGTGCAAGTGCCTGATGCGGTCGATGCCGCCGAGGAACGGCTCCGCGGCGCGCTGCGCAATGCGGAAATGGACCGCGACGTGGCCGAACTCCGCGACATCGAGGCCGCCAGGGAGCGGCTGCGCACCGGCGAATTCGGTACCTGCGTGGACTGCGGCACGCAGATCCCGGCCGAAAGGCTCAATGCCATGCCCGCCTCGGCCCGCTGCGTCGAATGCCAGGAGCGCTACGAGCGCACGCACCCGATCGAGATCCGCCTGCCGCCGGCCCTTTGAACCGGGCGCGAGGGCGCCATCGCCCGCTCAATGGAGGCAGGGGGACAGCACCCATGCCGCAAACCATTGCGCCGCCACCACGAGCGTGAAAAGCGCACCCACTCCTGTAGCAGCCGCGGCCATGAAGCGCTGGCGCACGGCGGGCATTGCGGCGTCGCTGTCCAGGATGCGGTCGCTGCGCGGCGCGGAGCCAAGGCGATGCCATTCGTGTGCCGAGAGCAACGTAGGCGCGAGGCAACCCAACAGGGCCGAAAAGCTCAGCGCATGCAGCAGAAACAAGCTCTGCAGGTCGCATGCTTGCGGAACGGCGGCATACGCCAGGGTCTGGTAGAGCAGCGCGAAGGCGGGAACCGCCAGCAGCGCAAGCCATGTCTTGGAGCCCCTGAAGATTGCCATGGCCAGTCCTCATTGAAGGCGCGGCACGCCATAGATGACCGCGTAGATCGGTAGCCAGGAGAACACCACGAAGTACCAGTACAGCGCGTTTTCGCTCACGTCGGCGAACCGCTGGCCTTCCATCGGGCCGGTGAAGAGAAGCACGCCAAGCACCGCGGTGTCGTAGGTGTCGGTGAGCAGGTGAACCGTGTGCAGGCCAAGCAGCATCCACACGATGGAGCCGTAAGCGTTGCTGTCCCAGCGGGTATGCAGCGCCCCGAACTCGAAGCCGCGCACCACGAGAAAAGCTACCGAGAACGCAAGGCCTGCCATCAGCCAGCGGCGTGTTCGCACCAGGTCGCAAGCTTCGGCTGCCCGCTTGGCCTTGTGGTTCGGCCAGGTGCTGGCCAGCAGGATGAGCGTATTGACGGTGCCCCACAGCAGCTGCGGCGGAGGTGCTCCTATCGGCCATGCTTGAGACTGGCTACGCAGGTACAGGTAGGAGCCGATGGCAAGCGCGAAGAGGGTGCCCTCGATCGCGATCAGCCCGAAGGTACCCCACCACATCAGGCTGCGGTGGCCGAAGGCATAGCTCGGCAGGCCGGAGACGTCGAGTGCGCGCCAGGTCATGGCTTGCGCTCCAGGCTCAGGTGCACCGAGGTCTCCGCGCGGTCGGGCCAGAACCACGCTGTGAGGGCAATGGCAATTGGAATGCTGCCCCACACCACCGCCCAGGGCGTGAAGACCGATCCGATGAAGAGCGCGGTCACGGCCACCGCGCTCACAAACGGCCAGATGGTGGGATCGGGGAAATTCAGGCGCAGATCGGGGCGGGCGTCCAGCACCGTGGTGGCGAGCAGTTCGCGCGTATCTGCCGCGAGCCCGCTCACATGCGTGAAAGCGGGCTGCGCGCCTTCGGCCTCAGGGCGCGGATGCTCCCACAGCGGATCGCGGCCATGCACCACCGGTATCGCATGAAAGTTGCAGGGGGGCGGCGGCGACTCGGTGGCCCATTCGAGTGTGCCGGCGCCCCACGGGTTTGCGCCGGCCGGTGCGCCGTGCCGCAGGCTGCGCGCTGCGTTCACGATGAAGAGCAGCACGGACATGGCAATCGTCAGCGCCCCGATGGTTGCAACCATGTTCATGGCGTCCCAGCCCAGCCCCGCCTGGTAGGTGTAGACGCGGCGCGGCATGCCCTTCAGGCCGAGCAGGTGCATCGGGAAGAAGGCCACGTTGAAGCCGATGAAGAAAAGCCAGAAGTTCCACCGCCCGAGCCGCTCGCTCATGAGCCGGCCCGTGATCTTGGGGTACCAGTAGTAGAAGGCGCCGAAGAGCGGAAACACCGCGCCGCCTATCAGCACATAGTGCAGGTGCGCCACCACGAAGTAGCTGTCGTGCACCTGCAGGTCCAGCGGCACCGAGGCCAGCATGATGCCGGTCATGCCGCCCAGCACGAGGATGAAGAAGAAGCCCAGCACGAAGAGCAAGGGCGTCTTGAAGTCGAGCTTGCCGCCCCACAGCGTGGCGAGCCAGCAGAAGATCTGCACCGCTGAGGGAATGGCGATCAGCATGCTTGCGGCGGTGAAGAAGCTCTTGCCGAGCTCCGGCAGGTTGACCGCGAACATGTGATGCACCCACAGCCCGAAAGCCAGGAAGGCGGTGGCAATCAGCGACAGCACCATGGCCGTGTAGCCGAAGATCGGCCGCCGCGCAAAGGTCGGGATCATGGCCGAGAGAAACCCGAGCCCGGGCAAGAAGATGAGATAAACCTCCGGGTGGCCGAAAAACCAGAACAGGTGCTGCCACAGCACCACGTCGCCGCCTTCGGCCGGGTTGAAAAAGTGCGAGCCGACCAGCCGGTCCATGATGAGCATGGTGCTTGCCAGCATGACGGAGGGCATGGCAAACAGCACCATGAACGCCGTGACCAGCATGGCCCATACAAACAGCGGAATGCGGTTGAGCGTCATGCCCGGTGCGCGCAGCTTGAACACCGTGGTGATCACCACAATGGCCTCCAGCAGCGCCGACAGTTCGGTGAACGTGATCATCTGGGCCCAGAAGTCCTCGCGCTTGCCGGGCGAATAGTCCGGCCCCGCCAGCGGTACATACGAGAACCAGCCCGCATCGGGCCCGGCGCCCAGCACGAAGACCACATAGAGCATCAGCCCGCCGAACAGAAAGATCCAGTAGGCGAAGGCGTTCAGCCGCGGAAACGCGATGCTGCGCGTGCCCAGCATCAGCGGCACGAGGTACACGGCCACGGCCTGCATCACCGGCACGGCAAAGAGAAACATCATTGTCGAGCCGTGCATCGTGAACAGCTGGTTGTAGAGATCGGGCCCGACCAGCTTTGAGCCGGGGCGCGCGAGCTGCAGCCGCATGACCACCGCGAGCAGGCCGCCCGCCACGAAAAAGCAGAAGGTGGTGACGATGAAGCGGCGGGCAATGGACTTGTGGTTGACGGCCGCGAGCCAGCCGAGCAGCCCTGGTGGATCGCTCCAGGTGGCATCCAATGCGGCGGCCTCGGGCGAGCCCGGGCCGGTTCCGTCTTTCAGGCGCGAAGCGGGGGCGTGGCCGGGCCGGTTCATGGCGTGCGTGTTTTGCATGTCGTGCAACTCAACGCAGGGTCTGCAAATAGCCCACCAGCGCGTCCATCTCTTCGGGCGCGAGCCTGGTGGCGGGCATGTAGGTGCCGGGCTTGATCTGCTGCGGATCGGCGATCCAGCGCTTCAGGTCTTCGGGCGTGTTGGCCAGCGCACCCGCTGCCAGCGTGCCGCGGCTGGCAACATGGGTCAGGTTGGGGCCGCGCACGGCCTGCGCCGTGGTGCCGTCGATGGCATGGCACATGGCGCAGCTCGACCGCATGAAGATCTCGCGGCCGCGCATCGGCTGGCTTTCCGTCGGTTCGCTCGCCGTGCGGCGCTGTGCTGCCGCCCACGCGGCATAGCGCTCCGGCGGATCGGCCACCACGAAGAACGCCATCAGCGCATGCTGCGAGCCGCAAAACTCGGCGCACTGCCCGCGATAGACGCCGTCGCGGTCCGCACGAAAGTTCATCGTGGTGGTGCGGCCCGGAAGCAGGTCTTTCTTGCCGGCGAGGCTCGGCACCCAGAAGCTGTGAATCACGTCGTCCGCCTTGAGCGTCACGATCACCGGGCGGCCGGTCGGCACATGGATTTCGTTGGCGGTAATAAAACTGTCGGCCACGTTGGGTTCCACGTAGCGCACTTCCCACCACCATTGGTGGGCCGTTACTTCGAGCCGCAGCGCGCCTTCTGTCGAAAGCCTTGCAAGCGCACGGTCGGTGAAGATGCTGGCCGCAATGAGCGCGAGCAGCAGCAATGTGGAGGCCGCCACGGCCGCGATTACGCTGCGCCGCTTGCCGGGCTCGGGCCGGCCCAGGTCGGACAGGCCGGGCGGGCTCTGCGCATTGGCGCGCGGTGCGCGCAGCAGCGCAAACAGCAAGGCCGCCAGCACGGCCGCGAAGACCACCGTGCATACCGCCAGCGTGAGCAGCCACAGCTCGCGCACATGGGCGGCTTGCGGGCCGAAGGGGGCGAGCACGTCGTGCAGCGCTTCCATCATTTGGCTCCCGGCCGGGGCGGTTCACGGTCGCGCGCCGCTTCCGGCTCGTTGGCCTGCAGGCTGTCGGCGCGGCCCGGAGCGACGTCCTTGCGCAGTTGGCCGCTCATCGAGCGCACGTATGCGGTGAGCTGCCACACCTGGTCTTCGCTCAGGTGCCCGCCGAAAGAAGGCATGCCATTGGGCCGCCCCTGCATGATGGTGCTGAAGATCTGCGCCGGCTCGCTGCCATAGCGCCATTGGTCGTCGATGAGCGCCGGCCCCATTCCGCCGCCGCCCTGCGCGTGGCAGCCGCCGCAGTTGTACCAACGGTACAGCCGTTTGCCCTGCGCCACGTTGTAGGCGTTTCCTTCGTAGCCTTCGCCGTTGCCCGCCGGCATGCGCACCGCGTCGCTGCGTGCCTCTGCGGGTTGCAAGGTGCTGGTTCTCGGTGTTTCGGGGCGCGCGCTCGAGCGGTTGTCGGGCGGAGTTTCAAAGCGGCGCATCTCGCGCTCGCAGGCACACAGCGCCAACGCCGAAGAGAGCGCGAGCGCCGCAATGCGCGCGGTCGATGCCGCCGTTGCCGTCATGGCTTCTCCGCGCCCACCATGGGGAGGCGCGGCACCGCATAGGCATCGAGAATGCCGCCGATGTCGGCGGCGCGCCGCGCAAGGAAATCTTCGAGGCGCGCTTTCATTGCATGGTCGCCCTTGCGCACGCCCATTGCTATCGAAAAGCTGAAGGGAAGGTCCGGGTCGGCCGGCGCGGCTGCCCGCGTGATGTGCAGGGCAGGCGTGGCCCGTGCTGCGAAGTAGCCTGCCTGCGGCCCCCAGACCACCGCGGCGTCGAGCTCGCCGCGAGCCACTGCGTCCACCATGCGCTGGGCAGGCGGCCCGTCGCCGGACACGGTAAAGCCGACCACGTTGCGCACCGCCTCGTGCCGCGCGAGCACATGTCCGGGCGGCGTGGCGGCCAGGTCGTTGCCGACCAGTTGCACACCGATGCGCAGCGATGGCAGGCGAGCGTCGTCGAAGGAACGCAGCGCGCCGCTTCCCGCCGCGCCGGTTTCGTTCTGGACGAACACGTAGCTCGAGCGGTAGTAGGGCTTCGTGGTCAGCACGCGGTCGTCGCCCGCGGGTACGCCGATGATCAGGTCGCAAGCATCGGCACCGATGGTCTTGCGCACGAAGCCGCGCCGGTCGGGCAGCCACTGGTATTGCAGCGGCAATTGCAGGTCGTCCGCCAGGAGGCGCGCGATGCGGTTTTCGAAACCGCTCTGGTCCTCGCGCGAGTAAGGCAGGTTGTCGGGCTCGGCGCAAACGCGCAGCGCTGTCGGCTGCACCGCGGTGGCCTTGTCCTGCGCGCGGGCATGAGGCATTGCGCCCAGCAGCGCGAGCAGGGCCGCGCATGCTGCGCGAGACAAATCAATCGGGCAGCCTGAAGACATACAGCTTGCCGCCCTTTCGTGTTGCCGCGGAGAGGTCTTTCATGGCATTGGCAAAGCCCAGTGCCGCCGTGCCGTCGCGTGCATCCAGGTCGCCCGCCACCACGGAGCCGGCCCAGCCGCCAACGCCCGACAGCACGGCCACGTACTGCTTGCCGTCGGGTCCGCGGTAGGACACCGGCTGGCCGATGATTCCGGACTCTGTCTTGTACTGCCAAAGCAGGGTGCCGGTTCGCGCGTCGAGGGCCTTGAACCATCCGTCCATCGTGCCGTAGAAGACCACGTCGCCCGCTGTTGCGAGAGCGCCGCTCCAGACCGGAAAGTTCTCGTCCTTCGACCATGCCGCCTTGCCGGCGATCGGATCCCACGCGGTGAACCGGCCGCGATGGCCGCCGGGCCCGGAGTACATGCGCGTCTCGGAGCCCACGTAGGGCGTGCCCGCGATGTAGCTCACCTGGTAGGGCTGGCTGTCCTGGCACAGGTTCTGGTGCGGTATGTAGACGAGCCGCGTGCGCGGCGACCAGGCCGAAGGCTGCCAGTCCTTGGCGCCGGGCGAGGCAGGGCAGATCTCGCGCACGGTCCGGCCGACCTTCGGCTCCTTGGCAGGGTCGTAGCGCAAGCGCCCGGTCTTCAGGTCCACGCCGGAAGAGGTCGTCACCTTCACGAAGGCCCGGGCCGACAGCACCTCGCCGCTGGCGCGGTCCATCAGGTACACATGGCCGTTGCGATCGGGGTGGACCAGCACTTTGCGCGGCTTGCCGCCCACCTCTGCATCGATCAGGATGTTCTCGTTCACGCCGTCGTAGTCGTGCAGATCATGCGGGCTGAACTGGTAGAACCAGACCGCCTCGCCGGTATCGGGCCGGCGTGCGAAGAGCCCTGCGGTCCAGCGGTTGTCGCCGGGCCGCTGCTCGGGGTTCCATGGCCCCGGATTGCCTGTGCCGTAGTAGATGAGGTCGAGCTCCGGGTCGTACGAGATCCAGCCCCACGCATTGCCGCCGCCGATCTTCCAGGCCTCGGGCGGCCACGAGTTCACGCCCAGGTCCTTGCCGCGATCTTGCGCATAGAAGGGCTTGAACTGCTCGCCTATCAGCACGTCGCGGTCCGGGCCCGTGCTCCACGCGCGCCACACTGTCCTGCCGGTGGCCGCATCCAGCGCGGTCAGCCAGCCGCGCACGCCGAACTCGCCGCCGCTGTTGCCCACCAGCACCTTGCCCTTCACCACCAGCGGGGCCATCGTCATGGTTTCGCCGATGCGGATGTCGCCGAGCTTTACGCGCCACAGTTCGGCGCCGCTCGCCGCATCGACTGCGATCGTCTGGTTGTCGAGCGTGTTGAAGAACAGGCGCCCATCGGCATAGGCTGCGCCGCGGTTCACCTGGTCGCAGCACGCAACGCCTTGCGAGCCGGCGTCGGGCCGGGGCTCGAACTTCCATTTGAGCGGCGCGCCCGGCTTGGCGAGGTCGAGCGCAAACAGCACATTGGGGTAGGGGCCGACGATGTACATGGTGCCGCCCACCACCAGCGGCGCCGCTTCGTGCCCGCGCACCACGCCGGTGGAGAAGGTGAACGCCGGCTGCAATTTGGCAACGTTGGCGCTCGTGATCTGCGCGAGCGGGCTGAAGCGAGTGCTCGCATGGTCCCGCGCGGGCATGGTCCACTCGCCCTCGCCGGGCGGCGGCCCATCCGCCGGAGCAGCGGGCTGTGCATGTGCAAGCGCGAACGCGCCCGGCAAAAGGCTGCCTGTCAAGAGGCTCGCCCATCGCGCGCTTCGCTTCTGTGTGTGGTTATGGCTTCGCATCGATTGCCGGTCCGACATGAGGCATCAGCAACATAGCAAGGCAAGGGCCGCGGGCTGTAGGGCGGCAAGCCGACAGGTTATCGGCAGCTATTGATGAGCGGCAAGCCTCAGGCGCGCGCCGGCTCCCCACGCAGCAGCCTTGCAGCCGCCGCAAGCGCCACCGCAAGGTAGGCAAGGCCCGCAGGCACCCACATGATCAGCCCGCCGAGCCGCTGGTCTTCGAGCAGGTCGAATCCGAATGCGGGCGTGCTCGCCCCATAGGCGGGATACCACGGCACGGTAGAGAACGTCAGCAGCGCGCCGAGGGCTCCGGTATGCACCATGGTCGTGAAGAGATACAGCATCGAGCCGCCGTGGCCCGCGCGCGAAGCCCCGCCCAGCGGCGGCCACCAGAACAGCAGTGCCGTGACGAGAAAGCTGGTGTGCTGCAGGCTGTGCACGCCCGGGCTGCGCAGCGCCGCCTCGAACAATGGCGGCAGGTGCCACACCCAGAGCGCAAGGCCGTGCAGGGCCCAGGCCACGGGCGCATAGGTCAGTACGTTCCAGGTTCCGGCCACCGCGGGCAACCTCACCAGGCCGCTGGTTCGCGAGCGCCACATGGCGGGCAGCGCCCAGGTCCATACGGCAAGCGGCCGGCCCATGACCAGCAGCGGCGCGGCCACGATCATGAGCACCTCGTGCTGAACCATGTGGGCGGAAAAAAGAAAGCCGCCGAGCGCATCGAGCGGCGACACGAGCGCCACCACCAGCGCGAGCCAGCCGGCGCCGAAAGAAGCCGCGCGCGCCTTGCCGACGCCCCGGCCAGCGCCGGCCTTGCGCCACAGCCGCAGCAGGCCGGCCAGGTAAAGCAGAAGGCTTGTGGCCAGGCATGCAAGCACCCACGGCTCCGGGCTCCACCCGATCGCCGGCGCGGGCGATCCCGCTTCGGGCGCATGCGCACCCGCAATGGGCGCCAGCAGAACCAGCGGCATGGCACATGGCCATCGCACAGCCGCATGCTTTGCGCTTTCAGTTGGCGGCACCGTTGTTCGCATCTGCATAGTCTGAGACAAATCCGCGAACGCTGCTTCGTTCGCCGGACGCGCTGCGTTGCAAAAAAAAGCGGCGTCCCGCGAAGGACGCCGCTCTGTGCTTCAGCAAGCGAGATATGAACTCATCAATAGTCCATGCCGCCGGCAGGCATGGCCGGTGCCTTCTCGGCAGGCTTGGGCAGCTCTGCCACGGTCGCATCGGTTGTGAGGATCAGGCCCGCGATCGACGCCGCGTTCTGCAGCGCGGTGCGGGTGACCTTGGTCGGGTCGACCACGCCGATCTGCACCAGATCGCCGTACTCGCCGGTCGATGCGTCGTAGCCGTAGTTGCCCTTGCCCTCGAGCACCTTGGCGACGACCACAGAGGGCTCCACGCCCGCATTGGCCACGATGGCGCGCAAGGGCGCCTCGAGCGCGCGCAGCGCAATGCGAATGCCCGCGTCCTGGTCGGCGTTGGCGCCCTTGAGCTCGGTGATGGCCGCACGTGCGCGCAGCAGCGCCACGCCGCCACCAGGCACGATGCCTTCCTCGACGGCCGCGCGCGTGGCGTGCAGCGCATCGTCGACGCGGTCCTTCTTCTCTTTCATCTCGACCTCGGTTGCAGCGCCCACGCGAATCACCGCCACGCCGCCCGCGAGCTTGGCCACGCGCTCCTGCAGCTTCTCGCGGTCGTAGTCGCTGGTTGCCTGCTCGATCTGCGCCTGGATCGACTTGACGCGCGCATCGATGAGCGCCTGGTCGCCCGCGCCGTCGATGATGATGGTGTTCTCCTTCTGCACTTCGACGCGCTTGGCACGGCCCAGGTCTTCGAGCGTTGCCTTGTCGAGCTGCTTGCCGGTTTCTTCGGAGATGACCGTCGCGCCCGTGAGCACTGCAATGTCCTCGAGCATCGCCTTGCGGCGGTCGCCGAAGCCCGGCGCCTTGACGGCCGCCACCTTCAGCACGCCGCGCATGGAGTTGACCACCAGCGTGGCGAGCGCTTCGCCTTCGACCTCTTCGGCCACGATCAGGAGCGGCTTGCCGGCTTTCGCGGCGGCTTCGAGTACGGGCAGCAGTTCGCGGATGTTCGAGATTTTCTTGTCGTGCAGCAGCACCAGCGGATCATCGAGATGCGCCACCTGCTTCTCGGGGTCGTTGATGAAGTAGGGGCTCAGGTAGCCGCGGTCGAACTGCATGCCCTCCACCACGTCGAGCTCGTTCTCGAGCGACTTGCCGTCTTCCACCGTGATCACGCCTTCCTTGCCGACCTTCTCCATCGCGTCGGCAATGATCTTGCCGATGGCTTCGTCCGAGTTGGCCGACAGCGCCGCCACCTGCGCGATCTCCTTGCCCGTGGAGATGGGCTTGGACAGCTTGCGCAGCTCTTCGAGCACCGCGGTGGCGGCCTTGTCGATGCCGCGCTTCAGGTCCATCGGGTTCATGCCCGAGGCCACATGCTTCATGCCTTCCTGCACGATGGCTTGTGCGAGCACGGTGGCGGTGGTGGTGCCGTCGCCCGCCACGTCGGCCGTCTTGGAGGCGACCTGCTTCACGATCTGCGCGCCCATGTTCTCGAACTTGTCGGCAAGCTCGATCTCCTTGGCCACCGACACGCCGTCCTTGGTGATGGTGGGCGCGCCGAAGCTGCGTTCGAGCAGCACGTTGCGGCCCTTGGGACCGAGCGTGACCTTCACCGCATCGGCAAGGATGTTGACGCCCGCGACGATGCGCTGGCGGGCGTTGTCATGGAACCTGACGTCCTTGGCACTCATTTTTTAATCACTCCTTTCACAACGGGTTTCTGGACATCATCAGGCGACGCGCTTCAGGCCGCCGCGTTCGCCGGTGTCGACAACCGCGAGCACGTCGTCCTCGCGCATCACCAGCAGTTCCTCGTCTTCGACCTTGACCGTCTGCCCCGCGTACTTGGCAAAGAGCACCTGGTCGCCCGCCTTCAGGTGCAAGGGGCGCAGGGTGCCGTCCGCAAGCAGCTTCCCTTGGCCCACCGAGAGCACCTCGCCCTGTTCGGGCTTCTCCGCGGCCGAGTCGGGAATCACGATGCCGGAAGCCGTCTTGCGCTGCTGTTCGATCCGCTTGACGATCACCCGGTCGTACAGAGGATGAAGTTTCATGTTCAATCTCCTAAGCGATACAGGTCATCAAAAAAAGTTGAACCGGCACCGAGAAAATGCCGGCGCGCGAGAGCTATGGGCGCGCCGGCAACGCTTCAAGAGGCCGTGCTGGAGATTTTTTTGTGACGATTTTTTTCAGCCGCCCCCAAGCAGGATGCGATCCGCCCGGCCCAACCGGTAGACGGTGCGGCGCGTCGCATCGTCGCCATGCAGCGGCTGGGGCAAGACAGGGCAGGGCAGCGGGCGCCCGCCGCTCTCGTCGAGCGTGTCGTCGCCATCGTTCTGCACTTCGGCCCAGATGCCGCGCTTGCGCGGGCGGAACAGCCAGCGCAGGTAGCCGCGGTGCGCGGCAAGCCGCATCAGCTCCTCGCGATCGGGCGCATCGGCCATGACGTGGCCGTTGTCGCTGTCGTCGTCCTCGTAGTAGCCGAAAGCGCGGCGGCCGTCGCTCACTTCGGTTGCGGGGGCGCCAGGCCGCCACCATGCCGGCCGCTCCAGCCGCTCGACGTCCCAGGCTCCGAGCTGCCACGCGGCCTCGAGCAGCGATTGCTCGAGCGCGTCGAACGCATCGAGAACACCCTGGGGCATGTCGAACTGCGCCATCGATTGCGGCACCGGCCGCGCCGGGAGTTCGAGGCCCGGCAGATGCAAGGGCGTCTGCCGGAAGAAGCCGTGCCAGTGCAGCGACAGCAGCGCAGGCGCTTCTTCGCGGGCCACGGCAGTCACGGTCACCGCATAGAGCGGCAGCCGCATCGCGTCGGACTGGTCGGCAACGGTTTCGAGAATGTTCATCAAGAGACCTCCAATGCAACGCAAAAAATCTAGAACAAGGCGGCGCCGGCTGCAAGCGGCGGACGCCGCAGGGGCGCTTTTGAATGCTCTTGAAATTAAAAACAGCCGCATCAAAATTACAGCTCGGAAGCTTCGCGCCTCCGTTTCTTCGCCCTCATTCCTTGTTCATTCATTTCCTTCGAGGAGACTGTCTTGACGATGAAGATCGCGCAGATCGCACCCCTCTACGAAGCCGTTCCGCCGCGGCTTTACGGCGGTACCGAACGGGTCGTCGCCCACCTGGCCAACGCGCTGGTCGACCAGGGCCACGAGGTCACGCTTTTCGCTTCGGCGGACACGCAGACTCGCGCACAGCTGGCGCCCATGCGCGCGCAGGCCCTGCGCCTGGACCCAGCGCCGCTGAAGTCGGACCTGGCCAGTCACCTGAGCATGCTTCACGAAGTGCGGCGACGAGCGCACCAGTTCGATGTGCTGCATTTCCACGTCGACCTGATGCACTTTCCGTTCTTCGAGGACATGGCGGGCCGCACGCTCACCACGCTTCATGGCCGCCTCGACATTGCCGATCTGCCCGGTGCCTACATGCGCTGGAGCCGCTATCCGCTGGTCTCCATCTCGCGCCACCAACGCAAGCCGCTGCCTTTTGCCAACTGGTTCGCGACCATCCCCCACGGGCTGGATGAAACTTCCTATGCCTTCCAGCCGAAGCCTGACGGGTACTTGGCTTTCCTGGGGCGCATCTCGCCCGAGAAGCGGCCTGACCGCGCCATCGAGATCGCGAAGAAAGCGGGGCTCCCACTCAAGATCGCGGCCAAGGTCGATACGGCCGATGCGAGCTACTTTGCCCAAAAGATAAGGCCGATGCTCGACCACCCGCTGGTCGAATTCATCGGCGAGATCGGCGATGCCGACAAGGCGAAATTTCTCGGCGGTGCGCGCGCGCTGCTCTTCCCCATCGACTGGCCGGAGCCCTTTGGCCTGGTGATGATCGAGGCCATGGCTTGCGGCACGCCGGTGATCGGATGGCGCTGCGGCTCGGTGCCCGAAGTGATCGAGCACGGCGTGAGCGGGCTTATCGTCGAAGACGAGTCAGAGGCGGTGGAGGCCGTGCGCGCCATCGGCCAGCTCGACCGCCACCGCGTGCGCGAGGCGTTCGAACGCAGGTTCTCCGCGCAGGCGATGGCAAGCGCCTACGTCGAGCAATACAAGCGGCTGATCGGCGGCGGGGTGCTGCCGCCGCAGGACCATGTCTACCATGAGGCGGCCTGAGCGATGAGCGTTGAAGTGCCTGCCGTCGATCAGGCCGAGCCGGCCGCCGAACGCGCGGTGCAGCACGCGTTCGTGCTCAAGGAGGGCGATACCTATTTTGTGATGGACGGCCACGGCGACGTGGGCGGCGGCGTGGACGGGCTCTTTCACGACGACACGCGCATGCTGTCGACATTCGTGCTGCGGCTCGACGGCGCGCGTCCGTCGCTCTTGTCCAGCGGGGTCAGCCAGGACAACGTTTTCTTCACCGCCAATCTCACCAACCGCCCGCTGCCGGTGCTCGGATCGACATCGATGCCGCAGGGCGTGATCCACCTGGAGCGCAAGCGCTTTCTGTGGGGCGCGCGGCTGTTCGAGCGCATCCGGCTCGTCAACTACAGCGACCAGCCCGCGCAGGCGCCGCTCGCGCTGCAGTTCGGCGCCGACTTTCGCGACATGTTCGAAGTGCGCGGCCAGCAGCGCGCGCGGCGCGGCGACATCGGCGCGCCAGAGCTGGGCACGCACGGCGTGGTGCTGCGCTATCTGGGGCTGGACACGGTCACGCGCCTGGCCTGCATCGACTTCTCGGAAATTCCGCAGCGCCTCAATGCAGGCACTGCGGAGTTCACGGTGCCGCTTGCGGCGCACGGCGAGTGGACGCTCTACATCGAGGTGGGCACCGAGCCTGGCCAACCCAACGCGGCGCGGTTTCGCGAGGCCGGCGTGCTCGCGCGGTGGCGCATGCGCGCACGCCAGCGCCGCGGTTCGCGACTGCAGGCTTCAGGCCGCCTGTTCCAGGCCTGGCTCGATCGTTCGCGCGCCGACCTTGCGCTGCTCACGACCGACCTGCCCACGGGACCGTATCCCTACGCGGGCATTCCATGGTTCTCGACGCCGTTCGGGCGCGACGCCATCGTCACCGCTTTCCAGACGCTGTGGATCGACCCTAGGCTGGCGCAGGGCGTGCTGGAATTTCTTGCGGCGCGGCAGGCGCACCAGACCTCGAGCTTTCGCGATGCCGAGCCCGGAAAAATCATGCACGAGACCCGCAAAGGCGAAATGGCCGCGGTCGACGAACTGCCCTTCGGCCAGTACTACGGCGGGGTCGACACCACGCCGCTTTTCGTGGCCTTGGCAGGCGCCTACGCGCAGCGCACCGCCGACCGCGCCACCATCGCGCACATCTGGCCCGCGCTGTGCGCCGCTTGCGAATGGATGGAGCGCAACATGGCGCGCCACCAGGGCGGCCTGCTGGCCTACCAGCGCGGTGAGGCCAGCGGCCTTGCCAACCAGGGGTGGAAGGACAGCCACGACTCGATCTTCCACGCCGACGGCCGCACGCCCGAAGGCCCGATTGCGCTGGTGGAGGTGCAAGGCTATGTCTATGCGGCGTTTCTCGCGATGTCGTCGATGGCCGAATGGCAGGGCGACTCCGGCTCCGCCCGGTGGCGCCAGCGCGCGGAGGCCGTGCGCGAAGCGGTGGAAAGCCGCTTCTGGCTCGACGACCTGAAGTTCTACGCGCTTGCCATCGACGGTGCCAACCAACCCTGCCGCGTGCGGGCCTCGAATGCGGGACATCTGCTCTTCACGGGCCTGCCCGGCGAAGAGCGCGCCTTGTCTGTCGGCCACCAATTGCTGTCGTCGGCCTTCGCGTCGGGCTGGGGCATTCGCACCTTGCCGACGGAGGCGGTGCGCTTCAACCCGATGTCGTATCACAACGGCTCGGTGTGGCCGCACGACGTGGCGCTGTGTGCGGCCGGACTTGCGCACTACGGCGAACGCGACGGCGTGGTGCGCATCCTGGACAACCTGTTCGAGACGGCCTCGCACTTCGGCATGCGCTTGCCCGAACTGTTCTGCGGCTTCGACCGCCAGCCCGGCCAGTCACCCGTTGCCTACCCTGTGGCATGCCTGCCGCAGGCGTGGGCGGCGGGCTCGGTGTTCATGCTGCTGCAAGCCTGCCTGGGCCTGCAGGTGGACGGCATCCGGCGCGAGGTGAAGATCGTGAGGCCACAGTTGCCCGCGGACATCGACCAGCTGCACGTGCAGGGGCTGCAGGTGGGGAGTGCGCGGGTGGACCTGCACTTTCAGCGCCTGGAAGAACGCATCGTCGTGGTCGCGCAATCGGCGCCCGGCACGCCCAAGGTCGACGTCAACCTGCAGCTCTAGCGGCGCGGCGCGAGGCGTGACATTTATGAGCACGCTGCGCCGCGCGGGTGACACTGTTGTCATGTGCAGAGAGTTTTGTGGGCAATGAGGCTTCTCTTCGCAGCAATCCGCGAGCAAGGCGAATAGAAAAGGGCTCATCCGCGATTTGGGCATGCATGTTGCTGTAACCAGGTTTAACAAAACCTCAATACAACATGCATCCATCGGACAGCGAAGACAACATCCCCTTCGACAAGCGCCCCGCCGACCTCATCAACAACTCCCTCGATCGCCGCGTGTTCTGCATGGGCGCGATGAGTCTCGTCGCCCTGGGAACCACCGCATGCGGTGGCGGAGGCGGCGGCAGCGGAGCGGGCGGGGGCCTCGGCCTGCTTGGCGGTGCAACGCAGGGCACTGCTGGTGCGGCATCCGGTCCCGCAACGGGTGCCGGCTCCGAAGACGCACCAGCGCCGGCGCCTTCGCCCGCGCAAGCGAAGCAGTTCGTTCATCCCGGCCTGTTGCACACCGAAGCCGACTTCGAGCGCATGCGCCTCAAGGTTGCGGCCAACGCTCAGCCCTGGCTCGCCGGATGGAATGCGCTCACATCCAACGGCCGCTCGCAGCTCGGTGCCACGCCGCGGCCGCTGGCCACGGTGATACGGGGGGACGTCCCGGGCCAGAACTTCGCGCAGTTCTACATCGACGTTGCGCGCGCCTATCAGTTGGCGCTGCGTTGGAAGGTTTCGCAGGACACGCGCTATGCCGACCTGGCGGTCGAGTTCCTCAACGAATGGTCGTCCACGCTGACGGCGATCGAGGGCAACGCCGACCGCTTTCTTGCGGCGGGCATCTACGGCCAGCAGTTCGCGAACGCGGCCGAGATCATGCGCACCTATCCGGGCTGGGCGGCCAGCGACTTCGCGCGCTTCCAGAACATGATGCTGACGGTGTTCTATCCGCTCAACCACAGCTTCCTCGTCAACCACAACGGCTCGGAGATCACCAACTACTGGGCCAACTGGGACCAGTGCACGATTGGCGCCATCCTGGCCATCGGCGTGCTGTGCGACCGGCGCGACATCTACGACGAGGCCTTGAACTACTACAAGAACGGCGCGGGCAACGGCGCCGGGTTGCAGGCGGTCTATCACGTGCATCCCGGCTATCTGGGCCAGTGGCAGGAGAGCGGCCGCGACCAGGGCCACTGCACCCTGGGCATCGGCCTGGCCGGCGCGTTCTGCGAAATGGCATGGAACCAGGGCGACGACATCTACGGCTACGAGAACAACCGCTTTCTGGCCGGTGCCGAGTACGTCGCCAAGTCCAATCTTCGCGACGGCGCGGGCGACTTCTACACCGTGCCTTTTGTCACCAACGTGAACAGGCAGGGAACGCAGTCGGTGCTGGCGACGGGCGGGCAGGGGCACCGGCGAGGCATCTGGGAGAGCGTGTACAACCACTATGCAAACCGCCTCGGCATTGCCGCGCCCTACACCGCGCTGCAGGCCGAGCAGATGCGCCCGGAAACGGACGGCGGCAACGGTGACCAGCTCGGCTTCGGAACCCTGACCTTCACGCGCGATCCGCTCACGGCGCTCGTCCGGCCGAGCGGGCTCACCGCGCGAGTGCGCGCATCGCAAGTGGAGCTGTCGTGGTGGGGCAGCACCGGTGCGCTGAGCTACTCGGTCAGGCGCGCGGCCACCGCGGGCGGGCCGTACAGCACCACCGTGGCTTCAGGCATCACCGACACGCTCACCTTCACGGACACCACAGGCGTTGCGGGAGAGGTGTACTACTACGCCGTGGTTGCCGTGAACGCGGGCGGAGAGAGCGAGCCTTCCGTCGAAGCGCGGGCCGCCCTCAAGCCCGAACTGCTGATGCATCTCACGTTCGACGAAGCGCAAGGGAACTCGGCCGCCGATGCGACGGGCCGTTTCGCCGCCAGCGAACTTGCCGGTGGCGCGGCCTGGACCGCGGGCCGGAGCGCAGGGGCCGTCGCGCTGGGCGGCACGGGGGCCTACGTCGACCTGCCCACGGGCCTGGTGAAGGATGCGGCGGACTTCACGATCGCATGCTGGGTGTACGTGGACAGCCTATCGACGTGGTCGCGTGTGTTCGACTTCGGCTCCGGCACGCGCCGCTGGATGATGCTCACGCCGCGCAGCAACACTGGCACCGTGCGCTACGCGATCTCGAGGGTTCACGGCTACAGCGAGCAGGTGATCGAAGGCGCGTCGCCGCTGCCGACCGGGCGCTGGGTGCAGGTGGCCGTGACGCTGGCCGGCACGCTCGGCACGCTGTATGTCGACGGCGCGGCGGTGGGCAGCAACGCGCAGATGACGCTGGCGCCCTTCGACCTGGGAGAGACGACGCAGAACTTTCTCGGGCGCTCGCAGTATCCGAACGATCCGGCGCTGCGCGCCCAGCTGGACGACTTCCGGGTCTACCAGGGCGCGCTGGGCGCCGCGGAAATCGCGGCGCTGCTCTAGCCCCGGGCTTCGAAGCCGGGCGCCTGGCTCATCTCCGAAGGCTTGTAGATCTTGTGCTGCGCCGTGGGACCGCCGGCGTCTGCCACCACCAGCAGGCGCCAGAGCGGCTCGCGCGCGGAGCATGCGCTTTCTTCAGGCGTGAGGTGGAAGTTCGGCGTTGCGGTGGAGGTGCCTTTCACGGCAACCCTGAGAAGCGTTGCGCCTTTCGCATTCGACACCTCGATGTCGTAGCCCAGCTTCTGGCCCGTCACATCCTCGGCCTTGTAGCCATAACCCTTGAAGTGGCCCATGACATAAGCCATGGCGGCGGCCTGAACCTCTTCTTGCGAGGCAGGGGCGACCTCGGGCTCTGCTTCCACGGCCGCCGGAACGCCGCCTCGCGCCTTGGCGGCCTGCATGTCGGCTTCATCGGGAACCCAGCCGCGCGGGCCGCGCACCAGCACCGCCAGCAGCTGCTCGGGCTCCCAGCTTGCAACGTGCCAATCGGAGTCGTCGCGCACGCGGGTGGACACCTTCGCGCTCTTGTTGCTTTCGAGTTCTGCAATCGCAACCCGGTTGGTCTGCACTACCGCACGGAAGCCCTGGCCCGCATCGAAGGTGCGCTTGAGCAATGCAAGGCGGTCTTTCGCGCGCTGCACCTGGTTGGGCGTTCGCGCGCCGCCGCCCGCGCGATGCTGCGTGTCGAGCGATTCGAGATAGAACCAGCGCCCATTCGCGCCCACGTGCACATACTCCGCCCAGATGGTGGCAATGACGTTGTCGCCCGTGGCCATCCAGGCGTACTCGAAGGGCTTGTCGCGCGCGTCGAACACGCCCATCTTGGCGACGATTTCAACCGGACTGAGCCGCGGTCCTGACAGGCGCATCTCATCGATGACGGCGAGTACGCGGGGGTCGACTTCCTTGTCCATTCAGCGGGCTTCTGGCGAGTTTGGGGGGTGGGAGTATGCCGCATCATCACCGCCCCGCAAGTCAGCCGGTGTTACCGCGTGCGGCTGCCGGCGGACAGGCGCTGGGCCAGCTTCTGCTTGCGGAACGCCTACACCGCGCCGTGCGCTTCCACGTAGAGCGCGTAGAGCGAGTGGCTGCTCGTCATGTAGAGCCGGTTGCGCTTGGGCCCGCCGAACTCGAGGTTGGCGCACCGCTCCGGAAGGCGGATGAAGCCGATCGGCTTGCCTTGCGGGTTGAAGATCTTCACGCCGTCCATCTCTTCGGATTTGCCGAGCGGCAAGTGCGCCTTCATGCCGCCGCCCACATCGGTGGGCTCAGGCGAGAAGGCGCCGCTGAAGCCCCAGCCGCACCAGAGGTTGCCGTCGCGGTCGACGCGGAAGCCGTCGAGCGCGCCGGGGCCGTCAGCGTCCACCAGCTTGGTCTTGTTCGACACGCTGGCGCCATCGGCCGAAACGTCGTAGCTCCAGATGCTGCGGTTGGGCGTGCCTTTCCACTCGACCACGTAGAGTTTTTTCTCATCCGGAGAGAACGCGAGGCCATTCGGGTTCACCAGGTCGGTGATGACCGCGGTGAGCTTGCCGTCCTTGGCAATGCGGTAGACATTGGTCGTCGCCTGTTCGGGCGTTGCCCTGGAGCCTTCCCACTCGCCGTTGATGCCGAAGGTCGGGTCGGTGAACCACACCGTGTCGTCCGACCTCACGACCACGTCGTTGGGCGCGTTGAGCTTCTTGCCTTCGTAGCTGTCGGCCAGAACCGTCATGCGGCCGTCTTTCTCGGTGCGCACCACGCGGCGCGTGACGGAGTGTTCGCAGGTAATCAGACGGCCCTGGCGGTCGCGCGTGTTGCCGTTGGCGTAGTTGGCGTTCTGCTTGTGCACCGTGAACTTGCCGGTCTTTTCGTCGTACTTCATGAGCCGGTTGTTCGGAATGTCGCTGCACAGCAGGTAGCCGCCTTCAGGAAAGTACACCGGCCCTTCCGCCCACCGCATGCCGGTGCCGAGCTGCTCTACCGTGCTGCTGTAGATGCGGTATTTGGCAAAGCTCGGGTCCAGTATCAACACCGATGGGTCGGGGTAGCGCTGGTTGGGTTTGAAGTCGAAAGACTGCGCGCCCGCCAAGCCTGCGAAGGCGGCGAGTCCCGATCCCACGGCGGTCTTGAGGAAGCGGCGGCGCGCTTGAAGGGGTTCGTTCTGCATCTGCAAATCTCCTTTTGTCGTTGTGAAACCGGCAAGCCCGCAAATGCGCCAACGGAGGCACGGCTGCATGGGCAGTGGCCGGCGCTCATCTTACGGACGCGCCTGTTGCGGGTATTTGCTTGTGACGTTAAGGTCTGCCGCATGGACGCCCTCCTGCTCGCCCGAATCCAGTTCGGCTTCACGATTTCGTTCCACATCATCTTTCCGGCGCTCACCATCGGCCTGGCGAGCTACCTGGCCGTGCTCGAAGGCCTGTGGCTGCGCACTGGCCGCAAGGTGTACCTGGACCTGTACCAGTTCTGGATCAAGGTGTTTGCCGTGGCCTTCGGCATGGGCGTGGTCTCCGGCCTGGTCATGGCCTACCAGTTCGGCACCAACTGGAGCAACTTCTCGCGCTTTGCCGGCGGCGTGACCGGGCCGCTGCTGGCCTACGAGGTGCTGACCGCGTTCTTCCTTGAAGCCGGGTTTCTCGGCGTGATGCTGTTCGGGCGCGAACGCGTGGGCCCCGCGCTGCACTTCGTCTCGACGATCGCGGTGGCCGTCGGCACGCTGATCTCCGCCACCTGGATCCTCGCGTCCAACAGCTGGATGCAAACGCCGCAGGGCCACGAGATCATCGACGGGCGCGTCGTGCCGGTCGACTGGTTCAGGGTGATCTTCAACCCGTCGTTCCCCTACCGGCTCGCGCACACCGTCACCGCCGCCTACCTGGCCACCGCACTGATGGTCGGCGGGGCGGCCGCCTGGCACCTGCTGCGCGGCCGCGACAACACCCGCGTGCGCACCATGCTGTCGATGGCGCTGTGGATGCTCCTGGCCGCCGCGCCGCTGCAGGCGGTCATCGGCGACCAGCACGGGCTGAACACGCTCGAGCACCAGCCGGCCAAGCTCGCCGCCATCGAAGGCCACTGGGAGCGCACCCCCGAAGGCGAAGGCGTTCCGCTGAAGCTCTTCGGCTGGCCCGACATGCAGGCCGAAGTCACGCGCTACGCGGTGGAGATTCCGCGCGCCGGCAGCCTGCTGCTGGCCCACAGCTGGGACGGGCAGATCCCCGCGCTGAAGGACTTCGCACCCGAAGACCGGCCGAACTCGACCGTCGTGTTCTGGACCTTCCGCGCCATGGTCGGCCTGGGCGTGCTGATGATCGCGCTGGCCTTCTGGGGCCTGTGGCTGCGCCGGGGGCAGCGGCTCTATGCCAGGAAGAACTTCCTGCGCTTTGCGGTTGCGCTCTCTCCGGCCGGGCTGGTGGCCATCCTCGCGGGCTGGTACACCACCGAGATCGGCCGCCAGCCGTGGATCGTCTACGGCCTCATGCGCACCGCCGATGCCGTCTCGCCGCAGCATTCGACGGCGCAGGTCGGCTTCACGCTGGCGCTGTTCGTCGTTGTCTACCTGGTCGTGTTCGGCGCGGGCACCGCCTACGGGCTGCGCCTGATCGCCAAGGGCCCGGCCGGAGACGAAGCCGAACGTCCTGCATGGGGCGGGCCGGGCGAGACGCGAACGCCGATGCGCCCGCTGTCCGCCGCGCCCGAGGACGACCAGGCGGAGACCGACATCAGGGCCGATGCGGCCAAGGAGGGCGAGCGCGATGGGCATTGATCTTCCCCTGATCTGGGCCGTGATCATCCTGTTCGGCATCATGATGTACGTGGTGATGGACGGCTTCGACCTGGGCATCGGCATCCTGTTTCCGTTCGTGCCCGCCAAGGAAGACCGCGACGTGCTGATGAACACCGTGGCGCCCGTGTGGGACGGCAACGAGACCTGGCTGGTGCTGGGCGGCGCCGGGCTGCTGGCGGCGTTTCCGTTGGCCTACGCGGTGATCCTCAGCGCGTTCTACCTGCCGCTCATCCTGATGCTGGTGGGGCTGGTGTTCCGCGGCGTGGCCTTCGAGTTCCGCTTCAAGGCGCGTGCGGGCAAGCGCCGCTGGTGGGACCATGCCTTCATCGGCGGCTCGGTCACCGCGGCCTTCTTCCAGGGGGTGACGCTGGGGGCGTTCCTGAACGGCATGCCGGTGGAAGGCGGCAACTACGCCGGCGGGGCGTTCGACTGGGTCTCGCCGTTCTCGCTTTTTACCGGCGCGGCGCTGGTGGCGGCCTATGCGCTGCTGGGCGCCACGTGGCTGGTGATGAAGACCGAAGGCCGCCTGCAGATGCGCATGCGCAGCCTGGCACGGCCGCTGGCCTGGCTGATGCTGGCCGTGATCATCGCCATCAGCATCTGGACGCCGCTCGCGCACGAGGCGATTGCCAGGCGCTGGTTCAGCTTTCCGAATCTGCTGTGGTTTGCGCCGGTGCCCACGCTGGTGGCCCTGGTCACGTGGCGCCTGCTGCGCGAACTGGGCGGCGAGGGGCACGCATCGCCATTCGTGCTCACGCTGGTGCTGCTGTTCCTGGGCTACACCGGGCTGGGCATCAGCCTGTGGCCCAACGTCATCCCGCCGGACATCAGCATCTGGCAGGCGGCGGGCCCGCCGCAGAGCCTGGGCTTTGCGCTGGTCGGCGCCTTGCTGATCATTCCGGTCATCCTGATGTACACCGCATGGAGCTATTGGGTGTTCCGCGGCAAGGTGCGGCATGGCGATGGGTACCACTGACCCCGGCCCCGCCGGCCGCGGCAAATGGTTGCGCCGGTTCGGATGGCTGCTTGCCATCTGGCTGGCCAGCGTCGGCGCCCTCTTTGCGGTGGCGCTGGTCTTTCGCTGGCTGATGCGCGCGGTGGGCCTCACTGCGCCGTGAGGCCTGCCGCAGGCTAGTGGTGCTGCGCCTGGGCCGGTGCGGCTCGCCGGCGGATCTCGCTCTGCAGCGCGCGTTGCCCCGCCGCCAGCGCGGCTTCGTAGGTGTCCGCCGGATCGAAGGCGTCGCGAAGCACCTTGGGGTTCGCTCCGTCCGTATCGGTTTCAAGCAGGCGCCAGACATAGGAACCGAGGGCCGGCTCCTCGATGATGAGTTCGATGGGTTGTGTCATTGCCTCAACTTGCACAAATCGGGGGAAGATGTATGTAGGCCGAATTCGAATGCTGCGGGCCGCGCATTCGGTACCGGAGGGCAGCGTGGCGGTCAGCATCCGGTCAGGTCGGCGTCCAGACAATCGCGCCGGCTTCTGCGGCTGCCGCGGATAGCCGGCTTCCGCCAGGCGGCGATCACAGACGACAGTCCCCTGATCGTTTCGATGCGCACCCCGGCTCGCGCAGCGAGCTCCTCTCATAACTATTTCCTGGAATCCTTGCCCATGTCCCCAGTTTCTCGCTGTCTCCTGAGCGTTGCGCTGCTCGCGGCGTCAACGGTCCACGCCCAGGCGCTGGACTACGACCATCAGGAAAACTGGAAGGCGGTTCACGACAGCGCCCAGTCACCGATCGACATTCCTACCGGCGAAGCCAAGGCCGGCGATGCGCTCGAGCCGCAAGACATTCGCCTCAGCAACGCTCGCGCGGCGCTCGACGTCGTCGACAACGGCCATGCGGTGGAGGTCGAGGCGAAGGGGCCCGATGCCATGATTCGCGGCCGCCACTTCAAGCTGCTGCAGTTCCACTTCCATGCCGAGAGCGAGCACACGGTCGATGGGAAGCACTTCCCGCTCGAAGGGCACTTCGTCTTCCGCGCCGCGGACGGCCGCCTGGCCGTGGTGGGTGTGATGTACCGCGAAGGCCCGGCCAATCCGCTGGCGGCCAAGGTGCTGGCGGCGCTCGAGAAGGAAGGCCATGGCGAGCTGTCCAAGGCCGACATCTCCGTTCTCCTGCCCAAGGACAAGGCCTACTACCACTACCTGGGCTCGCTGACCACGCCGCCGCTGACTGAAAACGTCGAGTGGTATGTGCTGCAGGCGCCGGTGTCGCTGTCTCCGGCGCAGATTGCGCAATTCCGCGCGCGCTATGCCCACAACAACCGCAAGCTGCAGGAGCTCAACGGGCGCCCGCTGATCCGTTTTCCGTCGGTGGCACTGACGTCCAATCGCGCAGCCCCCGCCAGCCGCTGAACGCCAAATCTAAAAAGCCCCCGGTTCTTCGCAGAGCCGGGGGCTTTTCAGTTGGGGCGCGGTCTTGTCAGACCGCGGAAACCGCTGAGTGGCCCGCAGCCGCAGCGGCGCCGCCATGCGGGCCCGGCGGTGCGGTGACGATGGATGTGAGGGCAGGTTCCGCCATGCGCAAAGCCGAAAGATCGGGGCGCGGACGGCGCAGTTGCGCATCGGCTGCGAATGCCATTTCCATGGCATGCGCAGCGCCCAGCACCTGGTGGTCGGCGCGAAAGCCGCCCACGATCTGCAGCCCGAAGGGCATGCCCGCGTGATCGACGCCGCAGGGCAGCGAAAGCGCGGGATGCGTCGTCAACGTGACGACGTACGTCAACGCCAGCCAGCGGTAGTAGTTGGCCTGCTTCTCGCCGTTGATGGTGTCCGCATACAGCTGCGTCCACGGGAAGGGCGACACCGGCGTGGTGGGCGACAGAATCAGGTCGTAGTCCGCAAAGGTCGCCTGGAACCGCTTGATGAGCCGCGTCTGCTCGGCCTGGGCCCAGGCGCTGTCGAGCAGGCTCATCTGAGCGCCCATCTCGTAGTTGGCGCGGGAGTTGGGGCCCAGGCTGGAAGGGTCGCGCTGGTAGGCCGCGTGCATGCCGGCCACAAAGGCTTCGGCGCGCAGCACGTCGAAGCAGCGGTGCGCTTCGCCGAGGTCGAGCGTCACTTCGTCGCAAGACTTGAACAGGCGCCGCATGGCGCCGATCTTCCGGCGCATGGTGGCGCGGATGCCGTCGTCCACCGCGCAAACGCCGAAGTCTTCGGTCCACGCCACGCGCAGCCTGCTCAGGTCGAGGTCCATCGGCTTTTGAAAAGAGAGTGGATCCAGCGGGTAGCTCAACGGGTCGCCCGCGTGCATGCCGGCGGAAGCGGCCATTTGCAGGCAGGCGTCTGCCACCGTGCGGCCCATCGGCCCGACGACGGAAATCGGCGTCCAGCCCAGCAGCTTTCGCACGCTCGGCACGATGCCCGGCGATGGCCGGAAGCCCACCACGCCGCACTTGGCGGCCGGAATCCGCAGCGAGCCGCCGGTATCGGAGCCGGTGCACACAGGCAGCATGTCGCACGCCAGGGCTGCCGCCGAGCCGCCGGAGGAGCCCCCCGCATTCAGGTTGGGGTTGAACGGATTGCCGGTGGCGCCCCACACCTCGTTGCGCGAGTTGGCGCCGGCACCCATTTCCGGAACGTTGGTCTTGCCTGCCACGATGGCGCCGGCCTTTCGAAGGCGGGACACCAGCTCGATGTCTTCCTCGGGCACGTGGTCGCGGAAGATGGCGGAGCCCCAGGTGGTGAGCAGGCCTTCGGTGGGCTCCAGGTCCTTCACGCCCAGCGGCAGGCCATGCAGCAGCCCCAGGGCATCGCCGCGCATCACGGCGGCTTCGGCGGCCTTGGCCTCGGCCCGCGCGCGGTCGAAGCTGGTCGCGGTCACGGCATTGACGAACGGGTTCACCCGCTCGATCTGCGCAATGCAAGCCTCCAGAAGCTCGACCGGCGAGACCGCCTTGCTGCCGATGAGCCGGCGCAGTTCGACTGCGGATTGTTCGATCAATTGGTTGTCCATCAGTCTGCAGTGATGTTGGCTCGGGCCGCGACCGCGCGCATCAGCGGCAGTTCCTTGTTGATCAGGTCGCTCACCGCAGCGCCGTTGCTGAAGGCCGGCTCCAGGCCCTGCGCGATCAGCTTGGCGCGGGTGTCGGCGTCGGCGACGGTGGCGGCAAGCGCTTTTTCGAGCTTGGCCTTCACGTCGGCGGGCAGGCCCTTGGGCGCCGACACGACAAGCCACGTGTCCATGTCGATGCCCGAGTAGCCGCTCTCGGCCATCGTGGGCACATCGGGCAACAGCGTGGAGCGCTTGGCCGTGGTCACCGCAATCGCCTTGATCTTGCCGCTCTTGAGTTGGGGAATGGCGGCGCTCACCGTGTCGATGCTGAACGGAACCTGGCCGCCCATCAGGTCGGTCATGGCCGGTGCGCTGCCCTTGTACGGCACGTGAGTCATCTTGAGGCCCGCGGCGTTGAGGATGGTTTCTCCCGCGAACTGCGACGTGGTGCCGGTGCCGTACGAGGCATACGAATACTTGCCGGGCGATGCCTTCACGTAGTCCACGAACTGCTTCACGGTTTTTACCGGCACCTCGCTGTTGGCCAGCAGGATGAGGCCGACGCGGCCGACCAGGCCGATCTGGTCGAAGCCCTTGACCGGGTCGTACGGAAGATTCGCGCGGATGGCGGGGTTCACGGTGAACGTGGTGCCCGAGCTCACCAGCAGCGTGTAGCCGTCCGGCGCTGCCTTGGAGACATAGCTCGCGCCGATCACCGTGCCGGCACCGGCGCGGTTCTCGACGACCACCGGCTGCCCGAGCTCCTTGCCCAGGCGCTGGGCGATCACGCGTGCGTTCACGTCGGTGGCGCCGCCCGGAGGAAAGGGAATCACGAGCGTGACCGGGCGTGTCGGAAAGCCGGTCTCCGCGGCGCCCGCCATCGATGCAAGGCCAAGGCAGGACATCAGCAGCAGGCTGGCCAATGCGGGGAGGCGTTTCATGGGTACTCCTGGGGACGAGGTTGGGGGACGGCGGATGCAATTCCATCCTAGGACCCGGAGCCCGCTGCCACAAGCGCAATGTTTAGAATTGTGGATTGCCGTTTCGGCAATCGATACGGCTGTTCGTCCATCTTTGAACCGGGAGACTCCATGGCACTTCATGCGCTGCAGGAGACCGCCGTGCGGTACTTCCTCGAGGTGGTGCGCACCGGCTCGGTCAAGGAGGCGGCCCTCAAGCTCAACGTGGCGCCGTCGGCCGTGAGCCGGCAGGTTGCGCGCCTGGAGCGCGAACTCGACACCCTGCTGTTCGATCGCCATGCGCGCGGCATGGTGCCCAATGCCGCCGGCGAGTTGTTGGCGGCGCATGCCAAGCGGATGCAGCAGGACATCGAGCGGGTTGCCAGCGACATCCAGGGTCTTCGCGGCCTGCGCAGCGGCCGCGTGCGCGTGGTGAGCACGGAAGGCTTTGCCTTCGACTTCCTGCCGACGCTGATTGCGCGCTTTCGCAGCAAGCACGAGGGCATCCGCTTTCACCTGGAGGTGTGCCCGCCGCACGACATACCCGGGCGCATACGCGACGGTGAGGCGGACATCGGCATCACCTTGAGCACGGTGCCCGAGCCCGGCATCAAGATCGAGCTGCGCCACCCCAGCCCCATCCTCGCCGTGATGGCCAACGACCATCCGCTGGCGGGGCAGCGGCAGTTGTCCTTGCGCCAGGTGGTGGCCTATCCGCTGGGGCTGCCGCCGCAGGACAGCTCGATCAGGCAATTGCTCGACACCAGCTGCAGCCGGCAGGGGCTGCAGTACGTGCAGGCCATGTCGAGCAACCATGCGAACGCGCTGGTGAGCTTTGCGGCCGCGGGGGGCGGAAGCATTGCGTTCTATGGGGAGTTGTCGATCCGTACGCAGCTGAAGTCGAAGGCGCTGGTTGCCATTGCGCTGAAGGACCGCGAAATGAACGAGCGTCACCTCGAAGTAGAGACCCTGGCGGGCCGATCGCTGCCCGATGCGGGCAAGGCATTCGTGCAATTCCTCACCGATGCCATCAAGGCAAGCGCCTGAACGCAAAGAAACCGGTTCCCGTGTGCGCTACACTCCGCGCCGCTTGCAGTGGCCTCAGCCGCTGCGCCGTCATTGGCAACATGACGAGAACAATCCAAAGGAAATTTTCAAGTGAACCGTATCGAACTGGTCGAAAAGATCGCCGCCGCCCACAACGTCAGCAAGGCAGAAGCCGCCCGTATCCTGGAAACCGTCACGGGTTCCATCGTCGCCGCAGTGAAGAAGGGCGACCCCGTCCAGCTCATCGGCTTCGGAACCTTCAAGCAAGTGGCTCGCGCCGCACGCACCGGCTTCAACCCGCAAGCCGGCGCCAAGATCAAGATCGCCGCACAGAAGGTGCCCAAGTTCGTGCCGGGCGCAGCATTCAAGGCCGCCATCGACCCCAAGGCTGCAAAGCGCAAGGCCGACAAGGCAGCCGCCAAGCCCGTCGCCAAGAAGGCGGCACCGGCCAAGAAGGCCGCCGCTCCCGCCAAGAAGGCCGCAAAGAAGTAAGACTTCAGCGAGCCATGGTTTGCGGCCGCAAGGTTGCTTCCAAAAAAAGACGGCCCTTCGGGGCCGTTTTTTTATGCCCGCGGAGCATGCGGGCCTCAGGCCAGCGTGCCGAGCCTCGCAAGAATGAGGTCGTACAGCGTCTGGGCGGCGACCGAGAGGCTTCCCTCGCGGCGCTGCACCAGGTAGATGGTGCGCGTGAGGCCGGGCAGCGGCAGGGGCCGCGTCACCAGCGTGTCGCGCCGAAAGTGGAACAGCGTGAGCTCCGGCACCACGCTGATGCCGATGCCGGCCTCGACCAGGCCCGTGACGGTGGCCAAGTGCTCGACTTCGAACACGGCGTTGAGCCGCAACGGGTGCAGCGCGGCGTCGAGCGACTGGCGCACGCTGCTGTTGCGCGCCATCTGGATGAAGGGCCAGGGCGCGAGCTGCTTGGCCGTGAGTTTGGCGACACCAGCCAATGGATGGTCCTTGCGGCAGACCAGGTGAAAGCGGTCTTCGCAGAGCTTGCGGCCGCGCAGGTCGCTGGCCGCGGCCGCATCGGCGCCGGTGGCCGCCAGCGCAAAGTCGGCCTGATGGCCGCGCAGCTGGGCAATGCAGGCGTCGGAAAGCGCGTCGTGCAGCTCCACCGTAATGCCCGGCCACGTCTGCATGAACTCGGCGAGGATGGCCGGCAACCAGCCGGCCGCGAGCGAAGGCAACGCCGCCACGCTCACACGGCCCTTGCGCCGCTCCGAGTGGTCGGCGAGGTCGCCGATCGCATCCTGCATGTCGTCGAGCAGGCGCCGGGCCGAGGGCTCGAACAGCCGCCCCTCGGGCGTGAGCTGCACGCTGCGCGTGTCCCGGTCGAAAAGGCGGGCGCCGAGCGTGTCTTCCAGCGTGCGGATCAGCGCGCTGAACGCGGGCTGCGACAAATGACAGGCTTGGGCGGCGCGCGTAAAGTTGCGCTGTTCGGCCAGCGCCGTGAACGCGCGCAATTGGCGGCTGGAAAGGTCGGGCGCGGTCATCGATCTGGAATTTGAATAAGACGACCCAGGATCAGGGGTTTGCGGATGGTATCTCTGTGCCTTGCGCGCAACGAGTCGTCCTGACTTTCCTGTCCGCGGGTGACCGGAAACCGGCGATTCTGTAAAAAACTTCTTACAGGAAGCACAATCGGCATCATGATCCGGGGCATGACGACCGGCGAAGCAGCATCCGCTTGGCGACCTGCCCTCTGGGTTTGTGTCGCCGCGCTTGCTTTGGCTTTCGCGGCAACGAACAGCGAAGCACAGCAATCTGCGCCCACGCGGCTTCGCGTGGTGGGCGGCTTGGCCGGCCTGAATCAGTACGCGCTCCACGAAGAGCGCTTCTGGGGCAAGGACCTGGCCCGCCTGAGCGGCGGCAAGTACACCGCGAGCATCGTTCCGTTCAACCAGGCCGGCGTGCCCGGGCAGGAAATGCTCAATCTCATGCGACTGGGCGTCATTCCGTTCGGAACCGCCTTGCTCAGCCAGATCAGCAACGAGTATCCGGAAATCGGCACGCCGGATATTGCCGGCCTGAATCCCGACATGTCCTCCATGCGGCGGGTGATCGGCGCATTCCGGCCGTATCTCGAGAAGACGCTGCGCGAGCGCCATAGCGTCGAGCTGCTGGCCGTGTATGTATATCCGGCCCAGGTGATCTTCTGCAAGCAGCCCATGAGGCAGCTTTCCGACCTGTCGGGCCGGCGCGTGCGTGTTTCGGGTACCACCCAGGCCGACTTCGTGCGCGCCCTCGGCGGCGTGCCGGTGTCCACCGAGTTTGCCGAGCTCATGGCGAACATGAGTTCGGCCAACACCGAATGCGCCATCACCGGCGCGATGTCCGGCAACACGCTGGGCCTGCACAAGGTCACGAGTTCGCTCTACACGATGCCCATCAACTGGGGGGTCGCGGTATTCGGCGCCAACACGGACGCATGGAACGCGCTTCCCGCAGATTTGAAGACCCTGCTGAAAACCGAGCTGCCAAAGCTCGAGGCCGCGGTCTGGGAAGAATCGGAGCGCGACACCGGCAACGGCATTGCATGCAACACGGGCGCCGCCACCTGCGTGAAAGGTACAAAGGGCGCCATGGTCGAGGCACGTCCTTCCGCCAATGACGAACGCCGCCGGCGCGAAATATTCGCATCGAGCGTGCTGACGCGCTGGGTGCAGCGATGCGGAACCGTGTGCGCGGAGGTCTGGGATCAGACTGTCGGCCCGGTGGTGGGCGTCAAGGCTCCCGTCGGGCAGTGAACAAGCTGCTGCCCCGCCGCATCACCGCCTTTATCTACGGCGTGGCGGCGCTGTTCCTGGCGGCCGTTCTCGCCATTGCCGCGTTCACGATGTGGCAGACCTACCAGAAGGCGATCTCCGACAACGAGAGCCAGGCCACGCGGTTCGTCGTTACCTCCGAAGCCGCGCTGAACCGGAGCCTGCTGGCCGTCGACATGCTGCTGGCGGGCATGGGGCAGTTCCTGCGCAACTCCAGCGAAGACAGCGTGGCGGCCGACATCACGGCGCCCGAAACCGCGCAATTGGTCGAGACGGTCGTTCGCCAGAGCCTCCTGGTCCGGTATGTGGCGCTCCTGAATACCGACGGCGCGGTGATCGCGTCTTCCGACCGCCGCGGAGCGAAGCTGGTGCTGCAACTGCCCCAGGGCTTCCTGAAGGAGATCCTGAGCCGGCCGGGGTCCATGCTGTCGGTCAGCGCACCTAGCGTCAGCCAGGCGACTTCGCAGCAGGTGCTGTATTTCGGGCGCGTGCTGCGGCTCGCGGACGGCGGCAGGATCGTGGCGGTTGCCGAAGTGCAGGTCTCCATGCTCACCACCATCCTTGCGCAGGGGGCGAACATCCGGGGGCTCGAGGTCACGCTGGAGCGAGAGTCGGGGGCCTTGCTCGCCAGCATGCCGCCGCGCGACGACCTTGCCGGCCGGAGCATCAGGCCGGCCATGACCGATCAAACCAGCGACGGCCGCCCGCACCGGATGGTCGCGCGCCTCAGCGGCCTGCCCGCCATCGTTGTCGCGCGGCCCACGCTGCATAGAAACCTGCTGATCGTCGCCGGCATTCCACTCCAGCTCGCACTCGAGGACTGGCGCAGGGAGCGCAATTCCATCCTGATCGTTGCGCTGGCCTTCACGCTGATGATTCTTGCGGTCGCCTATTTCGCCCGGGCGCAGCTGTCGCGGCAGTGGCGTGCCCGCGCCGACCTGCTGCGCTCCAAGGCCACGCTGGACCAGGCGCTCGAATCCATGGCGGACGGTTTCGTGCTGCTCGATCCCGAAGGCCGCGTGATCACCTGGAACCGCCGCTTCGTCGATTACTTTCCCTGGGCGGAAAAGCTGCTTGCGCCGCAGGCCCCTTTCCAGCCCATCGACGAACAGAATTCGCGCAGCCTCCATCCGCACAGCGAGCAGGAGCTCGTCCTGCCGGGCGGGCAGGTGGTCGTCGCCGTCAAAAGCCCGACGCCGGACGGCGGCCTGGTGTGCATCTACCGCGACATCACCGAGAAGAAGCGCCACGTCTCCGACATTCTCGAAGGCAAGGCGCAGCTGCAAGCCACGCTCGATGCCCTGCCGGACGTGCTGCTGGAGGCAGGCATCGACGGCCGTTGCTACCGCTTCCATTCACCGCGCCGCCCCAAGTCGTCGATCAAGGTGCGCGAGCCGGTCGGCAAGATGATGTCCGATCTCTTGCCGGCGAACGCCGCGGCCGAAGTCATGGTCGCACTGCGCGATGCGTTCGAGTTCGGGTTTTCTTCAGGACGGCAGTTCGAGACCCGGGTTCCCAGGGGCGTTGTGTGGTTCGAGATCTCGGTCTCGCGCAAGCTGGTGGGCGAGGGTGCGGACGCGCGGTTCATCGTCATCCTGAGGGACATCACCGAAAGCAAGCTGGCCGCCCGCGAGATCGAGCATCTGGCTTTCTACGACAACCTGACGGGCCTTCCCAACCGCCAGCTGTTGCTGCACCGGCTGCAAGCCGCGGTCGACGCGAACCTGCGCCGCTCGCGGCACGCCGCGCTGCTGTTCCTGGACCTGGACGATTTCAAGACGCTCAACGACGCGCTCGGGCACGCCACCGGCGACGCATTGCTCAAGCAGGTTGCGCTCCGGCTTCAAGGCAGCCTGAGCGAAGGCGGCACGGTCGCGCGGCTGGGCGGCGACGAATTCGTGGTGCTGATCGAAAACCTCAGCGAAGACCCTTCGGTTGCCGCGATGCAGACCAACGCGACCGGCGAAGCCATCCTCGGCGCGCTGGGCGAATCGTTCCAGCTCGAAGACCACGAGTACCACAGCACGTGCAGCATCGGCGCCGTCGTCTTCGGCGACGCGAACCAGTCGCTGGAAGACTTGCTCAAGCATGCGGGCATCGCCATGTACTACGCCAAGTCGGCGGGCGGCAACGCATTGCGCTTCTTCGAGACGGCGATGCAGACGGCCATCACCGCCCGGGCAACGCTGGAAAGCGAACTGCATGCGGCCCTGGCGGGCAATCAGTTCATCCTGCACTACCAGAGCCAGGTCACGTCCGAGGGCCACATTGCGGGCGCGGAAGTGCTCATACGCTGGCACCATCCGGAGCGCGGAATGGTGCCGCCCGGAGGCTTCATCGAACTGGCTGAGGAAACCGGGCTGATCGTGCCCATCGGCTTGTGGGTGCTCGAGACGGCCTGCGTGCAGCTCGAGCGCTGGAGTCACGACCCGAGGCGCCGGCATCTGCAGCTTGCGGTCAACGTCAGCGCGCGCCAGTTCCGCACCGCGGACTTCGCGGACCGCGTTCGCGATGTGCTGCGCAGAACGGGCGCAGACCCGACAAGACTGAAGCTCGAGCTCACGGAGAGCCTGCTGCAGGACAAGATGACGGAGACGGTCAGCAAGATGCAACTGCTCGCGTCGATGGGCGTGCGTTTCTCGATGGACGACTTCGGCACCGGCTACTCGTCGCTGTCGTACATGACGCAACTTCCGCTGGACCAGATCAAGGTCGACAAGTTCTTCGTGCAGAGCATCGGCACCGACTCGAAGGTCGAACTGATCATCCAGGCCATCATCGGCATGGCACGCAACCTCGAGCTTGAAATCGTGGCGGAGGGCGTCGAAACGCAACAGCAGTTCGAGTTTCTGCAGATGCACGGAGCGATGCTTTGCCAGGGATACCTGTTCAGCAGGCCGGTGCCGCTCGAGGAGTTCGAAGCGCAGCTGGATGTTGCCATGGCGGACTGAGCGCCCGCTGCGCCTTCTGGAGTCCACACACGATGCGTCTCCTGTTACCCGATCTGACCCGTTTCAGCCTGCGTGCCCGGTTGTCGGGCGGTGTGGTGGCCATTGTTTTCCTGACGACGATCGGTATTGCCAGCGCCGAGCTCTACTTCGTCAAGCGCAACATGCAGGCGACCATCGCCGAGGAGCAGTTCGAGCGGATATCGGCCATTGCCGATGCGGTGGACCAGAAGTTCCTGAGCCGGCGCACCTTGCTCAAGACCTTCGGCGACAGCGTCGAGAGCCACAACTTCACCGGCGCCGAAAGCCTGCAGGACCTTGTCATGCAGCACAAGTCGCTCAGGGAAGCCTTCGACAACCTGGCCTTCATCGATGCGCAGGGCGAGATCGTGGCCAACATGAACGGTGCGCAGCAGATCGGCAAGATCAACGTCAAGGACCGCGACTATTTCCAAGGCACCGTCGCGTCCAAGGCGGGCGTGATTTCCCAGCCTTTCAAGAACCGAATCAGCGGGCTCGCGCAAGTTGCCATGACCGAACCCGTGCTGGACCCCGAGGGCAGGGTGGCCTATGTCATTGCCGCCTTCATCACCCTGAGCGAACACAACTTCCTGGGTGAGCTTGCCAACGTGAAATTCGGCAAGAGCGGGTACATGTTCATCGTCAATACCGGCGGCATCATCGTCGACCATCCGGACAAGTCCAGGCTGCTCCAGCACATCGACGCCGACGGCGTACCCAACACCGCTGCCGATCGCGCCATTGCCGGATTCGAAGGAGCGTCCGAAGGAGTGAACCGCAGGGGCGTGCATGCCTTGTACGCCTTCAAGCACATACGCCAGACCAACTGGGTGCTGGGCGCGATGTATCCGCGCCAGGAAGCCTTTGCCAAGGCGGAGCAGATCGAGCGCTTTGCCTGGGCGGGGGCGCTCCTGCTCACCTTGCTGGCCGGCGGGCTCACCTTCATGACCGTGCGCTCGCAGCTCGCGCCCTTGTCCCGCCTGCGCGAACACATGCAGGTGTCGCGTGCCAACTCTGCCTACACTCCGCTGGAGGAGGAGTCTGGCCAGGACGAGGTGGGCGATCTCTCGAACACCTTCGACTCGCTCATGCGGGAACGCCGTGCGGCCCAGCAGCGCGTGCAGTCGAGCGAAAGATTCCTGCGCGACGTGACCGATAACCTGCCGGCCGTGGTCGCCTACTTCGACCGCAACCAACGTTGTCTTTTCGCCAACAAGGCGGGGCTGCGGATGCAGGGCCGGACGCAAGCCGACGTCGGCCGCATGACCATGCAGGAGTCGCTGCCCGACGCGGTCTACCGGCAGCTCGAGGCGCAGGTGGCCAAGGCGCTCCAGGGAACGCCGACGCGCACCGAAGGCACCTACGACCGCAGGGGCAAGGAGGGTTTTTTCGAATGCCACCTGCTGCCAGATGTTCGCGACGACGGCGTGGCGGGCTACTACGTGATGACCTTCGACATCACCGAGCGCAAGCAGGCCGAGATGCGAAGCGCCGACAGCGAACGGCGCCTGCGCGGGCTCACCGACAACGTGCCGGCGCTCCTGACCGAGCTCGATCTCGAAGAGCGCGTGGTTTTCTGCAACGGCAGATATCTGGCGTGGCTCGGCATCGAGCCGGCTTCGATGATGAACCGGCACATCCGGGAAACCATCGGCGAGGCCCACTACGACGTGCGCAAGCCACTCCTGGCGCGCGCGTTCGCGGGCGAGGTGCTGTCGTTCGAGCAGACGGCCCAGCTGCTGATCGGTGAGCGGACCCTGCAGACGACGTACCTGCCGCACAGGGATGCCGACGGCGCCGTCGTCGGGCTGTACGTCATCGCGCACGATGTCACGGACCTGAAGCAGAAGCAGAGGCAACTGGACGCCCTTGCGCGGGAAGATGCGCTCACGGGCTTGCCCAACCGCCGTTCGTTCGAAGAGCATGCGCGCGAGGCCATGGCCAGGTCCCGGCGCTCGGGAAAGCCGATATGCCTGCTGTTCCTGGACATCGACTACTTCAAGTCGATCAACGATTCGCTGGGCCATGCGGCGGGCGACGCGGTGCTCAGGGAATTCGGCAGGCGGCTCAAGGAAAGCGTGCGCGAGACCGACATGGCGGCGCGCTATGCCGGCGACGAGTTCGTGATTCTTCTCGAGGGAGTTGACGGAATCGCCGAGGCGGGCATCGTTGCGCAGAAGGTGCTTGCCGCAATGCGGCCGGCGTTTCATCTCTCCGGCCGTTCCTTGCAGGCAACAGCCAGCATCGGTGTTGCAATCGCAGAGGAAGACGAGGATCTGTCGTCCTTGTTCATGCGCGCCGATGCGGCACTGTACTCGGCCAAGAAAGAAGGAAAGAACCGCTTCATGACGGCAGAGCCCCGGACCAGGGCTGCGGGCAGTGTCCCTTGGCCCCGCCAGGAGCCTTCCAGCGCCTGACGCGCTCCCGGGACTTGTCCGCGCCAAGGTGCAATCTGGGCCTTGTCCTACGCGAAAAGTACCTGCTGATGCTAAATTTGCTGCATCTGCCGCACGGCAGCCACGAGGTTCGAGCGCTGCAATCCGGGAGTTCGGCGCCAGCCGAGAAAAAAGCGAGAGCCCGCATGCCGCTGCACCGATGCGCGGCCACTGGAGGAAGAAGAGCAATGGCAGATCACGGCGGTGGGAGTGCACCTCTGAATCAACGCACTCTGGCCGACGCCGATTTCCGGCTGATGGTCGAGGCGGTCTCGGACTATTCCATCATCGTGCTGGACCCCGGGGGCATCGTCATCAGCTGGAATGACGGGGCGAGAAAGCTCAAGGGGTATGACGCCGCCGAAGCGATCGGGCGGCACTTCTCGCTTTTCTATCCGAGCGAGCTGCTCGAGCAGAACCAGCCCGACCGAGCGCTGGAAACCGTGCGCCAGGCCGGCCACATGGAAGAAGAAGGCTGGCGCCTGCGCAAGGACGGCACGCGCTTCTGGGCCAGCGTGGTCATCACGCGGATGACCGGCAGCAACGGGGACGTGCGCGGCTTCTCGATGATCACGAGGGACCTCAGCGAACGCCGCCGCCAGGACGAGATGCTGCGCATGAGCGAGGAGCGCTTCCGGCTGCTGGTCGAGGGCGTGAAGGACTATGCGATCTTCATGCTCGACCCCGCCGGCCACATCGTGAGCTGGAATCTCGGCGCGCAAAAGAACAAGGGCTACGAGGCCTCGGAAATCATCGGGCAGCACTTCTCGGTGTTCTATCCGCCCGAGGTGGCCGCGACCGGCTGGCCCGAGCAGGAACTGCGCAACGCGCTGCGCGACGGACGCTTCGAGGACGAAGGCTGGCGCATCCGCAAGGACGGCAGCCGGTTCTGGGCCAGCGTTGTCATTACCGCGCTGCACGATGCTACCGGGCGGCATCGCGGCTTTGCCAAGGTCACGCGCGACCTGACGGAGCGGCGCCGCGTGACCGCGCTGGAAGACGAAGGGCGCCGCGTCACGAACTTCCTTGCGATGCTCGGGCACGAGCTGCGCAATCCGCTGGCGCCGATTTCCAACGCGCTCGAACTCCTCAAGCGGGAAAAAGCGGAATCGGCGGTCATCGCCCATACCCGCGACATCATCGGCCGGCAACTCAAGCAGATGACCAGGCTGGTGGACGATCTGCTCGACGTGGGGCGCATCACGAGCGGCAAGATCCACCTGGAGAGCAAGCCGGTTCGCCTGCGCGATGCCATCGCCGAGGCTGCCGAGGCGGTGCGGCCGCTGATCGAAAGCAAGTCGCAGACCCTGCACCTGCATCTCCAGGAGACGGACCCCTGGATTTCCGGAGACAGCGCACGCGTCATCCAGATCGTCAGCAACCTGATTCACAACGCCGCAAAGTTCACCCACAACAGCGGCAACGTCCATGTCTCGCTCTCGCAGGTCGGCGAGGACGCCGACATCAGCGTGCGCGACGACGGACCCGGGATACCGCCCAAGGACCTGCAGCGGATCTTCGACCTGTTCGTGCAGGGCGAGCAGAACATGGCAAGGTCGCAGGGCGGCCTGGGCCTGGGGCTCAGCCTCGTGCAGCAGTTGACGACGCTGCATGGCGGCAGGGTGAGTGCGTTCAGCACCGGCCGGGCGGGGGAAGGCAGCGAGTTCGTGGTGCAGTTCCAGACCACACAGCCGCCGATGGCCACCCTGGAGGCGGAGCCGCGGCCCGTGGGCGAGCAGCGCGTGCTGGTGGTGGACGACAACGTGGACGCGGCCGAAACCATGGCGCTGCTGCTGGAGGCGCTGGGCTACAAGTCCAGCGTCGCGCATGGCGGCCTGTCGGCCATCGAGGCGGTGAAGGCACAAGACCCGGACGTGGTGCTGCTGGACATCGGCCTGCCCGACCTGAACGGACATGAAGTCGCCAAGCGGCTGCGGGCCGAGATGATCAACCCGCCGCCGCTGATTGCCATTACCGGCTACGGCCAGGCCAGCGACAGGGACACCAGCCTGGAGGCGGGTTTTCGCGCGCACCTGACGAAGCCCGTCGACGTCGACAAGCTGACCGCGCTGCTCGAGCAACTGCTCGAGTCGCCCCGCACCTAGGCGGAGAGCGGCGGCTCCGCGGGCAGCGCCCGCTTGTGGGCGCTCTTGCGGTGCGTTGCAAGAATGATCTCGCGCGCCGCAGCGGACACCGGCTTGCCCTCGAGGAAATCGTCGATCTGCTCGTAGCTGACGCCGAACGCATCTTCGTCGGGCTTTTGCGGCACCAGCGATTCGAGGTCGGCCGTGGGCACCTTGAACACCAGCGCATCGGGTGCGCCCAGTTGCTGCGCGAGCGCGCGCACGCGGCGCTTGTTGAGGCCGGTGAGCGGCGTCACGTCGGCCGCGCCGTCGCCGAACTTGGTGAAAAAGCCCATCAGCGCCTCGGCCGCATGGTCGGTGCCGATGACGATGCCATCGTGCGCGCCGGCCGCCGCAAACTGCGCAATCATGCGCTGGCGCGCCTTGATGTTGCCGAGCACGAAGTCCTCATGCGCCGCATCGCGGAACGCAAGCTCGCCGCCTTTCAATGCCGCGAGCATGCCGTCTGCGGCGGGCCGGATGTCGACGGTCAAGGTGCGGTCGGGCTTGATCACCGTGAGCGAGCGTTGCGCCTCGGCTTCGTCCTTCTGCACGCCGTACGGCAAACGCATCGCAATGAAGGTGGCATCCCGGCCTTCGGCGCGCAGCCGTTCCACGGCGCGCTGTGCAAGGCATCCGGCCACGAGCGAATCGACGCCGCCGCTGATGCCCAGCACCAGCGTCTTCAAGCCCGTGGCGCGCAGGTACCCTGCCAGAAAGCCGATGCGCCGCTCGATCTCCTCGGCGGCATCGAACACCGGCGCTACGTGCAGCGAGGCAATGATCTCGCGCTGCACGGCATCCACGGGGGTAAGTTCACCAGCATTCATGACACGACCTTTCTGTGCATTCATCGGAGCGAATTAAAAATCGACCAGGCTGAGACCGATGCTCAGCACGGTGCGCTTCCGGTTGTAGTCCACCAGCGTGTCGCCGTAGCCGTGGAACAGCTGCGTGTGGAAGCGCAGGTTGCTGGTGGTCGGATCGCCGATGGCCTTCAGCCACTCGAGCCGTATCGAGCCGCGCCCGCTGTCGCGCAAGTTGTTGCGCACCGTGAGGCCCAGGCTGTTGTCGCGGTTGAAGTTCCAGCGGCCGGTGACCTCGGCGCGGCCGATGTAGCTGGAGATGTCGGGGTTGTCGTCCTTTGCGACGCTTTCCGACAGCCGCTGCCAGACGCGACCGGTAATGCTGAAGCGGTCGTCCAGCTCGGCGCCGCCCATCAGGTAGACGCGGTTCCAGCTGCGCGACAACGGCAGGCTCTGGCCGTTCGACTGGTGCACCAGGCCCACGCCCGCATAGCGCCAGCGCCAGCCGCCGGGCAGCCTGAAGTCCAGCGGATAGACATACATCAGCTCGGGCTCGTGGTCGGTCGTGCGGAACGGCCGCGAGATCGAGCCGTTGAACAGCTGCCAGGTCGACTGCTGCGAATACGCGAACCAGAGCGAGTCTTTCTTGATCGGGTCGCCCTGCGTAAGCAGGCCCTGCGCGATCTTGGTACGCACCGAGAGGCCAATGCGCATTTCATTCGCCTGGTAGTTCACTGGGGAGGCGGTGTGGCCTTCGGAGGGCGACGTGGGCGTATCGGGCTTGCTGGTGGCAGCCGAGGCCGACACATTCAACGGCCGGTAGCCGCGGAACCCGAAGGTGCCGCAGTCGGTGCCGTTCTCCAGCTCCCAGAAACGCGAAAGCGCCGAGTACTGCCGGTCACGGCAGCCCTCGCTGGTGGCGACCGACACCACGCGGGTGGCCGGCATCGACCCGTCCACCGGCGGCGCGGGCTGCGTGCTTGCCAGCACCGGCGGCGCCACGGGCACCGACACTGAAGGCAGCGTCTGCTGCTGCGCCCAGCGGTCGAAGCAGGCCAGCCGTGCGTCGTTGCTGTTGCCGAGCGCCGCGCACTGCTGCCAGGTCAGCTGGGCATCGGCCAGCGGGCTGGAAGGCTTTTCGACAGCCTGCGCGTTGGCCAGCGACGACGCAAGGAGGCCGGGCGCCAGCAGGCTTGCGGCAAGGGTGGTGCGTAGATGGATTGGGTTCATTTGTCTGCGGTCCGTTCCGTCTTTTTCAGAGTGAAGGGATGTGTGGTTTCGTCGGCGGCATTGCGCCAGGTGCCCCTGAACTCGCGTCCGCAGGAGTCCGGCTGCAGCGTGGCCGACCACACGCCGCTGATGCTGCGCCCGTCGAGCGATTCGTCGATGGCGAGCTCGCCCTCGTCGTTGATATCGCCCGCCAGTTGCGCGACCGATGCGCTCGCCGAAGGCGCGGATGTTGCGCGCGTGATGATGCCGCGCACGCCCACGTATTCGGGGTGCTTGCCGAGCACGACCGAGGCCGCGCCCGGAAGGCCGTCGAAGCGTGCCTGCCAGTTGCCGTACAGCGCTTCGACCGGCAGGTCCCGCGCGGTGGCGGGGCATCCGGGCGGTGCTGCGTTGTGCGCGCCGGGGCCGGCGCATGCGGTGCACAGGGCGGCCAGCGACAGCAGGAGAACCCGCGCCATCATGACGCGGAGGCGGCCGCCGCTGCAGCCGCTGCACTGTCCTGGGCCTTGCGCGCGAACTCGGCGCGCAGCGCCTTGAGCTTCTCGCGCGGGTCTTCGCGCGTGGTGGCCTTGTCCAGGCCCATTTCGGCGATGAAGCGGCTCGGCACGCAGGGCACCATTTCGCGGCCCTGCTTGCGCTTCTTGGTCCAGCTCACGGCCAGGCTGCGCTGCGCGCGCGTGATGCCCACGTACATGAGGCGGCGCTCTTCCTGCAGCCGCTGTAGCGTCTCGTCGCTCACCTTCAGCTGGCGGCCGTTGTCGTCTTCGAGCTTGAAGGGCAGCAGGCCCTCGGTCACGCCGATGAGCATCACGTGCGGCCATTCGAGGCCCTTGGAGGCATGCAGCGTCGAAAGCGTGACCACGTTCTGGTCCTGCTCGCGCTCGCTGATGGTGGAGAGCAGCGAGATGGTCTGCGCCACTTCGAGCAGGCTCTTGCGTTCGCTCTCGATGTTGTTGTCCGCGCCCGAGGCATCGTCGAGGGTGCCGCCGGCGCGCTGCGACATCCAGTCGACGAATTCCATCACGTTGGTCCAGCGCGCGGCTGCGGCCTGCTCGCTGTCCTCGCCGTCGTAGAGATGCTTCTCGTAGTCGATCTCCTTCAGCCAGTCGAGCATGAAGGTGCGCGAGTCTTCGGCGCCCATGGTGCGGCGCGCGCGGTATTCCAGGTCGTTGATGTAGCGGCCGAACTCGTGGATGCCCTCCAGCGTGCGCTTGGGCATCACGCTCGGCAGCGATGGGCTGAAGAGCGCTTCGAACAGGCTCAGCTTGTACTGGCTGGCAAAGGTGCCAAGGCTCGCGAGCGTGGTGTGGCCGATGCCGCGCTTGGGCGTGGTGATGGCGCGCAGGAACGCCGGGTCGTCGTCGTTGTTGACCCACAGGCGGAACCAGCCGCACAGGTCCTTGATTTCAGCGCGGTCGAAGAAGCTCTGCCCGCCCGACACCTTGTAGGGAATCTGCGCTTTGCGCAGCGCCTGCTCGAACACGCGCGCCTGGTGGTTGGCGCGGTAAAGAATGGCGAAGTCGCGGAACTCCTTGTACTGCTTGCCCTGCGCCGTGGCGTCGCCCGCGCGCAAGCTGATGATGCGCGCCACCGCCCGCTCGGCCTCGTGCGCCTCGGAGTCGGCATCGACGATGCGCACCGGCTCGCCTTCGCCCAGCTCGGAGAACAGCGTCTTCGGAAACAGCTTGGGGTTGGGGCCGATCACGTTGTTGGCCGCCCGCAGAATCGCGCTGGTGGAGCGGTAGTTCTGCTCCAGCTTGATGACCTTCAGGTCCGGATAATCGACCGGCAGCTTGCGCAGGTTGTCCAGCGTGGCGCCGCGCCAGCCGTAGATCGACTGGTCGTCGTCGCCCACCGCGGTGAAGCGCCCGCGCGCACCGGCGAGCGCCTTCAGCACTTCATATTGGGTGGCGTTGGTGTCCTGGTATTCATCCACCAGGATGTGGCCCAGCGTGGACTGCCACTTGGTGCGCACCTCTTCGTAGTCGCGCAGCAGCTTGAGCGGCATGCCGATGAGGTCGTCGAAATCGACGCTCTGGTAGGCCGTAAGACGCTCTTCGTAGCGCGCCATGATGCGCGCGGTGATGCGCTCGTTGTCGTCCACCGCGGCGGCCTCGGCCTGTTCGGCGTTCAGGCCCATGTTCTTCCACTTGCTGATGGTCCACTGCCAGATGCGCGCGGTGGCGGTGTCGGTGGTGCCGCCGGCGTCCTTCAGTATCTTGGTGACATCGTCGCTGTCCAGGATGCTGAAGGCCGGTTTCAGCCCCAGCACGGCGCCGTCTTCGCGCATCATGCGCACGCCCAGCGCGTGAAAGGTGCAGATCACCACATGCTTCGCGTCACGGCCGATCAACCCCTTGGCGCGCTCGCGCATTTCGCTCGCGGCCTTGTTGGTGAAGGTGATGGCCGCAATGCGCTTGGGCTCCAGGCCGGCCTGGATCAGCCGCCCGATCTTGTGCGTGATGACGCGCGTCTTGCCCGAGCCGGCACCCGCGAGCACGAGGCAGGGGCCATGCAGGTAGTTGACAGCTTCTTGTTGCGCGAGATTGAGACCGGAAGACATGAGGAGTGGAAACGGAAGGCCGCGAGGGAACGGGCAGGCGCAAAGCGGGCAATGATACGGGGCGCAGCTTTCGCGCAACCCCGCCGAAGTTCACGATGCGGGATGCAACGACAATCACACCGTGCTGCCTGTATTTCTCGTTACCTTTCCTTTCTTCGCGTTGATTGCCGCCGGCTATGGCGCGGCACGGGCACGCGTCCTGCCGCTGGACGCGATTCCCGGGCTCAACACCTTCGTGCTGTATTTCGCGCTGCCTTGCATGCTGTTGCGCTTTGGTGCCGGCACGCCGATCGGGCAACTGCTAGACGGCAGCGTTGCACTGGTCTGGGGCGTGAGCGCGCTGGCCGTGGTGGCCGGCACGATCGTCTTCACCCGCAATGCGCGCATCGGCTGGAACGACGGCGCCTTCGGCGCGCTGGTGGCGGCCTTTCCGAACACCGGCTTCATGGGCGTGCCGCTCCTGGTGGCGCTGCTGGGCGCCCAGGCCGCGGGGCCGATGATCATCACCATCGCGTTCGACCTGGTCGTGACCTCGTCGCTGTGCATTGCCCTCTCGCGGCTCGACGGCGCCGGCAGCGCGGGCGGTGGTGCGGGCGGTGGTGCCGGACATCACGGCCCGCGGCAGGCGGCGCGCCAGGCGCTGCGCGGCGTGCTGGTCAATCCGATGCCGTGGTCGATCCTGCTGGGCGTGCTGCTCTCAGCAGCGCGCTGGCGCCTGCCCGGGCCCGTGGAGCGCACCGTGGCCATGCTGGCTGACGCGGCTTCGCCGGTGGCGCTCTTCACCATCGGCGCCGTGCTGGCGCGCTCGGCGCTGCTCGCCCGCGAGCACGCGGCCAGTGCGGAAGTGGCCGTGGCCATGGGGGTGAAGTCGGGGCTTGCGCGCAAGGCGCCGCTCGCCGACGTGCTGCCGGTGGTGGGCGCCAAGCTGCTCGTACATCCGCTGCTGGTGTGGGCGCTGGGGCAGGGCGCCATTGCGCTCGGGCTGCCGCTCTCTTCTTCGGCGCTGATGGTGATCGTGCTGGTGGCGGCGCTGCCGAGCGCCAGCAACGTGGCCATGCTGGCCGAGCGCTTCGGCGCCGACAACGGCCGCATCGCGCGCATCATCCTGTGGACGACGGTCGCAACCTTCTTCAGTTTTCCGCTGGCGGTGAGCCTGCTGCGCTGAGCCGGGGCGCTGCAAGGCGCGTCTGCTGAATCAGGGCGTCAGCACGCCGAGCTTGAACGGATCGGCGTCCGAAAGGCGCTCGCACTTCGTGAAGTCACGGCCCTGGGTTCCATCGCAATAGAACGCGTTGTAGATGTGGCCGAACAGCGTGGGGCTGGCCGTGAAGAGCACGCCATGATCGGGCTGCCAGTTGTCCTTGACCGGGCCGGCGCCGAGTTCCGTGGCGCTGGTGGGGGCCGCGCTGGTGGCTGCGGCGGGCGAAAATTCGGCCAGCGTCTTGTGGACTTCGCTGCCGCGCCACCGCATTGCCAGTTCGGAGGCGGTGGGCCTGGCAGCCACCGGCAGCAGCACGCCGTTCACTTGAAAGCCGTCACCGAAGCGATGCGTCTTGCCGGCAAGAAACGCGTAGGCGCAGGCAGCCAGGCACTGGCCGCGGATTTCGGTGTCCACGCCGCTCGAGCGGATGGCCTCGGCATAGGCGCCGGCTGCTTCGGCGGTGCCGCCGAACGAGTCTTCGAACACCACGGTGCGCACCGTGCCTTTGCCCAGGTGCTCGGTAAAGGCCTTGATGGCCGTGCCGTCGAGCATGCCCGACACCACCAGCCGGCTACCCTGCAGTTCGAGTTCGGCCGCGGAGCATGCGCATGCAAAAAGAAGAGCCCAACCGAGACATGAAGGCAGTTTCACGGCAACCCCTGGCGACCAGCGTTCTTGCTTGACGCGCGATGCCGGAACGGGCCCGCGCTGTGACAGCTTGAATAGCGGGCGGCCATGCAGTCAACCGGTTTTTCAGTTTATTTCTGATTCGCGTGTAGGCCATAAGCCATAGCTATCGTTATTGCTCCAGATGAGTGCTTGTGTTTTCAAAACACTGATAAAGTGTTTGCAAATCAAAGTACATATGAGGGCACTATGGCAATACTTGTTCGTATTCTGCTGTGGCTGGCCTGGGTCGCCAGCGTGGGCTGGTTGTGGCATGCCGACACCCTCGGCACCGCTACGTCGCTCGCGTTGGGCGCCTTGAGCCTGGTGGTGTTCGCATGGCCCGGAAGCATTGCTCGGCGGCGCAGCAGCGAGCTGCGCTACGTCGACATGGGCAAGGAGCCCGCGGGCCTGCATCACTGACAAAGGCCGGCCTTGGTAAAAGGCCGCTGCCTCAAATGCTGTGCGGGTCGACGTCGACCAGCCAGCGGATCACGCCCTTGCCCTCGGGCGTGCGCCGCAACGCGTGCAGCAGCGGTTGCCATCCGGCTAGGAGGCGCTGCAGCGCGGCGCGCGACGGGCTTTCGATCAGCATCTGCGCCCGCTCCACATTGGCCACGCGCTGAATGGCAAGCGGCACCGCGGGGTAGCGCAGCACGCGGTCGGAACCTTCGAGCGCGTCGGCCGCGGCACTTGCCGCGTTGAGAAAAGCCTGCGCCGCCTCCTGTGTGCGCGCATCGGCGCGCAGCAGTGCCTGGAATGCAAAGGGCGGCATGCCGGCCGCGGCGCGCTCTTCGAGCTGCTGCCGTGCGAAGGCCGCGTAGTCGTGCCTTCGCAGCGCGGCGAAGAGCGGATGCTGCGCATGGTGCGTCTGGATCCACATCTCGGCCGTGGCGCCTTGCGCCGCGAGGTATGCCGCGTCGCGCCCCGCACGCCCGGCCGATTGCATCAGCAGGCTGAACAGCCGCTCGGGGGCGCGAAAGTCGCTGGAGAACAGCGCGCCGTCGGGGTTCACTGCCGCCACCAGCGTGATGCGCCGGAAGTCGTGTCCCTTGGCAATCATCTGCGTGCCGACCAGCACGTCGACCTCACCCGAATGCACGGACGCGAGCTGCGATTCGAGCGCGCCCTGCTTCTTGGTGCTGTCGGCATCGATGCGCGCAATGCGTACCGCGTTGCCGTCGGGCCGCTTCACACTGGCGAACAGTTCGGCCAGGTGCTCCTCGAGCCGCTCGGTGCCGCGGCCCACGGGCGCGATGTCGGGGTTGCCGCAGGCCGGGCAGGCGCGCGGCACGCGCTCGGTAAAGCCGCAGTGGTGGCAGCGCAGCGTGCGGTCGATCTTGTGGAACACGCGGTAGGCGCTGCAGTGCGGGCATTCGCTCTTCCAACCGCAGTCGGCGCAGGCCAGCACCGGCGCATAGCCGCGGCGGTTCAAAAACACCATGCTCTGTTCGCCGCGCGCAATGCGCTGGCCGATGGCGTCGAGCAGCGCGGCCGAAAGCACGGTCTTCGGCGGCTGCAGGTTCATGTCGACCAGCCGCACGCCTGGCAACTCGCCCGCGCCGATGCGCGAGGGCATGGCCAGCCGAACGTAGCGCCCGCCCGGGTCTTCGCCTTCGGCCGGGCGGCTCTGGTGCCAGCTTTCGAGCGAAGGCGTGGCCGAGCCGAGGATGACTTTCGCGCCTTCGCGCTGGCCACGCCACACGGCGAGGTCGCGCGCCGAATAGCGCGCGCCTTCTTGCTGTTTGTAGCTGGGGTCGTGCTCTTCATCGACGACGATGAGCTTCAGCCCCGGCATCGATGCAAACACCGCCATGCGCGTTCCCAGCACGATGCGCGCGGCCCCGCTGTGCGCCGCAAGCCAGCTTGCGAGCCGCTGCGGATTGGTCATGCCGCTGTGCAGCGACACCACGGCGTCGTCGCCGAACCGCGCCTTGAAGCGCGCTTCGAGTTGCGGCGTGAGGTTGATCTCGGGCACCATCACCAGCGCCTGCGCGCCGGTGTCGCGCGTAAGCAGGTCGGCCACGCAGCGCAGGTACACCTCGGTCTTGCCGCTGCCGGTGCTGCCGACCAGCAGGAAGGTGCCTGTCTCGGCCTCGATGCGGGCGAGGGCTGCGGTCTGTTCCGGGCTGAGCGCAATCAGGTTGGCGGCTTCGGCGGTCTCGGCCACCGGCCCGGTGGTGGTCTTGCGCTTGAGCCGGCGTGCCAGTTGCGTGCCGGTCAGGTCGCGCAACTGCGGCGGCAAGGCTGCGAGCGCGATTTCACCGATCGAGCGCTGGTAATAGCGCGCTGCAAAGGCCACGAGGTCGCGCCACGCTTCGCCGAGCGGCGCGAGCGCGTCGAGCGCGGCGCCCACGGGCTTGAGCGCCATATCGGGCTCGGCGCCCTCGAGCGATGTGGGGTCGTTCCAGACCACGCCCAGCACTTCGCGCCGGCCCAGCGGCACCCGCACCAGCGTGCCGGGCGCGAGCGGCGCCGCGCTGGCATAGCTCAGCAGGTCGCCCAGGGCGGCATGCGCGGGTGTTTGCACGGCGATGTCGAGCCGCCAGGCCATCGCGGCGGGCGTGCTCGCCGGCGCTGCGTCGGTTTCCGGGGCTGGGCTGCTGGCGGTGGAAATGGGCGTCCCTGTTGGCAAGGTTTGTTAATGCGACTTTGAGCAAAATCGCTTAAGTCGTTGATTTTTCAGTGCTTTGAAGCTCATCCAGAGATTCTGTGGATAACTTTGTTGACAACAGGGCTCGACACGCTGCGGAGCCTTGAAAATCAAGCGTCTGACTGGATTGCCCTCAAAAAAAGCAAAGTTCAAATCCTATATAAATCAACCACTTACGCGCGCTACTTGTTTAGGAGCAAAGAGGGGCCCGCCTCAGATAATCTTGCGCAGTGCAGCACGTGTTTTGTGCATAAGTCGTCCCTCCTACACCGTTTTTGCGCTTGACAAACGGCTGTGAATTGCTTTTCGGGGAAAACCAGTTCGCCGGCACACGCAGGCCTGCGCGTAACAGTTTCAACCGCGGCGCAAGGACCGCGACTGCGCGTGCACCGCCTGCACCAGCGCCGCCACGTGGGCGGGCGGCGTGAACTGGCTAATGCCATGGCCCAGGTTGAAGATGTGGGTCGGCCCCTTGGTCGAGCCGGCGTGCGGCTTGCCGAAGGCCTGCAGCACCTTGGCCACCTCGGCCTCGATCTGCGCGGGGGGCGCGAACAGCACGTTGGGGTCGATGTTGCCCTGCAGGGCCTTGGCCTTGCCGTCATTGCCTTCGCCGACCAGGCGGCGCGCGGCCGCAAGGTTCACGGTCCAGTCGACGCCGAGCACTTCGCAGTCGAGCTCGCGCATGGTTTCGAGCCACAAGCCGCCGCCCTTGGTGAACACGATGCGCGGCACGGGCTGGCCGTCGGCGCCATTGCGCTTCAGGCCGGCCAGCACGCGTGCGGTATAGGCAAGGCTGAATTCCTGGAACGCGCCGTCGGCGAGCACGCCGCCCCAGCTGTCGAACACCATCACGGCTTGGGCGCCGGCGTCGATCTGCGCATTGAGGTAGGTGGCCACGGAGTCGGCGTTGACCGCGAGCAGGCGGTGCATCAGGTCGGGGCGGCTGTAGAGCATGCTCTTGACGAGCCGGTAGTCGCTGGAACCCGCGCCTTCGACCATGTAGCAGGCGAGCGTCCACGGGCTGCCCGAAAAACCGATGAGGGGCACGCGGCCGTTGAGAGCCTTGCGGATGGACGCCACGGCATCGAACACGTAGCGCAGCTTGGCCATGTCGGGCACTTCAAGCGCCGCAACGGCGGCCTCGTCGCGCACGGGTCGTGCAAAGCGGGGGCCTTCGCCGGCCTCGAACGAGAGGCCCAGGCCCATGGCGTCGGGCACGGTAAGGATGTCGGAGAAAAGAATGGCGGCGTCGAGCGGATAGCGCTCGAGCGGCTGCAGGGTGACTTCGGTGGCGTAGTCAGTGTTGGTCGCCAGCCCCATGAAGCTGCCGGCCTTGGCGCGGGTGGCCACGTACTCGGGCAGGTAGCGCCCGGCCTGGCGCATGAGCCAGACGGGGGTGTGGTCGGTGGCCTGGCGCCAGCAGGCCCGCAGGAAAGTGTCGTTTTGCAATGGGGCGAAAGGCATTGCCCGATTGTCGCAGGGGAGGGGACTTTGCTTTTGCTGAGCTGCTTGTTTGAGCGCTCTTGTTCAGGGCGCGTGCCCAGGCCACCGGGTACTCCCCTCCGCGAATGTCCCCCGCCTTCGGCTCCTCCTTTATTTCGCTGCGCGGAGCACCCGATGCCCTGTGCACTGGGGCACGCTGCCGGTGTTCCGCTGATCAACGACCGCTCTTTGCAACGCACCCGCTGGCGGGGTGCCTTGCGCAGCGAAATAAAGGAGGAGGCCGCAGGCCGGGGGACATTCGCGGAGAAAGGTACCCCGTCGGCGGGTGAGCGCCCTGAATCAGCAAGCGCGACAAGAACCAGAACTCAAACCACCGGCACCCGCACCGAATCCGCAGAATTCACTTGGCGTCGGTACAGCAACAACGTGGCCACGAGCCCGCAGACGGCAGCGGCAGTCATCCATAAACCCGGCGCGCCCTTGTCGCCCGTCATCTCGATCAGGCCCGTGGCAATGGCCGGTGTGAAACCGCCGAACAGTGCGGTGGCCAGGCTGTAGGCCAGCGAAAAGCCGGCGGTGCGCACGTTGACCGGCATCACCTCGGTGAGCGCCACCACCATCGCACCGTTGTAGCTCGCGTAGAGGAACGACAGCCACAGCTCCACTTCGAGCATGCGCGCGAAGCTCGGCGCGCCCACCAGCCACTTGAGCGACGGGTACGCGGTGAGGATGGTCAGTGCCGTGAACAGGGTCAACAGCGGCTTGCGGCCCACGCGGTCGGAGAGCGCGCCCATGATCGGCAGCCAGATGAAGTTGGAGACGGCCACGCACAACGTGACGATCAGCGCATCGGTCGTGCTCAGGTGCAGCACCGACTTGCCGAAGGTGGGCGTGTAGACCGTGATCAGGTAGAACGACACGGTGGTCATCGACACCAGCATCATTCCCGCGACCACGAGGCCCCAGTTGGCGATCATCGACTGGAAGATCTCGCGTGCGTCAGGCCGGTGCTTGCGCGCCATGAACTCTTCGGTCTCTTGCAGCGAACGTCGGATGACGAACAGCACCGGCACGATCAGGCAGCCGACGAAGAACGGGATTCGCCAGTAGAAGTCGCCGATTTGCTGCGAGGTGAAGGTCACGTTCAGCCAGTAGCCGAGCGCTGCCGCCACGATGATTGCCACCTGTTGGCTGGCCGACTGCCAGCTCACGTAAAAGCCCTTGCGCCCCGGCGTGGCCATCTCGGAAAGGTAGACCGAGACACCGCCCAGTTCCACGCCCGCCGAGAAGCCCTGCAGCAGCCGCCCGACCAGCACCAGCAGCGGCGCCGCGAAGCCGATGGTCGAGTAGGCCGGCACGCAGGCGATGAGCAGGGTGCCGAGCGCCATCAGCGCGAGCGTTGCGATCAGACCCTTGCGGCGGCCCACGCGATCGACGTAGGCACCGAGAAAAATCGCGCCCAGCGGCCGCATCAGGAAGCCGGCGCCAAAGGTCATGAAGGTCAGCATCAGCGAGGCGAACTCGTCCCCCGCCGGGAAGAAGGCCTTCGAGATCTGCGTGGCGTAGAAGCCGAACAGGAAGAAGTCGAACATCTCCATGAAATTGCCGCCCGTCACGCGCAGGACGGTGGCGAATTTCGAGGAAGAGGAGGACGTCGAAGCAGCGGCTGAAGCGGCAGTGCCTGAAGAGGCGCGGGCGGCCGGGCCCGATTGCGCGGCGGTGTGCGCAGGATTCATCTCGTTGTCCCCTTGGGCGAAGTAGTTCGCCCAAGGGTAGGCCGGGGTTCCCGACCGCTGCCTGACCGCCGTGGTCAGGTACCTGTCACTGCCGGCTTTTACTTCAGGTCTTGTATTTGACCGAGCAGCCGTACGGCCGCGTCGAGGCCGTCGAGATCGGCTTGCCGCCGAAGGCCTCGCCAAGCGCCTGGTTCACGTAGTTGGTTGCGCTCTTGATGTCGTCTGGCCGGGCCGAGGCAATGCTGTCGATGCCGCCTGCGTACACCAGCACGCCCTTGGGGTCAATGATGAAGATATGCGGCGTGGTGCGAGCGCCGTAGGCCTGGCCGATCACGCCGTCTTCGTCCATCAGCACCGCGGTGGGCGAGGCCTTTTGCGACTTCATCCACGCGTCGAGCGCGGCGGGCTGAAGGTAGTCGCTGGCTGCGCGCTCGGTGGAGTTGACCGACAGCCACACCACGCCCTGGGCCGTGGCCGATTTTTGCGTGGCGGGCATGTTGCCGCTGTTGTAGTGCTTGCGCACGAACGGGCAGCCCGGGTTGGTCCACTCGAGCACCACGAACTTGCCGGCAAAGTCGGAGAGCTTGTGCTTGGCGCCGCTGGTGTCCACGGCAACGAAGTCGGGCGCCTGCTGGCCCACGGCGGGCGCTGCGAAGGCGTTGTTGCCCATCAGGAAGCTGGCGCCGAGTGCCACGGCTGCCGCCACGACGGCGCGCCGCGAGGCTCGGGAGAGGGCGGCACGGGCGTGGCGCGCGGCACGAATGGAACGCGAGTCGGACGATGGCGAAAGTGACATGGCCAGCTTGAACTCCAAAAGAAAAAACAAATAACGGCGACAGCTTAGAGCGCTTTTCTCAAGTGCATGTGACAACCCATGTCACGCCGGGGGTCAAAAGGGGTCAAAGCGCGGCCAGCGCTGCGCGCACTTCGTCCTTGCCCAGGATTTCGGTCAGGACGACCGGCGGCTTGCCGGGCGCCTGCAGCACATACAACGGCACGCCGCTGCGCCCGAGCGAGGTCAGGGCGGCGGTAATGGCGGGGTCGCGGCGAGTCCAGTCGGCGCGCAGCATCGCGACCTTCTTGCCGTCGAAGTCGGCCAGCACATCGGCATCGGCCAGCGTGGCCTTCTTGTTGTACTGGCAGGTCACGCACCATGCGGCCGTGAAGTCGATGAACACCGGCTGCCCCGCACCCGTGAGTTCAGCCACGCGTTCGGCCGACCAGGGCTGCCAGCGCTGGCCGGTGCTCGATGCGAGCTTGGCCGGCTCTACCGTCTGCAGCACGTTGCGGCCGATGGCCGCGGTGAGCACCGCGGTAAAGGCGACCAGCACCGTGGCAATGACCAGCCGCGTGCGGCCGCGCAGCGTCAGCGCCCAGACGATGGCGGCCATGCACACCAGCAGCGCGAGCAGCGTGCCCGCGCCGTCGATACCGCTTTGCTGCCCCAGCACCCACACCAGCCACGCCACGGTCGCGAACATCGGAAACGCCAGCAACCGGCGCAGCGTGTTCATCCACGGGCCGGGCTTGGGCAGCAGCCGCGCAATGGCCGGAACGAAGCCCGCCACCAGGTAGGGCAGCGCCAGCCCGAGGCCCAGCGCCGCGAACAGCAGCAGGGCCTGCGCGGCGGGAAGGCCGATGGCAAAGCCGAGCGAAACGCCCATGAACGGCGCGGTGCAGGGCGAGGCGATCACCACGGCCAGCACACCCGAAAGAAAGTCGTTGGCAATCGGGTGCTTGGCTTGGGCGGAACACACCGACAACGGTGCCGCGCGGCCAAACTCAAAAACGCCCGCGAGGTTGAGGCCGATGAGCGTGAACAGCGCCGCCAGCGCCGCCACCACGGCCGGCGATTGCAGCTGGAAGCCCCAGCCGAGTTGGGCACCCGCCGCGCGCAGGGCGAGCATGGCGCCGCCCAGCGCGAGGAACGAGAGCATCACGCCTCCCGTGTAGGCCAGCCCCGCCGTGCGGTGGGCGCTGCGGTTGCCCGCCTGCCGCGCGAAGCCCAGTACCTTGATGGCCAGGATCGGGAACACGCAGGGCATGAGGTTGAGCAGCAGGCCGCCGAGCACGGCGCCCAGCAGCGCGACGACAAAGGTGCCGGCGGGCTGGGCCGGCAGCTCCGTGGGCGGCGCCGGGGCGGCAGCCGCATTCGCCGCATTGGCGGCGAGCGCGGCCTGCAGCGCGGGCGAAACCTCGGCGCGCGGCGCGGTGGCCGGCCAAGTGCCGCTGACCGGCGCCTCGGTGCGCCAGGCCACCGGCTGGCCGGGCTGCCGGTCGGCTTCGGCCAGCGTTACCACCAGCGGCAAGGTCGTGGGGCTGGCGCTGCGCTGGTCGGCCAGCGGCAAGGTGGCGGTCCAGGTGCCGCCCTGCCAGGTTTGCGTCCAGTCCTTGCCCGAGACCGCCGCGGTGCGGATCAGCTCGGGGGTTTCGGGGAAGAAGCCCAGGGTCTTGCCCTGGACGGCGGCGGGCAGGCCTTCGAGCCGCACCTGCAGGTTGTTGCCGCTGACTTCCACGGTGCCTGGCTTGTCGAGCGGCTGCGGCTGCGCGGCCTGGGCCGCGTCGAACTCGGCCTTGTGCAGCGCGGTCGAGCCCTGCAGCGGCAGGGCCAGCGTGAACTCGCCTTCCTCGGGGATGCATTCCTTGCGGCACACCAGCCAGGTGGCTTTCAAGCGGATGTCCAGGCCCGACGCTCCCGTGCCCAGCGCCAGCGGCGGCTTGAAATTGCTCGACACCTCGAGCGGCACCGGCAGCAGCACCGTGCCCTCGTAGCCGTAGTTGGCCAGGTTGCCGATCGGGATCTTCTTCGGCACCGGCCATGCGATTTCGCCGGCGGCCACGCCCGCAGGGAGCGTCCAGTTCAGCTCCGTCGGCAAGCCGGAATCGCCGGCGTTCTTCCAGTAGGTGTGCCACTCGGGCTGATGGGTGATCTGCAGCCCGACCCAGACCGGTGCGCCCGGCGACACGCCGTCCGGCGCATGCGCAACCAGTTCGGCGCGCACGTGGGGGGTAGTGACGACAGCGCCAGGCTTGGAGGCCAATTGCGCCGCAGCCGGCATGCAGGCTGCTGCGGTTGCTACCAGAAACGTAGCTAAATGGATGCGGGAGAGGATCATGCCGATCAGTCGGAGCGGGCGTGCGGTGCGAAGTTCCGGGCGGTATGGGCGGTCTGGGGCGCTCAAGCGGCCCAGCCCAGCACCACTCGGCGGCTATTGGCGCTCTTTTTCTCGATCTTGGTGACCATCACCGCGCCAATCTCGGCAGTGTTTGCAACATGCGTGCCGCCGCAAGGCTGAAAGTCGATCTGCGCGTCGCCCTCGCCGCCGATGCGGATGGTGCGCACCGTCCCCGTGCCGCGCGGCGGCTGCACGCTCATGCTCTTCACCAGCGCGGGATTGGCATCGAGCTCCTCGTCGGTGATGGCGCCCACGGTCAGCGGATGGGCCGCTTCCACCAGCCGGGCGAGGCCGGCAGTCAGCGCTTCCTTGTCGAGCGGGTCCGTCATGTGGAAGTCGATGCGTGCGTAGTCGGGCGTGATCGAGCAGCCGTTCACCGGCACTGGCACCAGGTGGCAGAGCAGATGGCTTGCGGTGTGAAAGCGCATCAGCCGGTGGCGGCGCTCCCAGTCGAGGCGCGCCGTCACGGTGTCGCCCGGCTTCAGCCCGGCCAGCAACTCGGCCTGCTCGGGCGCCGGCACGTGAACGAATTCGCTCGTCGGCTGGCCCTCTTCATTCTTGGCCTTGCGGGTGTCGGCAATGACCACTTCGCGCCCGTCAGCCAGCGCCAGCACGCCCGTGTCGCCGGCCTGCCCGCCGCCGAGCGGATAGAACACGGTGCGATCCAGCACGATGCCGGAGTCGTCGATGCGCAGGATGCGGGCTTCGCAGGCGCGCAGATACGCGTCTGCGCGGAACAGGTCGTCGGTCATGCGGCGATGGTAGCGGCGATGCGTGAATGAGGTGCGCCCACGCTAAAAAGCGCCCATGACCGACAGTCCAAACCGGCGCTGTCCGCATGATTGGTGGGGATGTGGCGCGCTTGCCGCAACAACCAAGGAGAGCGAATGAAGGTCCCTCGCACCGCCGTTTCCTCGCTGGCCTCCATGGCCACTGTCACTGCCGCCGTAGCCGCCGCGCTGGCGCTGGCCGGCTGCGGCGAAGCCGCCAAGGTGGCGCCCGAAGCCACGACGGGGCCGCGTCCGCAGTTGGCCGAGCCCAACAAGACACTGGTTCCTACCGTGAACGTGGCGACCGCGGTCGGCTGGGCGGATGCCGCAGCTCCCAAGCCCGCCAGCGGCTTGCGCGTGCAGGCGCTGGCGCGTGGGCTGGACCATCCGCGCTGGGTGTACGCCCTGCCCAACGGCGACGTGCTGGTGGCCGAGAGCAACAAGCCGCCCAAGCCCGAAGGCAGCTCCGATGGCGGCAGCGGCCCGGTGGCCAAAGTCCGCAAATGGGTCATGGAAAAGGTCATGAGCCGCGCCGGTGCGGGCGTGCCAAGCCCGAACCGCATCACGCTGCTGCGCGATGCCGACGGCGATGGGGCGGCCGAAGTGAAGCAGGTGTTCCTGTCGAACCTGAGTTCGCCGTTCGGCATGGCGCTGGTGGGCAACGAGCTTTTCATTGCCAACGCCGATGCGCTCGTGAAGGTGCCCTACACCGAGGGCCAGACCTCGGCCAGCGCCGCGCCCACGGTGGTAACGCCGCTGCCCGCGGGCATCAACCACCACTGGACCAAGAACGTGATCGCCAACGCGGAGGGCACCAAGCTCTACGTCACGGTCGGCTCCAACAGCAACATCGGCGAGAACGGGCTCGCCGCCGAAGAAGGGCGTGCCGCCATCTGGGAGGTGGACGTGAAAAGCGGCGAGAAGCGCCTGTTCGCGAGCGGCTTGCGCAATCCGAACGGCCTGGCCTGGAACCCCGAAACCAAGGCCCTGTGGACCGTGGTCAACGAGCGCGATGAAATCGGCAGCGACCTGGTGCCCGACTACCTGACCTCGGTAAAGGAGGGTGCCTTCTACGGCTGGCCCTGGAGCTACTACGGCGGCCATGTGGATGCGCGCGTGACGCCGCCGAACCCCGAAATGGTCGCCAAGGCCGTCGCACCCGACTACGCCCTGGGCTCCCACGTCGCGCCGCTCGGCCTCGTCTTTTCGGACGGCCGGGGCATGCCGCCGCAATTTGCGAGCGGCGCCTTCATCGGCGAGCACGGCTCGTGGAACCGCAAGCCCAAGTCCGGCTACAAGGTGGTCTTCGTGCCCTTCACCGGCGGCAAGCCCAGTGGCCCCCCGGTCGATGTGCTGACCGGTTTTCTCTCCGCCGACGAGAAGGCGCAGGGCCGGCCCGTGGGTGTGGCGCTCGACAAGAGCGGCGCGCTGCTGGTGGCCGACGACGTGGGCAACGTGGTCTGGCGCGTCTCGGCCGCGAAGTAGCAGCCGGCGCTGTTATTGCGAAGCGCGCCCGATGCGGTAGAGCCGATGCCGGCGCAGCGGGTGCCCCTCGGGCACGGCAGGGTGGTCGAATACACCGGCCGCGTCTTCATGCATGCCGATGCGTTCCATGACCGCGGCTGACCGAAGATTGCCGACGGCGGTGAACGCCACGATCTCGTCGAAGCCGAGCCGTTCGAAACCGACCTGCAGCGCGCCGCGCGCAGCCTCACTCGCGAGCCCCTGGCCCCACCACTTTCTGCCGAAGCGCCAGCCGATCTCCACGCAGGGTGAAAAGGGCAGCGTGGCCAGCGGCATGTTCAGGCCCGTGAAGCCGGCGAATTCGCCCGAGGCCTTGTGCTCGACGGCCCAGAAACCCCAGCCGTTCTCATCGATGCGCGCCTTCAGGCGTTCGGCCAAGGCATCGCTGTCGGCCCGCGTGGAAAGCGGCAGCAGAAACGCCATGACTTCCGGGTCGGCCGCGAGCGCGGCAAAGGGCGCGAGATCGCTCTCGCGCCATTGCCGCAGCCGAAGGCGCGGGGTTTCGAATTCGATCGGGGGCGGGGTGATGCTGTCGGCCATGCGGCCGATTGTGCTCAGAACCCCGCGAGCACCACCTTGCCCTGCGCGGTGCCGCTTTCGATCAGCGCATGCGCCTTGCGGAGGTTGGCCGCGTTGATGGTGCCGAAGCTCGCATTCGCCGTGGTGCGGATGCGGCCCGCGTCGACCAGCGCGGCCACTTCGGCCAGCAGCGCGCCTTGCTCCGCGATATCCGGTGTTTCGAAGCGCGAACGCGTGAACATCATTTCCCAGTGCAGCGAGATGCACTTGGTCTTGAGCGGCATCGCGTCGAGGGCCGGCAGATCGTCGATCACCGCCAGCTGGCCCTGGGGCTTGAGGCTTTCGATGATCTGCGCGTAGTGCTGCCCGGTCTGCGTGAGGCTTGCGACCATGTCGACCTCGCCGATGCCGGCGGCTTTGAGTTCGGCCGCAAGCGGCTTCGAATGGTCGATGACCGCATGCGCGCCCAGTGCCAGGCACCACGCCCGCGTCTCGGCGCGCGAGGCCGTGGCCACCACGCGCAATTGGGTGAGCTGGCGCGCGAGCTGGATCAAGATTGAACCCACGCCGCCGGCGCCGCCGGTAATCAGCAGCGTCTGCCCCGCGCCGCCGCCCTTCGGCACCTTGAGGCGGTCGAACAGCAACTCGTACGCGGTGATGGTGGTCAGCGGCAACGCGGCAGCCTGCGCATCGTCGAGGCTCTTGGGCGCGAGGGCCGCAATGCGCTCGTCGACCGCATGCAACTCCGAATTGGTACCGGGCCGGACGATCGAGCCGGCGTAGTACACGCGGTCGCCGACCTTGAAGTTCTTCACTCCGGCGCCGACGGCCTCGACCGTGCCCGCGGCGTCCCAGCCCAGCACCTTGGCCTGGCCGGCATCGGGCGCCATGTTCTTGCGCACCTTGGTGTCGACCGGATTGACCGAAACCGCCTTGACGCGCACCAGCAGGTCGCGCGGGCCGACCGCGGGCGTGGGCAATTCGATGTCCTGCAGCGACTCGGGGTTGTCGATGGGGAGGGGCTGGTAGTAACCGATGGCTTTCATGTCGAAGGACCTTTCTTGAACGATGGCTCGACTGTAGGATGGCAAATGAAGATTGATAAGACTGCCTGTTGAAGCAATACTTTCAAATGAAAATTGAAAATCTCTCGGACTTGCAGGTGCTGGTGCAGACCGCGCGCGGCGGCACCCTGACGGCAGCCGCCCACGCGTTGGGCATGACGCCCGCCGCCGCCAGCGCCACCCTCAAGCGGCTGGAAACACAGCTGGGTGCGCGGCTGTTCGAGCGATCGACCCGCGCCATGCGCCTGACATCGCAAGGCCAGACGCTGCTCGACTACGCGGTGCGCGCCTTCGAGCTGCTGGACGAAGGCGAGTCTCTGGTCACGGCCGACCGCGGCGAGCTGGTCGGCACCTTGCGCGTGGCGGCCCCCTCGGACCTTACGCGCAGCACGCTGCTGCCCTGGTTCGACGAATTCCTTGCGCTGCACCCGGGCGTGCAGCTGTCGCTTTCGGTCGGCGACCGGCTGCTCGACGTGACCCGCGACGAGGTCGACCTGGCGCTGCGCTACGGTGCGCTGGCCGATTCACGCCTTGTGGCGCGGCCCTTTGCGCTGACCAACCCGCTGCTCACCGCATCGCCCGGCTACCTGCGTCGCCATGCCGCGCCCAAGACGCCGCAAGACCTGGTGCACCACAACTGCCTCACGTTCGACCGCGGCGGGCGCCGCCACCGCACATGGCGTTTTGCACAGAACGGCCAATGGACCGAGGTGCGCGTGAAGGGCGATCGCAGCGTGGACGACGCATCGCTTGCGCGCGAGTGGGCCGTTGCGGGGCGCGGCATCGTGCTGAAGTCGGCGCTCGACGTGCGGGACGACCTGCGCAAGGGCACGCTGGTGCGCCTGCTGCCCGAGTGGGAGACCGAGCCTTATCCACTGCACGCGCTGTTGCCGAGCGGTCGCTTCGTGCCGGCGCGCGTGCGGGCGCTGGTGGATTTTCTGGCCGCCAAGTTCGACGCGCTCGCGCCGCTGCCCGACTAGATCATCGGCGTGACGGCGCCGTCCATCGCCACGATGGCGCCGGTGATGTAGCTCGCCTTCGGCGATGCCAGGAACACGACCGCATTCGCAATTTCTTCGGGTGCCGCAATGCGCCCGAGCGGCAGCCTGGCCTTTGCGCGCTGCAGCGCCTCTTCGCTGCCGATGCCTTGCAGCTTTGCATCCGCCTTAAGGCCCTCCTGCAGCCGCTCGGTGAGCGTGAGGCCCGGGTTCACCGCATTCACCCGCACGCCCTTGGCCGCGTAGGCCGACGCCATGCCGGCGCTCACCAGCATGAGAGCCGCATTGGCCGCGCCGCCCGCCATGTGAACGGGGCTCGCCACCTTGCCGCCCTGGCCGATCACGTTGACGATGGCGCCGCTCCCGCGCTGGCCCATGCGCTTGACCACCGGGTCGATCATGTGGATGTAGGTGAAGTACTTGGCGTCCATGGCGTCGTGCCATGCGGCGGCATTCAGCTCGTCGGGCGGCGTGCGGCGCGCGGCACCGGCGGAATTGACCAGCACGTCGACCGGGCCGAACGCCTGCTCGGCGGCGTCGAGCGCGGCAACTGCGCCGGCCGGGTCCTTGAGGTCGGCGGCGTGCACAGAGACACGGCCTTCGGCCTGTGCGAACGACTCGACCAGCATCTTGCGGCCCTGCTCCAGGTTCTGCAGATCGCGCGAGACAAGGCTCACGCGCGCGCCCTCGCGCAAGAAGCCCAGCGCGCAGGCCAAGCCGATGCCCTTGCTGCCGCCGGTGATGAGAACGTGCCGGTCCTGGAGCTGGAGATCCATGTGAGAGTCCTTGACTTGAATCGTGAATAGAGAAAGAAGGCCGCGCGGCGCGGGGTCGCGTGGATTGAATCACCGCTCTAAGATCGGCGGATGAATGCATCCTCGGTATCCCTGCCCCGCTACTGGTCTCAACTGACGACGCGCGACTTTGCCGCGCTCGATGTGGCAGCCACCGTGGCGGTGCTGCCGCTCGGCGCGACCGAGCAGCACGGCCCGCACCTGCCGCTGGGCGTGGACACCGTGCTGGCCGACGGCATCGTGGCCGCGTCGCTGCCGCTGCTGCCGGCCGACCTGCCGGTGCTGTTCTTGCCCACCCAGCAAATCGGCCTGAGCCCCGAGCATGCGCGCTTTGCGGGCACGCTCACGCTGTCGGCCGAAACGGTGATTCGCATGTGGAAGGAAATCGGCGCCGGCGTGGCGCGGGCCGGCGTGAAGAAGCTGGTGCTGTTCAACGCGCACGGCGGGCACGTGGGTGCAATGGACATCGTGGCGCGCGAGCTGCGTTCGGAGCACGGGCTCATCGTCTACAGCGTGAGCTGGTTCAATCTGCCGCTGGGCGACGCGGGCGCACAGTTCGGCGACCGCGAGCATCGCTTCGGCGTGCATGCGGGCGATATCGAAACATCGATGATGCTGGCGTTGGCGCCGCAGCAGGTGCGCATGAGCGAGGCAAAGAACTTCCGCTCCACCTCCGAGCAGCGCGCGGCGGACTACGCGATCCTCGGCAACGGCAAGAGCGCAAAGCTCGGCTGGGCGATGGAGGACTACAACCCGCAAGGCGCGGCGGGCAATGCGGCCGCGGCGACTGCTGCGCGTGGGCAGGCTGTTGTCGATGCGGCTGCCAAGCAGTTGGCGTTGTTGTTGGCTGAGGTGTCTCGGCTGCCGTTGGATACGGCCAATACGGGGCCGTTGCCTTAGTCGTCATTGGTTCGCTTGTTTGGCTGCCTTGTTCAGGGCGCGCACCCGCCGACGGGGTACCTTACTCCGCGAATGTCCCCCGGCCTGCGGCCTCCTCCTTTATTTCGCTGCGCAAGGCACCCCATCGACGGGTGCGTTACACAGAGTGGTGGTTGATCAGCGGTACACCGGCAGCGTGCCCTAGTGCACAGGGCATCGGGTGCTCCGCGCAGCGAAATAAAGGAGGAGGGGCGCAGCCCCGGGGGACATTCGCGGAGGGGAGTACCCGGTGGCCTGTGCACGCACCCTGAACAACAGCGCTCGCACAGACGCAAGCTAAAACCGCACCCCTAGGCCTTCGCGCCACCCCGCCCCAGAACCCCCGCGAACATCTCCGAATCGACATTGCCGCCGCTCACGCTGATGCCGACCGTCTTGCCGCGCCAGCGCTCCTGCTGCTGCAACGCCCCCGCGAGCGCCGCAGCGCCCGCGCCTTCGGCGACGTTGTGCGTGTCGCTGAAGAGAATGCGCATGGCCTCGGCAACCTCGTCGTCGGAGACGGTGATCACGTCATCGGCCTCGCGCAGGATCACCTCCACCGACTCGGGCACCGGTGTGCGGCAGGCCATGCCGTCGGCGAGCCGCGTGCTGACCGGGGATTCGACCGGCCGCCCTGCACGGAAGGAGTCGCGGTAGGCCGTGGCATGGGCTGACACCACGCCGATGAGCCTGGTCGACACGCCGCAATGGGCCCGCGCCGCCGCCGCCGCGGCAAAGCCGGAGCCGAGACCGATCGGCACGAAGAGCACGTCGGGCGGGGCGCTCTTCAGTGCGCTGAAGAATTCGACATACGCCGTCGACACGCCGCGCACCAGTTCTCGGTGGAACGACGGGACCCGATGCGTGCCGTCTCGCTCGGCAAGCATGGCGGCATGCTCCGCCGCTGCCTGAAAGTCATCGCCATGCTCGACCAGCTGCACGCCCAGCGCGCGCATTGCGGCGTTCTTCTCGAGCGAGTTGCCGTGCGGCACCACGATCGTGGCTGCGAGCCCATGGCGCCGGGCGGCAAAGCCTACCGACTGGCCGTGGTTCCCGCGTGTGGCGCTGATGGCATGGCGTACGCCGGGCTGCTCGCGCGCCAGCGTTTCGAAATAGGTCAGCCCGCCGCGAATCTTGAAGGCGCCGGCCGGTGTGTGGTTTTCATGCTTGGCCCATACGGTGGCGCCAAGACGTTGAGCCAGCAGCGGCCACGCGTACTGCGGCGTGGGCGGCATGGCGGCGCCGACGGTGCGCTGCGCGGCTTCGATTTCTTCGCGGGTGAATCTCACGAGCGGCCTTTGCTTCTTGAGTTTTTTCTTGTGTTTACTTGCGTTCCGTGAGCGCGACCCGCACCGCCAGCGCCGCCAGCACGCTGCCCATGATGTAGCGCTGCGCGCGCAGCCAGCCTGCGCTTTGCGACAGCACGGCCGTGATGCTGGCGGCGCCCAGAATCATGACCGTGTTGACCACGGCGCTGCTGGCGATTTGCGCAGCGCCCAGTTGCATGCTCTGCAGCAGCACCGAGCCGCGCTCGGGGTGGATGAACTGCGGAAAGAACGACAGGTAGAACATCGCGACTTTGGGGTTCAGCAGGTTGGTGAGAAAACCCATGCGAAACAACTTGCCGGGCCGGTCGGCCGGCAGTGCGCGTGCCTCGAACGGCGCATTGCCACCAGGCTTGACCGCCTGCCATGCCAGCCACAGCAGATAGGCCGCACCGGCAAGGCGAATGGCGTCGAACGCGAGCGGCACGGCGAGCAGCAGCGCGGTGAGCCCGAGCGCTGCGGCAAACAGATGGACCAGGAAGGCCATCAGCACGCCGCCGAGCGAAATGAGCCCCGCACGGCGACCCTGGATGAGGGTGCGCGACACGCAATAGATCATGTTCGGCCCTGGCGTGAGCGCGAGCAGCATGGAGGCGAGCGCGAACCAGGCAATTTCGGTCAAGGTCAGCATGTCGGTCAGAGTCCTTCGGATTGGAGCGTGACGGCGCCGCGCGGCGTGTCGAGCACGGCCACGAGGTTGGGCGCGCCGGGCTGCACGGCCATGCCGGCCATGCCGATGGTGGACAGCGCAGCGGCCAGGTCGGCCGCGCGCGGGTGCGTGGCCTGCAGCGATTGCAACGCAAGGCCGGAGGTCGGCATGGCATCGGTCGGATGCACGGGGCCCCACTGGATCAGCGTGGGCAGCGCGCCGTAGAAGAGCCGCTGGCCGTCGTCGCGCACGGTGATCTGCCATTCGAGCCGGCCGGCGGGCGTGTCGCGCGAGGCTTCGAGCAGCTGGCCGCGATCGATGTGCGCGCGCTCGTCGTGCGCCAGCGCCTGAAGGGCCGCGTTTGCATTGGGCACGCGCGCAACGAAGTGAACCAGCCGCGGCCCGCGCCGCACGAGGCCAGCCTGCAGTACGGCATCGTCCAGGTCGAACCAGCGGCGCGTGCCAGGGCGTGAAGGCCGCTTGCCCGGTTCGATGGCGATGATTTCCAGGTAGGCCTGGGGAAACGCGCCGCTCGCAATGTTCAGCAGCCGGTTGTGTGTGCCCATCAGCGGATGCGAGCCGCCGGGGCCGGGCGTCACGCCCAGGGTGGCTTCGCACCACGCCACGCCTTCGGCCAGTGAGGCGGCGGCGATCACCAGGTGGTCGAGTTGAGCGGCCATGGTGCCCTGCCCCTACAGCGTGACCTGGCCGTCGATGCAGGTCACGGCGTCGCCGCCGACCCACACCATGCCGTCGCTGTCGCGCTCGATGTACACACGTCCCGCGCGGCCGAGGCACTGGCCCTGCGCGGCCACATAGCGCGCGGGCATGTGGCCGTCGGCAATCAGCCATTCGGCAAGGCCGGCGTTGAGGCTGCCGGTGACGGGGTCTTCTTCGACGCCGATGGGCGCGGCGAAAGCGCGCACCTCCAGGTCGATCTTCTGACCGTCGCCTTCTGCGGCCGAGGCCTTGCCGCCGAAGGCGCGCGCCTCGCGGTTCGAGCGGCCGATGAGCATCGACGAACCTTCGGCCGCAGGCACACCCGCCACGCCGGCCTTGACGCCGAGCTCCTTGAGCATGCGATGGTCGGGCACGAGCCGGAGCACGGTGTCTGCGTCGCTGAGCAGCAGGCCGAACCAGACCGGGCCGTTGTCCAGCACCTGGGCCGCGACGATCTGCTGCGCCTTCAGGCCCAGTGCGCCCGCCACCTTGGCCAGCAGCGTGGGGCTGGGCGCGCTGCGCTTGAGCGGCGGGGCCGAGAAAGCCAGGCGCTCGCCTTCCAGCCGCAGCGGCACGAGGCCCGCCGCGCACTGCTGCACGACGCGGCCCGCCGCCTTGGGCTTGCCGCCGGCCTGCAGCCAGGCATGGCAGCTGCCGATGGTCGGGTGGCCCGCGAACGGCAGCTCGCCGCCCGGCGTGAAGATGCGCACGCGGTAGTCGGCCGTGGGCTCGGTCGGCGGCAGCAGGAAGGTGGTTTCGGACAGGTTGGTCCACTGCGCAAAGCGCTGCATGGCGGCGTCGTCGAGACCGGAGCCGTCGAGCACCACGGCAAGCGGATTGCCGAGGTAGGGCGTTGCGGTGAAGACGTCGACTTGTTTGAACGGGCGGGGTTTCATGATGTCATTCGAGCGGGAGGTCGAGCACGCCGCGCGTGCCCGGACGGGAGATGAGTTCGCCGTACCAGCGTTCTAGGTTCGGCCAGCTGGGGCGCTGGTATTCGGCCGGCGGCAGGCCGAACCAGCGGTGCGCCTCGCAGCCGATGGGGATGTCGGCCATGGTGAAGCGGTCGCCCGCCATGAAGGGCTGGCGCGCAAGGTGCGCATCGAGCATTGCGAACAAGGCTTCGCTCGCATGGACCGAGGCCGCGATGAGTGCGGGTTCGCGTTCGGCCGGCACCGTGCGCACCCATTGCACGAAAGCGTCGCGGCTCGCGCGGTTGAGCGTGGTCTGCTGCCAGTCCATCCAGCGCTCGGCGTCGAAGCGCGCGGGCAGGTCGCTCGGATAGAACTTGCCGTGCGAATGCTTGGCGCACAGGTAGCGCACGATCACGTTCGATTCCCACAGCGTGACACGCTCGCTGCCTTCGCCGTCGTCAATGGTGGGCACCATCGCGTTCGGGTTGAGCGCCAGGTATTCGGGCGTTTGCACCACGCCGAAACGGCCGCCCGCTTCGGTGCGTTGAAAGTCGAGCCCGAGTTCCTGCGCGCACCAGACGACTTTGCGCACGTTGATCGAACTGATGCGGCCCCAGATGTTGAGCATGGTGTTCAGCTTCCTTGAGCAGGTGTGGCGGACAGGGCAGAAGGCATGGAAGGACGGTCGAGCAGCAGCAGGCGAATTGCCAGGCCGACCATCACCAGCGCCAGCAGGCCGCGCTGGAATCTTTCAGCCCCCGGGCGGCGCTGCAGCCATCGGCCGACCTGCCCGCTGCATGCGCCGAGCACCGTGTTGAAGACGAGCGCGGCAGCCGAGAGCATGACGCCGAGCTGCACCAGTTGCAAGGGCACGCTGCCGCCTGCCGGGTCGACGAACTGCGGCAGGAACACCATGAAGAACAGCAGCGCCTTCGGATTGACCAGGTTGTTGAAAAAGGCCATGCGCACGATGCGCGCGAAGGCGGAGGGCTGCGCGCGCGTGCCGCCGGGCAATCCGCTGTTGTTGCTGCGCAGCGACTGCACCGCCAGCCACAGCAGGTACAGCGCGCCCGCGTAGCGCAGCAGATCGAAGGAAGGCGGCCATGCCGCCACCAGCGCCGTCACGCCGGTGGCGGCAAAGAGCGTGTGCACCAGGTCGGCCGACGAGATGCCGAGCGCCGCCGCGAACCCGCCGCGCGGCCCGTGCGCCACGCCGTGCGAGAGCACGAAGGCCATGTTCGGCCCGGGCGACAGGAACAGCGCGAGCACGGCAACGAGGAAGAGCGCGAGCGTGGCGAGGCTGATCATGGCGTGACCTGCAATGCTTCTTCTTTCAGGCGGCCGCGATTGCCGCAACCTGCGGGAGGTAAGGCTCGATGTTGCGCATGGCACGCGCCACGTAGTCGTCCTTCTCGCCCACCGGCGCGACATAGTGCAATGCGCTCCTTGCCGCCTCGACGCCTTCGCTGCGCGCGATGAGCCAGGCCGCGAGGTAGGGCGCCGACAGGCATCCGCCGGCGGTGGCCACGTTGCCGCTCGCGAAGAAAGGCTGGTTGAGCACCTCGACGCCGGCCTCCTGCACCCATGGCTTGGTCGTGAGGTCGGTGCACGCCGGCACTGCGCCCAGCAGGCCCAGCTTGGCGAGCAGCAGGGTGCCCGAGCATTGCGCGCCGATCAGCTGGCGCTTGCCGTCGAGCCGGCGCAGCACACCCATGATGGCGGGATCGGCCGCGATCTCCCGCGTGCGGATGCCGCTGCCGACGAGCACCGCCTCGGCCTCGGTGGCGGCTTCGAGCGTGGAGCTCGCATGCACGGTGACGCCGTTCATCGAGGTGACCGTGGCGCTGGGCGCGGACAGCGTCACGCGCCAGCCCGGCTTCTTGATGCGGTTGAGCACCCCGAGCGCAACCAGCGAATCGAGTTCGTTGAAGCCGTCGAAGGTCAGTATGGCAATGTGCATGGTGGTACCTCTCTGTATGGCGTGTATGGCGGCTCAGACCGGTTCTGGCGCGAGCTTGCGTTCGCCCAGGAGTGCCAGTTTTTCGCGCAGGGCCGCTGCCAGCGCGGCGATGGCGACGTCGATCTCTTCGACGTTGGCGGTGACGAACGATAGGCGCAGCGTGCGCGGATCGCCCTGGCCCGCATAGAACGGTGCGCCTGGAACGAAGGCCACGTTGCGCTCCACCGCCTTGGGCAGCAATGCCACCGTGTCGATGCCTTCGGGCATGCGTGCCCACAGGAACATGCCGCCCTTTGGCGCGTTGAACTTCACGTCCAGGCCGGCCATCTCGCGCGTGAGCGCGGCGATCATTGCGTCGCGCTGGCGTTTGTAGAGCGCACGGATGGTGGGCACATGGCTTTCGAGGAAGTTGTCTTTCATCACAGCCGAAACCATGCGCTGCGTGAAGATGGGCGTGTGCAGGTCGACCGCCTGCTTGGCCTGCAGCAGCTTGGGATAGACGGCCTTGGGCGCGACCAGGAAGCCCAGGCGCAGGCCAGGTGCCAGCACCTTGGAGAACGAGCCCAGGTAGATGCAGCCTTCAGGGTTGCGCGCGGTCAGCGGCAGCGGCGGCGCTTCGTCGAACCACAGTTCGCCGTAGGGATTGTCTTCAACGATGGGCAGGCCCGCAGCGGCAGCCGCGGCGGAGACCGCCGCGCGGCGCTCTTCGGTCATGGTGCGGCCGGTGGGGTTCTGGAAGCTGGGCAGCAGGTAGATGAAGCGCGCGTCTTTCGCCTTGGCCACCAGGTCTTCGACGATCACGCCGTCGTCGTCGCTGGCCACGCTGACGGGCTGCGGCTCCATCGGGCCGAAGGCCTGCAGCGCGCCAAGGTAGGTGGGCGTTTCGACCAGCAACTTGCTGCCCGGGTCGAGCAGCACCTTGGCAACGAGGTCCAGCCCCTGCTGCGAGCCGGTGGTGATCAGCACCTGCGCGGGATCGACGTTCCACGGCAGCATGTCGGCCACGGCCTGGCGCAGCGGCGCGTAGCCTTCGCTCGCGGCGTATTGCAGGGCCGCCTGGCCGTCCTTGTGCAGCAGCTCGGCGCAGGCGTCGGCAAAGGCCTGGATGGGAAAGGTCTTGGGCGAGGGCAGGCCTCCGGCCAGGCTGATGATGCCGGGGCGCTCGGTGACCTTGAGGATTTCACGCAGCACCGACGGGTTCATCTTGGCGGCGCGGGCGGCGAGTTTCCAGTTCATGGGTTCTTCTTTCAGGCGGGTGAGGTGAGGGGCGAATGTCAGGATTGTTCGGCGCGCGCAGGGTGCGGCGAAACGGCAGGAGCGGGCTGCGGCTGGGAAAGGCGCTTGCCGAGCACCACGGTGCAGACCACTGCGCCGGCAAAGCCGAGGGTCACCACATCGAGCGGCTCGCCCAGCAACGGAATGGAGGCAAGTATGGACAAAAACGGCTGCAGCAGCTGGGTCTGGCTCACGCGCAGCGCACCACCCATTGCAAGGCCGCGGTACCAGGCGAAGAAGCCGATCCACATCGAGAACACGCCGACGTAGACAAAGCCCGCCCAGGCCGTGGTGGCGATGGGCTCCTGCGGCCACAAGGCAAACGTGGCCGGCAGGGTGACCGGCAGCGCCATCACGCAGACCCAGCAGATCACGCGTTCCGCGCCGAGCGACGGCGTGACCTGCGCGCCGTAGATGTAGCCGAACGAAGCTGCGATGACCGCGCCGACCAGCAGCAGGTCGGCCCACTCGAAGCCGAAGCCGTGGCCGTTCTGGCTTGCGCGCAGCAGCGAGAACAGCACGACCAGCACGCTGCCTGCAATGGCGCATAGCCAGAAGCCGAGCCGCGCGCGCTGGTGCAGCACCAGGGCCGCGACCGCGGCGGTCACCAGCGGCAGCAGCGCGGTGACCACGGCCGCATGGCTGGCCGTGACCACGCGCAGGGCATAGCCCAGCAGCAGCGGATAGCCGATCACATTGCCGAGCACCGCCATGCCGAGCGGCTTCCACTGGTGCGGCGCCGGCCGGGGCGATCGCGTGGCGACCAGGAAGATCGTCGAGAGAACACCGGCCAATGCGGCCCGACCCAGCGTGACGAACCAGGGCGAAAGCTGCGGCGCGTCTTGCGTGCCGGTGGCCAGCCGCGTCATCGGCAGAGTGACCGCGAAAAGCGCCACGCCGATCACGCCCAGCCACATGCCCAGCGTTTCATCCTTGATGTTGAACCTGCTGCTCATACGCTCAACATCCACCAGGCCGTGAGCACCAGCACCAGCCCCATCGCACGGTTGAACCACAGCAGGCGCTTGCCTTTGGACAACCACTCGCGCAGCAGCGCGCCGACCAGCGCATAGGTGAAGTTGCTGATGAAGGCGTAGACCAGCATCACCGGCGCGACGATGGCGAACCGGCCGAGCTGGTCGGGTTGCCCCGCAATCCAGCCGGCCACCAGCGTGAGCGCGAGCAGCCAGGCCTTGATGTTGACGAACTGCAGCATCACGCCCTGCCCAAAGCCGATGTCGAGGTTGGCGCCGTCGGCGCGGCCGAGTGTTCCGCTGCCGCTCAGCTTGTAGGCAAGCCACAGCAGGTAGCCCACGCCGAGCGCCTTGATGGCCAGGCGGAGCGATGGCACCGCCACCACCAGCGCGCCGATGCCGGCTGCGCACAGCACGAGCAGCAGCGTCCAGCCCACCGGCACCGCGATGACGAAACGCATGGCGCGCGGCAAGCCGCCGTTGGCGGCCAGGGCGGTGGAGAGCGTGGTGTTGGGGCCGGGCGAGAAGCTCATCGCCGTGGCCAGCACCAGCAGCGCGGTGAATTCTTGCCAGTTCATTGCATACACTCTAAACTTTGGGACCATTACAGTTCCAATACAGTTGATCGAACATATTCGAAAACTGTATTGGTCTGCCACTCGACACAGAAGCGCAACGCCGATGCTGACACGAACCTCAACCCAGTCGCTCACAGGGCAATTGGCCGACCGGCTGGCGGAGCGCATCCGCACCCGGCTGCTGCCGCCCGGCGCGCGCCTGCCCTCGGTGCGCGAATGCGCGCGCCAGCAGGGCGTGAGCCCCTATACGGTGGTGGCTGCCTACGACCAGCTGCTGGCGCAGGGCCTGGTCGAGGCGCGCCGGCAGCGGGGTTTCTACGTGCGCGATGCAGCGCCCGCGCCGGAGGGGCGCCCGGCCAATGCGGCGCCCATGGTCGCGCAGATGATGGCGTCGCGTGTACCGGCCGACGCGAGTTCGCTCATCCGCAGCATGTTTCACCGGCCGAGCGACAAGCCGCAGCCGGGCATGGGGGTGTTTCCGCCGGACTGGATGGCGTCGACCTTCATGCCGACCGCGGTGCGCCGCATGACCAATACAGCCGCGCTGCAGGAGCTGTCGCTCCAGTACGGCGAACCCTCCGGCGACGCCGCGCTGCGCCGCAGCCTGTCGAACAAGCTCGTGGGCATCAATGTGCCGGCCGCGCCGGACCAGATCGTGACGACGGTTGGCGCCACGCATGCGCTGGACATCGTGAGCCGCACGCTGCTGCGCGCGGGCGATCCGGTCATGGTGGAGGAGCCTGGGTGGGCGCTCGAATTCGCGCGGCTCGAGGCGCTGGGCATGCGCATCCTGCCGGTGCCGCGCCGTGCCGACGGGCCCGATCTGGAAGTGATGGCGCAGTACTGCGCGCTGCACAGCCCCAAGCTCTTCGTGAGCGTGAGCGTGCTGCACAACCCCACCGGCTACAGCCTGACGCCGGGCAGCGCGCACCGCGTGCTGAAGCTGGCCAACGAGCACGACTTCCACATCGTCGAGGACGACACCTACAGCCATCTCGCGCCCGAGCACGCCACGCGGCTCAGCGCGCTCGACGGGCTGCAGCGCACCATCTACGTGAGCGGGTTCGCGAAGATCCTTGCGCCCAACTGGCGCATCGGTTTTCTGGCCGCTTCGCCCGAGCTGAAGGAGCGGCTGCTCGAAACCAAGCTGCTGGCGACGCTGACCACGCCCACGCTGTTCGAGCGGGCGCTTTCATGGTGCATCGACCAGGGGCAACTGCGCCGGCATGCCGATCGCATACGCATCCGGCTCGACGGCGCGCGCAGCCGCGCGGTCAAGCTGGCCATGGCGCACGGCTGCACCTTCGCCTCGGAGCCTGCGGGCCTGTTCGGCTGGGTCGATACCGGCGTGGACACAGACGCGCTCACGCAGCGCATGCTCGACCAGGGCTACCTGCTCGCGCCGGGCTCGCTGTTCCATGCACGCAGGCCGCCGAGCACGATGATGCGCATCAACTTCGCGACCTCGCAGGACGCCGCATTCTGGAAAGTGTTCAGCAAGGTCCGCACGGAGCTTTGACAGTTCCGGGCAGGTAAACGCGAGGGCCGCGGGCCCAAATTGCCGGGGCGTTGGAGTAAGCTGGCATCACAAGAAAACCCAACCCGGAGACCCCTGCATGAGCAACGCCAGCCAGCCTTTTGACTTCAGTCAATTTGTCCCCGGATTCGACTTTCTGAAGAACCTCGCAGGCGGTGCCGCCGCCGGATCGGGCGCTGCCACGAGCGCAGTGCCCGGTTTGCCAAGCCTTGCGAGTTGGGTGGCGCCCACGCTCAGCGTGGAAGAGGTCGACAAGCGCATCCAGGAGCTCAAGACAGTGCAATATTGGCTGGAGCAGAACGGCCACGCGCTCAAGGCGACCATCCAGGCGCTCGAGGTGCAAAAGATGACACTTTCGACCTTGCGCGGCATGAACGTGCGGATGGAAGATATCGCGAGCGCGTTCACCAAGCAGGCGGCTCCGGCGGCGCCGGTTGCCGCTCCGTCGGCGGAGCCTGAGCCCGAAGTCGAGGCGGAGGAGGAGGCGCCGGCGCCCGCCAAAAAAACGCGCAGCAAGCCGGCCTCGGCTGCTTCCGCATCGGGCGGCGACGGTGCAGTGGTCGATCCGATGCAATGGTGGGGTTCGCTGACCGAGCAGTTCCAGCAGATCGCCACATCGGCGCTGCACGACGCGGCCCAGCTCAAGGTGCCTGCACCGGCCGCCGCTCCCGCGGCTGCAAAGCCGGCCCCGAGGAAGGCGACAGCAACCGCTGCCAAAAAGAAGGCGCCGACCGCCGCGCGAAAGCGAACGACGGGGCGGCGCTGACGTCATACATACACACATCTTGAAGAGAACGGGTTGGCACGCATCATGAAGTTGTTTCCCTCCGGTCACGCCACCCATCCGCAATGGCGCATGGCGGCTGGCCTCGTGCTGGCCCAGTTGCGCGCCCAGATGGCACTGCCCGACTACGCGTCGGCACCGACGCTCGGGCTGCTCTACATCACCGACCACTACGCGTCGGATGCGCAGGACATCCTCGATCACCTGAGCGCCGAGCTTCCGGAGGTGACCGACTGGTCCGGCACCGTCGGCATCGGCGTGTCGGCCAACAACGCCGAATACTTCGACGAGCCCGGTCTGAGCCTGATGCTCTGCGCGCTGCCGAGCGACCAGTACCGCGTGTTCTCCGGCGTGGCGCCGCTGGGCAACTCGGAAATGAGCGGTTTCGAGGCGCATACGGCGCTGGTGCATGCGGACCCGGCCACCCCCGACCTCGCCGAATTGATCGGCGAGATGGCGGGCCGCACAGACACAGGCTATCTGTTCGGCGGCCTCTCGTCAGGCCGTGCGGGCGCCTTGCAGTTCGCGGTCGGCGGCAACGGCAACATCCGCGGCCACGGCGCGGCGGGCGGCGTGTTCTCGGGAGGCTTGTCGGGCGTGGTGTTCGGCGAGGGCGTGCGGCTGGTGTCGCGCGTCACGCAAGGCTGCCAGCCGCTGCGCTCCGGCGCGGGGCGCGAGCGCGAGATCACCGAAGCCGACGGCAACCTGCTGCTCAAGCTCGATGGCGAGCCCGCACTCGACGTGCTGCTGGCCGACCTGCAGGTGACGCTGGAGCGCCCGCAGGAAGCCATCGACGCCGTGCGCGCCACCCTGGTGGGCCTGGCCGATGCGGGCGGCGACGGCATCCGCCGCACCGGCGACCTGGGCGCCGACGTGCTGGTGCGCCACATCATCGGCCTGGACCCCACGCGCCGCGGCATTGCCATTGCCGACGTGGCCGAGGCCGGCATGCGCCTGACTTTCTGCCGGCGCAATGCGCAGGCGGCACGCGCCGACCTGATGCGCATCTGCGCGGAAATCCGCGAAGAACTGGAGCCCGAAGAGCAAACCCTGGCAACCGCGCGCGCCGTGGCGGCTGGAGAAGCCGAAGCAGCCCCGCACCCGGCGCGCCGCATTGCCGGCGCCGTGTACGTGAGCTGCTCCGGGCGGGGCGGGCCGCATTTCGGCGCACCGGGGGCTGAGCTGCAGATCGTGCGGCACGCGCTGGGCGACGTGCCGCTGGTGGGCTTCTTTGCGGCGGGGGAGATTGCCCGGCACCACCTGTATGGGTATACGGGGGTGTTGACGGTGTTTACCGGGAACGACTGAGCCCGTTGCCGTCGGCGGATCAGGCCGGCTGGAGCACGCGCGCTGCTGGTGCAGGCATGCCGGTAAACGCGAAATCGACTTCGGGTGCAAGCCCGCTCACGATCCGCGCCACCGACCTGCCCGAGCCGCACGCATGCGTCCAGCCGAGCGTGCCGTGTCCGGTGTTCAGGTACAGGTTCGGCAGCTTCGTCTTGCCGATCAGAGGCACGTTGCTCGGCGTCGCGGGGCGCAGGCCGGTCCAGAACTGCGCCTGGGTGGTGTCGCCGGCGCCCGGAAAGAGCTGCTCGACGCGCCGCACGATCGCCTCGCAACGCACGCGGTTCAAGTCTCGGTCGTAGCCATTGAGTTCGGCTGTGCCGGCAATGCGCAGGCGGTCTCCGGAGCCTGAGGTGTACCGCGAAAACACGAGCTTGAACTCGTCGTCGGTCAGCGAGACCTGGTGCGCCCTTGCCGCGTCTTTCACGGGCAGCGTGACCGAGTAGCCCTTGGCCGGATAGATCGGCAGGCGAATGCCCAGCGGCGCGGCGTACAGCGGGCTCAACGAGCCCATCGCAAGCACGAAGGCGTCGCCGCGAATGCGTTGGAAGCGCCCTTCGTTGTCGGTGGCCTCCACGTGGTCGATGCTGCCGCCTGCTTCGCGCAGTGCAGTCACCGTGTGGCTCATGAGGAACTTCACGCCAGCCGCTGCCGCCAAGCGTGCCATTTCGCGGGCGAAGAGGTTGGCGTCGCCGGATTCATCTTCCGCCGTGTAGGTGGCACCGGCCAATTGCGGGCGGACGTGCGCAAGGGCGGGCTCGATCTTCACCGCCTCGTCCGCAGAGATGACTTGCCGTTCGCAGCCGAGCGCGCGCATCTGCTCGGCGGGCGCAAGGGCGCGGTCGAATTCCTTCTGTGTCGTATAGAAGTGCAGGATGCCTTGCGTGCGTTGGTCGTAGGCAATGCCGGTGTCGCGCCGCAACTGCTGCAGTACTTCGCGGCTGTAGGTGCCCAGGCGCACGATCTGCTCGATGTTGTGCTTCGTACGGGCGGGGGTGCATTCGCGCAGGAATTGCAGGCCCCAGAGCCATTGGCGCATGTCAGCGCGAATGCGAAACAGCAGCGGGGCGTCTTCTTTGCCCAGCCATTGCAGCACCTTGAGCGGTGCACTCGGATTGGCCCAGGGTTCGGCATGGCTGACGGAGATCTGCCCGCCGTTGGCGAAGCTGGTTTCGGCAGCGGGGGTGGCCTGCCGGTCGACGACGGTCACTTCATGGCCGAGTTGCTGGAGGTAATAAGCCGAGGTCACGCCGAGCAAGCCGGCGCCGAGAACGATCACGCGCATTTCAAGTACCTTTGAGGTCGAAGCGCTTGAGCGGCGGGGTAGGCGTGCTATCCAATAGATAGCAAACAACCGGACGCCGCCGTCCAAGTTGCCGCTCCCCCTGTCCTCGGTACCTGAGAGATTCACCCGTTGCGCCCGCAACGGGTTTGCTCCTTCGGTGCATCACGCGAGGTGATGGCTCTCCAGACGGCGTGTCATTTGGTGCAGTACAAGCCCCTTGCCGAAATTTCGAGAATCTCGTCGGGCCGACCTGAGCGTTTATGGGAGTTTGCGCCTTCGGTAGGGCAACCGGGGTTGCCCGCTCTCCTGCAGTGGGGCGATTGTAGGCGGGGCTTGCGGACGCGCCAACCCTTGCTTCGACCCGGCGGAGGGCCAATGGGATAATCGCCCGTTCATTCGCCAGAGGGCGATCGTTCGACAACAACAGGGGACCTCATGATCCTGGTAACCGGCGGCGCAGGCTTCATTGGCGCTAATTTCGTACTCGACTGGATCGCGCAGAGCGATGAGCCGGTCGTCAATCTCGACAAGTTGACCTATGCGGGCAACCTCGAGACGCTTGCATCGCTCAAGGGCAACCCGAACCATATCTTCGTGCAGGGCGACATCGGCGACAGCGCCTTGGTCGATCGTCTTTTGGCCGAGCACAAGCCGCGTGCCATCGTGAACTTTGCCGCGGAATCGCACGTCGACCGTTCCATTCACGGGCCGGAGGACTTCGTGCAAACCAACGTGCTCGGCACCTTTCGCCTGCTCGAATCGGTGCGCGGCCACTGGAGCGCACTGCCGGCCGAGCAAAAGGCTGCATTTCGGTTCCTGCACGTGTCGACCGACGAGGTCTACGGCTCGCTCTCCAAGACCGACCCTGCGTTCACCGAAGAGAACAAGTACGAGCCCAACAGTCCGTACTCGGCCAGCAAGGCCGGCAGTGACCACCTCGTGCGCGCCTGGCACCACACCTACGGCCTGCCGGTGGTCACCACCAACTGCTCCAACAACTACGGTCCGTTCCACTTTCCCGAGAAGCTCATCCCGCTGATGATCGTCAACGCCCTGGCCGGCAAACCCCTGCCCGTGTACGGCGACGGCATGCAGGTGCGCGACTGGCTCTACGTGAAGGACCACTGTAGCGCCATCCGCCGCGTGCTCGAAGCCGGCAAGCTCGGCGAGACGTACAACGTCGGCGGCTGGAACGAGAAGCCCAACATCGAGATCGTGAACACCGTGTGTGCGCTGCTCGACGAACTGCGCCCGCGCGCAGACGGCAAGCCCTACAAGGAACAGATCAGCTACGTCACCGACCGCCCCGGCCACGACCGGCGCTACGCCATCGATGCACGCAAGCTGGAGCGCGAGTTGGGCTGGAAGCCTGCTGAAACCTTCGACACCGGTATCCGCAAGACTGTCGAGTGGTACCTCGCCAATGGCGAATGGGTGCGCAACGTGCAAAGTGGTGCGTACCGCGAGTGGGTCGAAAAGCAATACGACACGACGAAGGCGACCGCATGAAGTTGCTGCTGCTGGGCAAGGGCGGACAGGTCGGCTGGGAGCTGCAGCGCAGCCTTGCGCCGTTGGGCGAACTGGTGGCGCTCGATTTCGACAGCACCGATTTCAACGCCGACTTCAGCCGTCCCGAGCAGCTGGCCGAGACCGTGCTCAAGGTGCGGCCTGACGTCATCGTCAATGCCGCGGCTCACACGGCCGTCGACAAGGCCGAGAGCGAGCCCGACTTCGCGCGCAAACTCAACGCCACCTCACCCGGCGTCGTGGCCGAAGCCGCCGGGCAGATCGGCGCACTCATGGTGCATTATTCGACCGACTACGTGTTCGACGGCAGCGGCAGCAAGCCCTGGCAGGAAGACGATGCCACCGGCCCCCTCAGCGTGTATGGCCGTACCAAGCTTGAAGGTGAGCAACTGGTGGCTACGCACTGCGTCAAGCACCTGATCTTTCGCACCAGCTGGGTGTTTGCCGCACGCGGCGGCAACTTCGCCAAGACCATGTTGCGGCTTGCCAAGGAACGCGACAAACTGACCGTCATCGACGACCAATACGGGGCCCCGACCGGTGCCGAGCTGCTGGCCGATGTCACGGCGCATGCGATTCGCGCCACCTTGCAAGACCCATCCAAGGCAGGCCTGTATCACGCGGTGGCCGGCGGCGAGACCACCTGGTGCGGCTATGCGCGCTTCGTGCTCGAGCAAGCGCGCCAGGCTGGCGTAGAACTCAAGGCCGGCCCCGAACAGGTCGAAGCCATACCCACGAGTGCCTTCCCCACGCCAGCGACGCGGCCTCACAACTCGCGTCTCGATACTGCCAAGCTGCAGACCATATTTGGTCTGCGCCTGCCGCCCTGGCAGGAAGGCGTTGCGCGCATGCTGCGCGAGACGCTCTGAAGAGTGAATTCACACGAGAAGAAACGCATGACCACGACTCAACGTAAAGGCATCATCCTCGCCGGAGGCTCGGGCACCCGGCTGCACCCCGCAACGCTGGCGATAAGCAAACAGCTGCTACCGGTGTACGACAAGCCGATGATCTATTACCCGCTCAGCACGTTGATGCTGGGTGGCATGCGCGACATCCTGATCATCAGCACGCCGCAGGACACGCCGCGCTTCCAGCAGCTGTTGGGCGACGGCAGTCAGTGGGGCATCAACTTGCAGTACGCGGTGCAGCCCAGTCCCGACGGGCTTGCGCAGGCATTCATCATCGGCGACAAGTTCGTAGGAAATTCGCCTAGCGCGCTGGTGCTGGGCGACAACATCTTCTACGGCCACGACTTCGTCCACCTGCTGTCCGGTGCGGACGCCAAGGACTCGGGCGCAACCGTGTTTGCCTATCACGTTCATGACCCCGAGCGCTATGGCGTGGTGGCCTTTGACGCACAGGGCAAGGCCAGCAGCATCGAGGAGAAGCCACTAAAGCCGAAGAGCAGCTATGCGGTCACAGGGCTGTACTTTTATGATGCCCAAGTGGTAGACATCGCCAAGGCCGTGAAGCCGAGCGCGCGCGGCGAACTCGAAATCACCGCAGTCAATCAGGCGTACCTTGAGTTGGACCAGTTAAACGTGCAGATCATGCAACGCGGTTATGCGTGGCTAGACACCGGGACGCACGATAGCCTGCTGGAAGCTGGGCAGTTCATTGCGACGCTGGAGCATCGGCAGGGATTGAAGATTGCGTGTCCTGAAGAGATTGCTTGGCGCAATGGGTTCATCACAACCGAGCAGCTCGAAAAACTTGCTGCACCGCTGGAGAAAAGCGGCTATGGCAAATACCTCAAGCACCTGCTGAACGATGAGGTGCGCTCGTGAAAGTCACCGCTACCGCTATTGCAGACGTGCTAGTGCTCGAACCGAAGGTATTCGGCGATTCGCGTGGGTTCTTTCTCGAGAGTTTCAATCAAGGCGCCTTCGACGAGGCTGTGGGGAGGCGTGTAAAGTTCGTTCAGGACAATCATTCGCGTTCTGTAAAGGGAGTTCTCCGAGGCCTGCATTACCAAGTACAGCAGACACAGGGCAAGCTAGTGCGTGCGGTGCGCGGGGCGGTATTTGACGTCGCGGTGGACATTCGTAAATCGTCGCCAACGTTCGGCCAATGGACTGGCGTTGAACTGACTGAAAAAAACCACAAGCAGCTTTGGGTGCCAGAAGGATTGGCACATGGATTTTTGGTGCTCACAGAGTCTGCTGACGTCTTGTATAAGGCGACAGATTACTATGCGCCCGAGCATGAGCGCGCCATCCGATGGGACGACGCAAAACTTGAGATACAGTGGCCGGACACAGGCGTCCCCGTGCAACTTTCGGCTAAGGATCACCAAGCGGCGACCATGGACAGCGCGGAGTTCTTTGAGTGACGGCTTAATGCTAGGGTCGCGCCGGTGCGGAATCGCCAACATAGTCATGACGACTTGGGACCGGATTAGGCGAGCCTCGCAAAAACAAATGTTTAATAAGCACAAGCGGATTCTTTGGCTCCTGAACCATCGCACCTTGATGCCCTTCGAAGCGCCGCTTATTCGACGGCTCGGCTTCGAGATATTTATCCCCAAGATAATTCCTAAGACAGGATTTCGAAGTGGAGACGTCGACTACGGCTACGACACTTCACTGTCTCTCCCGCCTCGGGTCTTGGAACGGCTGAATGAATTCAATTTTTATGAGGAATCATGGCCCAGCGATATCGTAGTGATCATCAATCGATACTTCGGTGCCGCTTTCATCGTTGCGCACCTAAGACAGGCATCGGAGGCGATCGACAACTTTGAAGGCCAAATCGTTTTCAGAGCTTTCGGTCTCGAGAACGGCAACTGTTACACCCGGGCGCTCGCGCATCTTTACGGCCCGATGATTCATCGCAAGATCGAAGGCATCAAGCACAGATTCTGGTTTGGGGAGGGCTATGACAATCTGCACGAGTGCGAAAGCTCGCTCTTCGGAGAAAGGGCGCTCTTTCTCCCAATTGGCGTTCCGAAGATCTTCTTCACCAACGCCAAGCAGTGGCGCGGGAAAGTCAAAAAAATTCTTTTCGTGTGTCCAAACGCGGTCACGAATCTTTACTACTCCGGCATTTACAAGAAGTTCAAAGAGAACTTCGGTGACTTACCGCACGTGATCGTCGGTGCACAGGATGTACCGGTTGCGGACCCCCACGTTGTGGGTTTTGTGTCAGACGATGAGCTTCATCGGCTTTACCTGGATTGCGCACTTCTTTATTACCCGTCCATTGAAGTTCGACACGTCCACTATTCACCAATCGAAGCCGCGATCAATGGTATGCCAGTGATCTTTTTCGCCGGTTCATTGCTGGATAGGCTGAGTCGCGGTTCGACAAAAGGCCGGGTGAATTCCATCGCCGAGGCGCGTGAACTTGTCGAGCGAATTCTAGCGGGTGACAGGCCACTCATAGATGAGATCAAGGCCGATCAGCAGGAGATCGCCTATCATTTCTCAGACGCTTACTGCGAACCGACGTGGCGCCGACAGATGCAAAACAGCGGATTTTTTGCAGCGATGCAAAGGACGTCAAAATGGCAAATCGCTTGGATCGAACTTCTTCGCTCGTTGCTGAAACCGGTTGCGCACGGGCGGCTGAAGATCAACCCTCACCGTCGAGCTTTGACGCTGATGAGTACAACGCTGACACCTACTGAGGCTAAGGAGAAGTACGGTTCATCTCTCTTCGACGGCGTTTCGTTTAAGGACGTAGGGTTTCCGCCGTTCGTCGATCTCGTGGACGGCATCAGCGCCGATGAAGGCTGGGGGCGCTGGAGCAACGGCAAGACAATCACTATTGTCCTCAAACACGTACTCCATGGAGAGTTTCGACTTTATGTGTACGGTGTGGCATTCGGAAAAAATGCAGAGGTACCTGTACCCGTGCGAATTGGCACGCAGACCCGAATGATGCAGTTGGCTTCAAGCTTGGAGAAATCTAGTGGTGTGTGGCTGCATTTCAATCTGAAAAAACCTGCGAACGTTATCCTAATAACGATTCCGTATCCGACCGTTCCTGAAGTGGATACGCGCTCCCTGGGGGTCGGTTTGGTAAAGATCGCAGCATCGCCCATCGGTCTGAGTCTGGAGGATGCCAAGCGCGCACTGGGCACCACACTAACGGACGGATTGGATTTCCGGTCTTCTGAATTTCCGGCGTTCGTCGATTCAATCCAAGGATTGTCTGATCCCGAGCCTTGGGGGCGTTGGAGCGACGGTAAAACAGTGATGCTCGAGCTGAAGCACACGCTTCAGGGCGCTTTCGCGCTCATCCTGCGTGCCGCAGCATATGGCTCGAATATCGGTGCACCGATCGCGGTACGCATCGGCGAACAAACCCGAACGATGTATTTAACGGCGCAGGCAAGCGAGCCTGTAGTGATCGAATTCGATTTGAAAGTGCCTGCGAAGGTCATTGAGATTGATGTGCCGTATCCGACGTCACCTCCTCAGGATCCTCGCAAGATTGGCATCGGCTTTTATGAGATGGCTGTCCTAGCGAGGGATGCCGGATAGCCTTTCAGGCGCAATCTACGCCGCAGTGCTCAAATCGCGACGGCAATCCGTCGCTGCATCCCAATCTTGGAAGCGCAGCGCATGATGGTTTTTGTTGTTCATGCTCGCATCAGTGCCGCACGGGATTCACACGGACCTCGATACTAGTCAGACGCGCGGAGAGCCCGTGGTAATCTTTGTCGACGGCGGAATTCAACTCAAGAACGTTCGCGCCACGACGCAGCAAGCCTTTTGGAATAGAAGCCGAAAAATTGCTGGTGGTGGCCCAGCGAATTGGCAGTTCATCTCCGTTGACGAGTACTCGCATGCTTTCTCGGATGGAGGCGTTCCGAACGAGGTCGAATGTTCCCGCCACCTCGTAGGGCTGATCGCTCGGATTGATGTTGAAAATCAGGTTGGATTTTTTCTGCGACTTCCACGCGGCGGCATCATGGTGCAAATAACCTTGGCTCCATTCGGCCTCACGCCAGCCACTGCCCTGGATTGGTTGCTCTAGGCTCCACCACTTGCCGAAATCCCATCGATAGGTCGACCTGTCCTCGGCCGAGTTGAACAGGTTTACTGCCGCGAAGGGTCGATCCGCCATCAGTATATTGCGATACCGCCTTGCAGCGGGTGTGTCGGCGGTTTCCAGTAGCCCCCGATAGGGGTCGAGTCCGCTGTCGGAAGCCACGTTACCATTCAGTTCGATTGCAATTTGTACCAATTGCGATTTCAATTTCACGATGTCCGGGGTGGCGCGCGCCGGCATGTTTGCAATCGTCTCTGCAGGCGTGAAGGTCCAAGTCTTGGAATCTTCGATGCAATGGCCGGCACGCAAAATTGAATCGAGCTTTTGCCAATCTCCGTTAGGCATCAGGCAAATATAGGGTGCCTCGATTGGCTGGGCATAGAGGTAAGTCAAAGCATAGTCGAGATTGTCGCGCAGCATCCAGCTGTGCGATAGCCGGCCCGAATGATCGAGGATTAAAAGCGTCTTGCCGGTTTGAGTGCTCGGATCAAAATTCTCAACGATTGCGCGCAAAATCTTGCGCTGATCTTCTGATAGGGCCACGTAGTGGTGGAATTGATAGAGTTGAGAAGCGGCTCCGGCGGTCAGAAGAAGCGCGACAGACGCACACGCCAACATTTTTGAGAATTTGGCAAGCGACATCACGAGGGCAGTCACTATCAATGCAGCGCCTAACGTCGAGAAGAGAAACGTTCTTTGAGAAATGAGGACGTGGGAAGCAGAGAACAGATACGGCACATAGCCCAACACCAGCAGCAGCGCGCCCACAACGGCCATACGCATCTGCGAGAACACCGCGCGGAACTTACTTGCGAAGACGACGCTGTGCCCTGATCTCTCTTGTTCCGAAGCTGGAAAGAACAGGATGCATCCTGAAGAGATTAAGCCGAAAGCGAACAAATAGAGGTAGCTTCGGAATTCGCGTGCAGCCATGCCCCAAGCATCAAACCATCCACCGACCAAAGCGCGAGCGATGCCGACATCGAAGAGCTTCGGCAGCGCTTGGTACAGCACCGTAAAGGGCGAGTTGCGGTTCGTGATGGTTTGCTGGTAGGAGTCTCCACCGGATGCCGACGCTACGACGACGTAGAGCACGTACAGAACCGCAGAGGCGATCCAGCCCAATGCCGGCCACGGATTGCGCCGCAGCTCGCGCAGCGTTGCGGCAGTCCCTTCTCGGCACCAGAGCACGAAAAGCGGTAGCCCGATGATCATCAGCGCCACCTCGTACATCATTTGTGCCGCGAGCATGCTTGCACAGCCCAGTGCAATAAGGACTCTGCGAGCCCATCCGGCTTCTTGGTACTGGGTGCGAACGAGCAGGGCGGCGCCGAGAAGCAGCAGCGACAGCGACAGATTAATGTGCTGGCTGCGAAACGACAACTGCATTGTGTCGGCCGGGTACAGCAAGACCAGCACCCCGAAGAACACGCCCCAACGCGGTGAACGCGTTGCAATAGCTGCGAGGTATGAAGCCGCGCCCCCTTTTAAGACCAGCGTGGCCATCAATATCCAGTTCCAAGAGTCGAACGAGTCGCGATCCAGCAGATAGCCAACCGCGTGCGGGAACACCGTGAGGGGCCGGAGTCTGTGCGCTTCCAGCATCGTTTGGGACTTCACGAACAGCACCGGTCCTGTGTTCGTGAAAAGCCCCAGCACTCCCCATTCCTCGAGCAGGCCGTGCAGGCTGAAGCCGAATGGCAGCCAAAGCATCAGTACAACGACAACCGATGGCAATGCGAAAGCGGGCCAGGTTCTTCTCACGTATTTCATCAAGAGCGAAAATTGGGTCGGGCCGGCTTTAACGAAACAGCCACCGGCTCGCGGCGAACGTCAGCGGAATGGTGATGGCGATGCTTGCGATCGGCGCGAAGGTTGGATGCAGATTTAGCGCGTCGACCCACACATAAATGATCAGGGCACCCACCAGGTACTGCACCAGATAGACAAGCGGCAACATTGCGGCTTTCTTCTCGCTGCGTGGCGCGCCGAAGACAAAGATTCTGTTCAGCACATAAGCAAGTGCGATCCCGGCCACGAATGCGAATGCATAGCTAAGCCAGTATGGCAATACCTGCAGCAGAGCCAGGTACAGCAGGTAGGTGCAGAGCGTGTTCAAACCGCCTGAAACCAGGAATCGGACGAATGGCGATCCGATTTGCCGCGCGGGCATTGGCGACGGCGTCAGGATTGGCCGGCTCCGCCGACCTTCAGGCGCAAAAATTCACCATGATCGCGAATGTAGTCGGCGTTGTCGTAGTAGTCGGACGCGAACACCAGCAGCACCGCATCCGCTGAATAGCGGTACTGGATACCCCAGGTCATGGGTGGGAGGTAGACACCAATTGACGGTGAGTCAAGCTTGAATTCCTCTCGCCGCTTGCCGTCGTCGGCGACGACGCTAACCTTGCCTTTTACGGCGATCAGAAACTGATGGCAGGTGCGGTGCGCATGCTCGCCTCGCGTTTCCGCCGTCGGTACGTCGTAGACGAGGAAATAGCGAAGCGGCTTGAAGGGAATATCACGCTCGAATTCGCCCACCGACAAGCTGCCGCGCATGTCTGGCACTGCGCGCAATGTGTGTAGTGTCACGCCTTCGATCGATGTGGCGCTGGTACCTACCGATTTCGAATTGCCATGCTCGGCGGGCGAGTGCGTATTCGCGTGCGCGTCGACGTATCCGGTAATGCGCGCTGGGTTGCCGACCACGATGGCATTGGGTGGCACAGACCGCGTAACGACCGAGCCTGCACCGATCATCGCGTTGCGTCCTACGGTAATGCCGGGCAGTATCGTGGCGTTGGCGCCGATCGACGCACCGGCCTGAATGAGCGTTTTGCCGAAGGCCTCGGGATACTGACGACTGCGGGGAAACAAGTCATTCGTGAAGGTCGCATTCGGGCCGATGAATACATCGTCCTCGATGACCACGCCGTCCCACAACTGCACACCACATTTGACCGTAACGCGGTCTCCAACGACTACATCGTTCTCGACAAAAACGTTGTCGCAAATATTGCAATCGCTTCCGATTCGCGCATTCGGCAGCACGTGCGCAAATGCCCACACTCGGGTGCCGCTACCGATTTGGGTGCTCTCGCAGAGAGCGTTCGGATGTGCAAAGTAGTCCATGGCTAAGCCGCTTTATCGAATTCGTGGATGCGCATCGCTACTGTGTGCGGACGGCCCTTTGTGTTCTCGTAGATCCGCCAGGCATAAGAACCCACGATGCCTAGGCCGAAGAGGTTTACAGCGCCCAGGAAGACGATGGTCAGCATCGTCATGGCATAGCCGGGAACGGAGATGAAGCCTGTCAGCCTGCCAATCATGACGACGATACCCAGCAATCCTGCGAGCGCCGCGGTGGTCCCGCCCACGCGCACCAATAGGCGGATCGGCAAGTCGGTGAACGAGAACACACTGTCCATCAGATAGTTGATCTTTTTACGGAGCGTCCACGCAGACTTGCCATGTTGGCGAGTCTGGCGAACATAGTGAATAAGCTTGCGTCGAAAGCCGAGCCAGAAGAGTTGCGCAATCAGCGAGCTGTGGCGCTCATCGAGCTGCAGCAGCGAATCTCTGAAGACCCGGTTACAGCCGAACACGTCCACGCCGCCGGGTGGAACCTCAGGTACCACATATTTTCTGTAAAGCGCCCAAAAGAGCTGGGCTGGCAGGCGGCTCAGCAAGGGATCTTCGCGGCCGCTGCGCGTGCCGACCACGACGTCGACTGGCTCGCCACGTAGCGCGCGGTCCATTTGGAGCACTAATTCTGGTGGCTCCTGGAGGTCGGCTGCCATCACCGCATAGCGTTCACTCTCGCACAGTTCGAGCCCCGCGCGGATGGCGGAGAACGAGCCGAAGTTGCGCGATAGGAGCATCAGCCTGGAAGGGAAGGGCTGCGAGGGTAGTGCATCTCGCAGCAATTCATAGCAACGGTCCGGACTGCCGTCGATGACAAACACTGCTTGCATTTGTCCGTCCAGCTGTCTATGCAGCATCGCCACGGCGCGCAGCAAGTCCGGTATGGAACCTTCATTCCGGTAGACCGGGATCACGAGCGTCAGCACGGTGCGACCTCAGCGTTGGAAGTATGAGCGCACAGCGCGAATGACTTCATCCACCTCTTGCGCAGATAGGCCCGGGAAGCAAGGGAGCGAAACGAGCAAATCGCAGGTCCGCTCGGTTTGCGTGAGCGAAATGGTCGTGCTTGTCAGATCGTAGGCCGTCTGGCGATGGTCGGGCAGCGGGTAATGGACGTCGGTCCCGACATGGTGCGATCCCAGATGCGCACGGAAATCCTCACGCGACTCGACCCGGACTACATAGAGATGCGCAACGTAGTCTTCGCCGGTCGACGGCGGAAGCACCAGCGGCAGATCGGCAAATGCAGCGTTGTACCTGGTCGCGATATCTCGCCTCATGGCATTCCATCCGTCCAGCCTCGGGAGCTTTTCGCGGAGCACGGCAGCCTGCATTTCATCGAGGCGACTGTTGCGACCGTTAGGTGTGGCGACGTGATACTTGGTCGACCAACCATACTGCCGCAAGGTTCGCACCGTGGCTGCAAGTTTCGCGTCATTGCAGACAATGCCGCCGCCGTCGCCAAGCGCGCCGAGGTTTTTGGTTGGATAGAAGCTGAAACAGCCGATGTCGCCGATGCTTCCTGCGCGGCGCGCGCCGCGCATGGCCCCATGTGCCTGTGCGCAGTCTTCGATGACAGCCGTGCCTGCCGCATGACACAGCTTCGCGAGCTCTTCAATCTCCGCCAGCTGGCCATACAGATGCGTCACAATCACGGCCTTGGGCCGCTGCGTGAGCGCCTCGGATAGCGAGCGGGCTGACATATTCAACGAATCCTCATCGACGTCGACATACAAGGGCGTCGCGCCAATGGCAAGAATAGCGGTGCTGCTGTAGAAACCGGCGTTTGCCACGCATGCGACCTTGTCGCTGGCGGACACGCCTAGCGCACGCAAGGCCAACTCCAACGCATCTGTGCCGTTGGCCAGCGAAACGCACTCTTTGACGCCGATGTAATCGGCAAATTCGCGCTCGAAAGCCGTGACTTCGCCGCCAAGGACGTACCAGTTGCTATCGACGACACGTTGAACAACGGACGCCAGGTCCAAACCCGCATTGGCCGCGGCGGCAGAGAACAACGGAATCATCTTTTCACCTTCATGACTAGAGCAGGGCTGCGTTCCCCAGATTAAACGGCAGCTTGGCCGTGGCCTTGAAATAGCTGAAGCGCATCCGCGATTTCGTCGGACATCATCAGGGCCGGTGACGCGCCCCATCGGTCAAGCGTTGAGACCAAGGTGCCGACCATCGAAAGGACCGGCTGTGCGGCTGCTGCGCTGACCGAGAGGTTCGCCAGCTCGCGGGCGTAGTTGGGCGCGCTGAATGTGTGCTCGGCCCAGACTTGTCCACGATGTGCCATCGCCTGGCGTGTCGCTGCATTGCCGCAGAGTTCTTCCAGTACTTCGGTCAACTCCGCGACTTCATTGAATGGAGAAATCTTTCTCACGCAGTCATCAGGCAATTCACTGTAAAAAGCTGCGTCCATCACGATTACTGCCTTGCCATACAGCAGTCCCTCAATCGTCGTCGCCGATGCGGCCTCCAAGCTCGGCCAGCGCAAGCAGCACGCGATATCCGCCTCGTTCATTGCTTGCTGCAGCGCAGCATCATCGGCTTCACCCGAAATGACGAGTTGAACACCCAGATCGCGTGCCAATCTGCTCAGGCTTTGTTCGACCTGCGGGCCGATCAGTCCGCACAGCCTGTAGGAAACCGTATCTCTGAGCAATGCGCTCGATCCGATGGCACGAATGACCGAGTCGACCCGCTTGTTGGGGTTGACGTGGCCGACGGTGAGAATATTGACGCGACTCTTTTGCGGAGGCGGCGATGCAGCTAGGCTCATGGCACTTGTGCAGGAGGGCGCGTCGTAGGGAAGTGGAACAACGCGCAATGGGCCCGCGCATGATTGCGCAACGCGCGCCATGCCCCAATGGCTGTGCGACACCACAGCTAGGGCCATCGAGCAGATCCATTCCGTCATCGGACAGGACTGGGTCGCCATTTCAATGAAGCTCTCGGCAGTGTTTGCCTTGTAGAACGCCTCGGCAAGCTCTTCGCCATACCAGTCCGCGAGAATCGCCTCGGCTTCTGCGCGGCGTCCTTCGGCCCACTCGGCGAAGAGGTGGGTGACCATGAAGTCGTGGAGGCAAACGATCCCTGGGTGCGTGGCGAGCCAATGCAGTCCGCCGCAATGGAAGCTGTAGTTGTTGCCGATCTGGTAGATGAGTGCATCCGCACTGCTAATGGCTGCCTCGACCGCGGCGGTTTGCGTCCAGTCGATCAACTCGGTATCGCAGGCATGCGCGGGCTTGTCCAATCGCTGCTCATGCTCGGTACGCACAACCACGGCCGAATCACCTTGTGCCATCAGCGCGCGAACGATCAGGACCGTGACACGGCCAATCGCCGAGTTGGTCGCCATGGGACTGAAGAAGACGAACTTCATGTCAGGAGCGCCTGGACCGTGGCAGGCCAAGTGATGCCGTATTGAACCCAGAGAGCCTTAGCCGCGGCGCCCATTTCGCGCGTGCGTTTCGCATTTGCGTAGACATTGCTCATCGCATCGGCCAGCGCCTTCGCGTCTGGCTCGGCCACCCAGCCGGTCTTTTCGTTCTTTGCGAGGCCGAGCACACCGCCGCTGTCGGTGGTGCTGATCAGGGGTTTTTTCGCCGTAGCGGCTTCCATGGCCACGTAGCTAAACGACTCTTCGTCGAAGGGCAGCGACGCGACTGCCGAGGCGCCGTTGATGTAGGCGGCGTATTCGCTGCGTGCGAGGAATCTCAGGTCCAACCGCACGCGGTCCTGCAGGCCTAGTCGTTCAGTCACGCGGCGAAGTTTTTCGGCATCGGCCGGCGAGTCCGGCGGGCCGGCGATGACGAGGCGCACAGTGCCAGGGCAGAGCGCGAGTGCCTCCAGCAGCAGATGCTGCCGTTTTGCATCGTTCACCCTTCCACCCGCAAAGATGTAGCCCTCATCGCGGCCACCCGTGAAAATCTCGGGATCGTTGATAGGCGCGCGCAGCACCTCCGAAGAAAAGCCGTTGTAGTGCTTGAGCCGTTTTTGCGTGACATCCGAAATAGCGAAGATGCGCCGCGCATCGCGAAAGCATTCGTCGTCCGCGTTCTTGATCACGCGGCGAATATCGGCGCCGAGTTCTCCGGGTGGCAAATTCGATTGCTGCGCATCGTAGAGGTCGTAGGCCTGACGGTACTGGTGAACCAGCCACAAGGTCTTGCGCGCGTGAGGGATCAGGTAGGCAGGAAACTTCAGTGCAATTACATGGTCCACGTTCTGCAACTCGAAAGCACGGGCCATCAACATTTGCGATGGGATGAGCATTGCCGGTTCCCATTGAAATGGAATTCGAAGTACTTCGACCTCGTGGCCGGCCAAGGCCACGTTTCGCTTCAGGTGCTCGGCCATGGCTTCGGCGCCGCCGGAGACGAAGGGCGCCATGTTGTTGACGATGAGAACCCTCATGCCAAGAGCCTTTGCAGAACGTGAGCCCAATCGATCTTCAGTTCGCCGATGCGCGCGTTGGCATTGAGCCCCATGCGTCGAGATGCTTCCTTGTCCGTGTAGAGGCGGTCCATGGCCAGCGCGACGGCCTCGGGCTGCGGCTCGGTAATCAGTCCGTTTATGTCGTTCAACACGAACTCGAGCGGGCCACCGGAGTCCGTGGTGGTCAGGATCGGCTTCGCCGCGTGCGCGGCCTCCAGCGTCGGATATCCGTAGGAGTCCTCGTCCACAGGCACATAGGCGGCCGCCAGGCAGTCCGCCAGGTGATCAATCTTTTCTTCCTGGCTGATCCAACGGTGATCCAGCGCGACCCGGTCCGCGACGCCGGCTTCCTCAGCCGTGCGTGCCAGCGCGCCGACATAGTCCGAATCCGACGCCGCGCCGCAAAGACGCAGCCGAACCGGCGTGCGGCAATACTTCAGACTCTCGATTAGCAGGTGCTGTCGCTTGTGATGCTCGATTCGGCAGATGCACACGATCTCATCGTTCATCGTGCGGTGGTGAAAACGCTCTGCGCCCAGCACTGGCGGATAGAGCGGTTCGCTATCGATGTCGTTGTAGCGTCGAAGTCTGTCGGAGACCACCTGCGAGTTCGAGAACACCTTCTTCGCTTCGTGTAGCGCCGCGGTGTCTGCAGTGCGCAGCGCATCGCGAATGCCCCGATGCGCTGAATCTGCGGGAAAGCCTCTGTACTCACTGTCCCATAAATCGTAGAAAGGACGCAGATGGTGAATAAACCAGATGATTTTGTGCGGGTGCCGAATCAGATGCGATTGCGGCCTGAAGCAGATGATCCGGTCGGCGGCTGCAAGGTCCACAAAGCGGAACGCCGCCATCTGCTTGAACAGCAGTTCGGGGGCGTCCACCTCGGGAAGATAAACGCGCTCTACCTCATGCCCTGCACCCTGCAGCGCGAGCTCAAGCCATTCGACGATGTTCCGGTAGCCGCCATTCACGAACGGAACAAACGAAGAACAGAGCGCGATTTTCATCGTCCGAGCGCGCCTGTAATAGCTGCAGCAACGCGAGCGATGTCGTCGCGGGTCAGGTATTGGTGGGTTGGCAAGTTCAGTCCGCGCTGCGCCCACTCGTCGGCCACCGGGTAGACCGTGTCTTCCTTGTAGGGGGGCAACACGTGCATCGGATAGAACACCGGACGGGTCTCGATGCCGGTGTCGTCGAGCGCGCGCATGAGGGCGTCCCGCTGGACTTCATCGCCGCTACGCAGGAAGACGGTGTACATCCAGTAGACGTGGTGCATACGCGCCTGTATTGTCGGCAAGACGAGCAAGTCGTTCAGCGGGCTTAGCGCCTCGTCATACATTCTTGCGAGTTCCTGGCGTTCCTTGAGAGAAACGTCGATGGTTTCCATTTGCGCCAAGCCGATCGCGGCTTGGATGTTAGTCATGCGGTAGTTGTAGCCGATTACCGGGAACCAGTAGCGGCGTTTTGGATCGACGCCTTGGCCGCGATACAGCCGCAACTTGGCTGCGAGCGCATCGTCGTTCGTGGTGACCATGCCGCCTTCACCGGTTGTCACGATTTTGTTGCCAAAGAAGCTGAAGGTCGCGCAATCGCCGATGCTGCCAACGCGCTTTCCGTTCACTTCGGCGCCGTGCGCCTCTGCCGCGTCCTCCAGAACCCAGAGGCCATGCTTCTTCGCAATAGCAACGAGTGGGTCCATGTCGGCCGGGTGACCGTAAAGATGTACTGGAATGATGCCGCGCGTGCGCGGCGTGATCGCCTTTTCGACCTGTTTGGGGTCGATATTCATCGTGGCGGCACAGACATCGACCAGCACGGGGACGGCCCCGCAATAACGCACGGCATTGGCAGTTGCGATGTAAGTCACCGTGGGAATGATGACCTCGTCGCCGGGCTGCAGGTCAAGAGCTACCAATGCAAGGTGCAATGCCGTCGTGCCGTTGTTGGCGGCCACCGCGTGCTTGACTCCGCAGAACGCGGCGAAGGCTTCCTCGAACGCGCCGATGTATTTGCCGTTGGAGGAAATCCAGTTGGTGTCGAGACAATCGAGGACGTATTTGCGCTCGTTGCCTTCGAGTTTGGGATGGGCGACTGAGATGCGATTCATTTGTCTTAGTCCTTTTTTCGGAGATTTTTAGCCGGTATTCCGGCGATTCTGGAGTGGTGGGGGATATCCGAGATGATGACCGAGCCGGCGCCTGCCACGACGTCGGCACCGACGGACACGCCCGGAATCACCTTGCAGCCAATTCCTAGGAATACACGAGGGCCGAGCGTGACATTGCCCGCCAGACCGCAGTGCGGGGCAATGTGGGCGGCTTCTTCGATACGGCCGTCGTGATCGACGCTGGCCGATGTATTGATGATGACGAGGTCGCCGATGGAAGTGTCTGCATTGATGACGGCGCCTGCCATGATCGCAACGCCGCAACCAAGCCGGGCCGACGGCGAGACCACTGCTGCCGGGCTAATGGCATTGATCAGTTCATAGCCCAGGACTTTCGCCGAGGCGCCGAGGCGCTGGCGAAGTGCATTAGAGCCGATGGCGATGAACGCCGAGGTATAGCCGGCGCGACGAAGCTCCTGCAGATGCGCATCGCCCTGAAGTACAGGCACGCCAAGGCAACTGCTCTCGCTGCCCTCTGCGCCGATGCAAAACGCCACGGGCTTATTCATGGCGCGCAGCAATTCGATGCAGACCTTGGCGTGTCCGCCCGCTCCGACGATAACGGCGCCCAAGGTCATTGTTCGCCTCGCGCGCGCGCCCACGCAGGAGAACCCGGTCGAGCAAAAAGCAGGCCGGCCGCTTTCGTCTGCCCCATCACGAGGTCGGCGCTTTCGTGCAATGCGCCGGACGCGGAATCGATTACAGCGTACTGAAAGCCGCGGTCATTGAAGAAAGGAAGCAATTTTCTGCTTGAGTCACCGATCCCACCTGCCTGGCGCGTGCCTAATTCGACAACCACCGCAATGTTCCGGTTGAATGCAATGGATCGAGACGCACCTTCGAGCACATGCAGTCCGGCGTTGCCCGAGTCGATCACGATGAGGTCGGCGCGGTCGTTGTCGCCAAGGATGTCGTCGATCCGCAGTGGACCGCGCAGGGGCGCGTGTACCGCAGAGGACGGCGCGAACGCCACAACACGTCCTTGACCTTCCAGCGCAAGATGTGCAGCCAACGCATTTGCTCCTACGCCAGCACCGACATTCACAAAGGTGTCGCCCGGAACCAGTATCTTCTGCAGTAGCTGCTGCACGCCGGCAAGCTGTTCTTCGGATTGCGCTCGCAGCGCCTCCAACTCGGGTGAGGTTGCCTTCTGAGACGATTTGAGCGCTTTCAGGAGGGTGGCAGTGTGAGTCGCCAGCAAGCGCTCGGTCGACTGACGCTGCAGGCGCGCGTGCTGTTCGAGTTCCTTGATAGTTCGCAGATGAGCCTGTTGGATCTCGTGCTGGAGAACGATGGTGAAGTACGCCCGGAGCCTGAAGGCGATGGGGCGAGCAAAGGGTTTCACTGCGCGATAACAAACGCGCGCAATCCGCCTGATCACAGCTTTGACTTTGCTTCGCAGCGGTATGGCGACCGATGAGAGGTCGAGCTGGGGCTTGGCCGAACTCAACCCTTGCCGTCCCTTGAGAGCAGTCGTCTTGGTTGAGGAGGACAGCGCGACACGTATGTCCACCCCGGGCCGCGCTGTCTTTTGTGTTGAATCCATCGAGGGGGCTTCCGCTAAAAGAGGCAGGCCACGGTCCGAAGCCATGGACGTCCTGTCGTAATAAAGAAGCCGAGACGTAGAAATGACCAGCCGAGGTCTATGCCTCTGTCGGTGCTCTAGAAAGAATGCCCTTCAGCATTCCGGCGAAGATCGGCCGCTACCATCATGCTGCAGAGCTGTTCCAGCGTTGTCTTTGGCTCCCAACCCAGCTTTTCCTTCGCGCGGGCTGGATTTCCGATCAGCAGATCCACTTCGGCGGGTCTGTGAAACTTTGGATTGACGCGAACTAGCGTCTTGCCTGTCTTGATGTCGATGCCAACTTCGTTCTGTTCCGAGCCTTCGAAGCGCAGCTCATATCCGGCAGCCTTGAAGGCCATGTCGACAAACTCCCGGACTGTTTCAGTACGATTCGTAGCCAGTACGAAGCTATCGGGTTCGGGCGCCTGCAGCATGAGCCACATGCCTTCGACGTATTCCTTGGCAAAGCCCCAATCACGTTTGGCGCCCAAATTACCCAGTTCGAGCACGTCGAGTTTGCCGAGCTTGATCTTGGCGACGGAATCGGTAATCTTGCGAGTGACGAATTCCCTGCCACGCAGTGGGCTCTCGTGGTTGAACAAAATACCGCTGCACCCAAAGATGCCGTAGCTTTCGCGGTAGTTGATGGTCATCCAGTGCGCGAACAGCTTGGCGACGCCGTAGGGACTGCGTGGGTAGAACGGCGTTTCCTCGATCTGCGGGATTGCTTGGACCTTGCCGAACATCTCGGATGTTGATGCTTGGTAGAAGCGAATTTTGGGATTGGTCAGTCGGATTGCTTCGAGCAGGTGCAACGCACCCATACCCGTGATTTGAGCGGTCGCATCGGGCTGGTTGAAGCTCACGCCCACGAAGCTCTGTGCGGCGAGGTTGTAGACCTCGTCTGGAGCGGCTTCCTTCATCAGGGTCAACGAGCTTCCGAGATCAGTGAGGTCGTACTCGATGAGGTGAAGATCAGGGTTGTTCTGGATGCCCAACTCTTCAATGCGCCAAAAGTTCACCGAACTCGTCCGCCGGTAGGTCCCGTAGACCACGTATCCCTTGGCGAGCAGTAGTTCTGCTAGGTATGCGCCATCTTGACCGGTGATGCCGGTGACTACTGCACGTTTTTTCATGGAAACCCTCCGATACAAATGACGGTGATGCATTTGCAGTCACCAAACCCCTGGATTTTGCCCTAAAGCGACAGGCGTCCTCGAGCCGTACTTGCTGGCGCATGAGACTTAAAATCACGCGGACCCTCGAAGGTCGAGTGCGGACGGGCTGTCGAAGCAACTGCCATCTGGAACATGCGCATCGACATTGCAGCGCCGATATCGCCGTTGTGACACCGCAACTGTGCACTCAAAAAGAAGACCCACATGCTAATTTTTCCGCGGCTTTTAAAGAACGAAGACTCCTCTCGCCGGGCGCACATCCGATTGACGCCCGATCGCCATCTGGTTTTGCACGTGTCTTCCGACTAAGAGGCTGCATGGACGACAAGCATCAAAAGCCACGCCTCGCACTTGACGCGCATGTGCTGGCCGAAGACGTAAAGACGGGTGTCTACAGGGTCTGCGACGAACTATTTCGGAGGCTGTATGCATCGCCTCGCTTCGAAACATACCTTTTCGTAAGAGACGGATATGCGCATAGGATTCGAAAGTACGTGTCCGCCACGAAGATGGACGCACGTGGTTATCAAAACCGCACCGCACCTTCTGCGGACGCAGAGATCTTCCTTTCGCCGTTCACTGTCGCCCCCGTCGAGTGGCTGGCTGACAAGAATGTGCTGCACGCCCACATTGTCCATGATCTGATCGCCGTCTACCGACCCGAATACTTCGATGCGGAGACGGCAAAGAGCGTGGCAAGCATTTTTGCGAGCTTTGATGAGCGAACGCTTATTTTCGCGGTATCGGAGCACACGAAAAGAGATCTGCTCGAGCATCGACCCGATCTAAAGGCAGAGCAGGTCACAGTGATGCCGCTCGCGGCTGGCGACCGGTTCCACCCATGTCTGGACCACGCCGAGCGCGCGGCGGTGCGACAACGGTATGGCATTCCCCCAGGCGTGCAATATGTGCTCAGTCTCGCAACACTGGAGATCCGAAAAAATCTCGATCAGGTCGTCAATGCGTTCGTCCAGTTGCTAGCGCAGGATCCATCCAGCGACATGCATCTGGTTCTGGCGGGAATGTCCGGCTGGAAGCTCGACAAACTCGACCAGGCTCTGGATGCTGCCGGTGGGTCGCGCGACCGGATCATCCTGACTGGGTTCGTCGACGATGCCGATCTGTCTGCGCTCTATAGCGATGCCTTGTGTTTCGTATATCTTTCCCGCTACGAGGGGTTCGGGCTACCTCCCTTGGAAGCCATGGCCTGCGGTACGCCGGTGATATGTTCCAACGCGTCCTCCTTGCCCGAAGTCGTCGGTGATGCGGGTGTCGTGCTCGACGCTGATGACGTCGACGGAGTGGTAGAGGCGATCCAGCGAATCGCTGCCTCGGCGTCATACAGGGACATGCTGGCCACAAAGGGACTTGAGCACGCGGCTTTGTTCAGTTGGGATCGAAGTGCTGGCATCGTTCTCGATGCGCTTGCTGCGGCGTATGCGCGGCATGCAGGGGCGTTTTTGCCGCAGGCTCCTGTATCGGTGTCCGCTGGACCACCCAGTGAAAAAAAGGGCAGAAGGTATCTTAGAAGGGCGCTCAAGGGATTGTGGTGGCTCGCAACCCCTTGGAGCATGCCCAAACGTATTTCGTTCATGCGTGACCGCGCGCTAGCGGACGCGCGTGCCGCCGAGATGACGCTACTGGTCGAGCAGGAGCGGGCTCGCATCTCGTTGCGGCAGCGAGGCGCCAAGGTCGAGGCGCCCGAGCCGCTCGATTTGTTCGATAACGATGCCCTTTCGCGCGCCGCCGGCCTTGCCTTGAGCGAGATTCTTTGGACGCCGGTCAAGCCCGAAGAAGTGGCGGATCGATGGTCTGCGGCACGATTCCTAATCGACTCTTGGCGTTCGCAGAAAGGCATTCGTGCGCAGTTCCCGCAGGCCTTGAGGCTAGCCGAATTAAGGTTGAGCCAGGACGCTATGCGCCATGTGGAGGAGGCATTGAAGGCGGGCATTTCCGATCGGGCCCGCCAAGCATTTTTGGTCAACGAGACGCTAAATGCTGTGTTGCCGCACGGCTTGACGCCTGCGGGTATCAGGACTCTTTTTTCCTGGTTCATGCGAGGTGGTGCTCGCGATGCAGGTCTGCGACTGGAAGAGGTTTGGTGGCTCTTCCTGGAGGCACAGGGCGACCCCGGGCGCGAGTTGATGCTGGCGCACTCTTTTTCGAGGACGTGGCAGCAACGCCACCCCGCCGGTTTGACAGTGTTTGGCAGAGTCGACTTCGCGCGATGGATCGTCGAAGAATACGGCGTCGAGGGACGGTGGACCGATCCTTCTTCGTGGCCTAAGTGGGAAACGCCGGCGTTGCAAATCCTCGCGGGCTATTGGGCAAGCCAGGAGTGGCGAGCGAAGTGGCCGAACGCATTGAACGAAGAGGCGAGCGCTCGAGCATTGCTGGCATGGTTGACCACTGAGGAGTCGGGGCTTTCGAAGGATGTATGTGATTGGTGTGCGCGACTCGATCATGGGGCGATCGCAGCGCAGCTAACAACAGCCGGCGTCAACGTCATTGGGCACTTTTGCTATCCGTCGGGGCTGAGGGTGTCGGCCGAATCGCTGGTGGAGGCCGCAAAGGCCGTAGGAGTTCAAGTTTCTCTTCGCGATCTGAAAACCGACGCGAACGACGATCCTCATCACGTTGACTTCCGTGGCATGGAAATTCACGATGTAACCATAATCCATGCGCAGCCCGAACCGTTCTTCGATGTAGCCTATGAAAGGTCCCAGGTCATCGAACGCAACCCTCGTACATATCGAATTGCATACTGGTACTGGGAATTCGATTCCATTCCCGCTTCTTGGGCCGAGCACGCGCAAGCGGTGGATGAAGTATGGGCTGCAACAGAATTTGTCGCGCGCGGATTGCGCGAGCGCCTTCGCCTCCCGGTGCGCACGTTGTTCCCAGGTATCAAACTGGCCTCGTACGAAAAGCGGGGTCGAGCATATTTCGGCTTGCCCGAAGCCCCCTACACCTTCCTTTTCACCTTCCATATGATGAGCGTGATGGAGCGGAAAAACCCACTGGGGTTAATACGCGCCTTCAAGGACGCTTTCGGCAACAGCGATTCGGTGCGGCTGGTTTTGAAGACTTCTTTTGGGCACAAGCATCCCAAGCAGTTCCAGCAGCTGCGCAAAGCCGCCAAGGGCGCCAATATCACCTTGATCGACCAGGTCTATAGCCCTGACGAGGTTTTGTCGCTGATGGACGCCTGCGATGCGTACGTCTCATTGCATCGGAGCGAAGGTTTGGGCTTGACGATGGCCGAGGCCATGCTGATGGGTAAGCCAGTAATTGCAACCCGCTTCTCTGGAAATGTCGACTTTATGGACGACGACAACAGCCTTCTTGTTCCATACGAGTTAGTCAAGGTGGGCAAGCCGATTCCTCCCTACGATGCTGACCTCGAATGGGCCGAGCCATCAATTGAGCATGCGGCAATGCTCATGCGGCGTGTCTTCAAGGACCAGGATTGGGCTCGCGAGGTAGGAGCCCGCGCCAAGGCAAGCGCGGAGGCGCACCTCTCGCTCGAGACGGCAGGGCGGCGGATGGCTGCGCGCGTCGAAGAGATCCGGGCTCTGCGAATGGCGGGTGACTGAACGCGAATCCGCCCGACCTATTGTTCGACCACGCGCCCGTGCTCAAGGTGGATCACACGATTGCATTCTTTTGCGATCAGGTCTGGTGAGTGGGACGCGAGCACCAAAATGCCCGATTTCGACACTACATCGCGCATCCGTTGCTCGGCCTTCTCGGTGAACTCCGCATCGCCTACGGATAGCCACTCATCCATGAGCAAGATGTCTGCCTGCACGCTCGTTGAGATCGAGAACGCCAGCCGCATCATCATGCCCGTCGAATAGGTACGCACCGGCATGTTGACGTATTCGCCCAGTCCGCTGAATTCACAGATCTCGGGTGTAAGCTGGTCAACTTGCTTCTTGCTCATGCCCATCACGAGTCCGCGTAGCATGATGTTTTCTATGCCCGTGGCGTCCATCTCGATGCCAAGCGAGGGGTCGATCAGGCTGGCGACCGTACCCTGACGGGTAAATTCTCCCGAAGACGGCTCGTACACGCCGGCAAGCGTCCGCAGCAGCGTTGACTTGCCTGCGCCGTTATGCCCCACCAAGCCGAGCCGGTCCCCGCTTTTGAGCTCAAGGTTAATGCCGCTAAGCGCCTGAACGACGGTGACACCTGTTTCCTTGCCAAAGCGTCCGCCGGTGACGGAGGCTGCAAGCGTTTTCTTGAGGGAGTTGGCGCCGGCGCCATAGATGGGAAAGTTAACGGCGACGTTTTTAAGTGAAATGAATGCCATGGATCAGAGCCAGTAGACCACGCGGCGGCGGTACTTCGAGAACAGCAGAACGGCCGCGATGAGGCACAGCGCCGTCCAGAACAGGATGCCGATCCAGCTGTGAATGTGCGCGACGCCGCCCATGAGCGGCGTGCGAAGAAGGTCGAGCATTTGCGCAAAAGGATTCCACAGCACGTACTTGGCGCGTCCGGGCAGGCTCTCGGGCAGCCAGAACACCGGCGTCAGAAACATCAGCATCTGCATCACGCTGGTGACGATCTGCGTGACATCGCGATAGCGCGTGCATATCAGGCCCAGCAGCAGCCCCAGCGCGTGCGCGTTGATGATGAGAATGGCGAAGGCCGGTAGCACAAGCAGCACCGACCAGGACAGCGAAATGCCGGCCCAGATGGCTACCGGAATGTAGAGCACGATCTGGTGGGCAAATTGGATCAGGTTGCGCGCCAGGCTGCGCCAGACGAAGAGGCTGATCGGAAAGTAGCCCTGCTTGAGATAATTGGACGACCCGACGAAAGCATTGCACGCGTCGGTCACGATGCTGGAGAAAAATGCCCAGAAGATGATGCCCAACGCCAGGTGCGGAAAGAACCTCGAAAGCTCGGTACCGAAGAGCGAGCTGTACAGCGGGCCCATGCCGGCAATCATCACCCCCATGCTCAACGTGAGCCACATGGGCCCCAGCATCGAGCGGCGGTAGCGCAGCACGATGTCGAACCAGGCGAGGGTCCACCAGATGTCTGTGCGGCGGGTGCCTTCCCACCAATCGGAAACCGCGCTTCGGTGGAGATTCGAATGAACTTGACTCATGTACGCCCGTAAGTGTCTGCAAGGCGGACGATGTCGTCTTCGCCGAGGTAGCCGCCGCATTGGACTTCGATGAGCACCAGCTCTTCGTCGCCAATATTGGTCAGGCGGTGTTTTTCCTTCAAGGGAATGTAGCGGTACTGCCCCGGAAGCGTTTCATGCTCGGTTTCTCCGATTTGCACGATGCCGCGGCCCTGCACCACCACCCAGTGCTCTGCGCGCTGGTGATGATATTGCAGGGACAAGGCTTCGCCAGGGCGAACGGTGATGCGCTTGACCTTGTAGCCTTCTTCTTCCTTGAGCGAGGCGTAGGTGCCCCACGGACGATGCACTACCGGCGGCAGGTGCACGGTGTCGTGCTTCCGGGCCTTGAGCACGTCGACAACCTTCTTCACCTTTTGTGCGCTGTCCTTGTGAAGCACAAGGAGCGCGTCAGGCGTATCGACGATCACGAGGTCATGAACGCCGACAGTGGCGACGACCTTCGGACCATAGCTTTCCACCTGTACGTGCGTGCCGGTCGTGTCGAGAGCCACGACTTCGTCAGGAAACGTGTTGCCGCTGGCGTCGGCAATCAACGCATTGGACACCGCAGGCCACGACCCCACGTCGCTCCAGCTGAACTTTGCCGGCACCACATGGACATTCGAAGCGCGCTCCAGCACCGCGTAGTCGATGCTGATGTCCGGCTGCAGGCCGAACGCGTGCAGATCGAAGTTGACCGACGTGCCGGAGGTCTTGGCCGTTTCGAGCGCGTGCCTTGCCGCCCTGATCACGTCGGGGGCGTGCGTCTCGAGCGCCGCAATGATGGTATCCGCCGTGAACGCGAACATGCCGCTGTTCCAGTAGTACCGCCCGGTGGCCAGATATTTCTGTGCCGTCTCGAGGTCGGGTTTCTCGACGAAACGCTTGACCCCCTGGCTCTCTCGCGAAACGTGCTCGACCTCGATGTAGCCAAAGCCGGTATCGGGGCTCGTGGGGCTCACCCCAAAGACCACCAGTTTGCCTTCCTGGGCCAGGCGGAAGGCTTCTGTTGCGCTGGCCACGAAGGCGTGCACGTCAGGCACCAAGTGGTCCGCGGAGAGGACGAGCATCACCGTGTCGCCGCTGAACTGGCGCGCACATTGAAGCGCCGCCAGCGCGATGGCGGGGCCGGTGTTGCGCCCCTTGGGCTCAAGGAGAAACGTCGTGGCCGGCGGGTCGCTCATCTGCCCGAGGACGTCCTTCGTGAGGAACAAATGGTCCTTGTTGGTCACGACCATGAGGTCGCCGGTTCCGCAAGCCTGTCCGCGCTCAACGGCCTGCTGAAGCAGTGTGGAGTCGCCGATCTTCATGAATGGCTTGGGAAAAGCCTGACGCGAAGCGGGCCAGAGTCTGGAGCCGGCGCCTCCCGAGAGCACCACTGAGAGTAGTCTCATTGTTTTCCTTTAGCTTTTTAACAAGGCAATTTTACGGGCAGCCTCTCGGCCGCCCTTCGAGGGGGGGGTGGCGGGCGCCGTCCTTTGTTGCGGCCGGTTGCGAAGATAATCCTGCCGCAAGTCGCGGCGACGCGATGTTTGGGCATCGTCCCGCCTATTTCAGGTATTTCCTCACAAGCTCCGCTCTATCCGTCTCGGCGGGCGCGCAATTTCTATGAAATCTGTTTATCGATTCATCCTCGGCCTGGCTGGACTTTGGCAAGGCCCCGGAATGATGGGGCGCGTGCAGCGGGCATGGCGAATGTTCAAGAAGTCGGGGTGGCCGGGCATCCGCTGGGAGTTGGGCCGGCGGATCGGCGGCTACAACGACTATTCGAAATGGGTGCGGCGCTACGACACGCTCACGCCCGAACTGCGCCAGAAGATCGCGCAACGGGTGGCGGCCATGAAAGACCGTCCGCTGATCTCCGTGCTGATGCCGACCTACGACCCCAACCCGGCATGGCTGCGCGAAGCCATCGAGTCGGTGCGTGGGCAGATCTATCCGCATTGGGAGCTGTGCATTGCCGACGACGCGTCTCCCTCGGCGGAAGTGCGTGAGATCCTCAAGTCGTACAGCGAAACAGACCCGCGCATCAAGGTGGTGTTCCGTCCTGAGAACGGCCATATCTCCGCCGCGTCCAACAGCGCGCTGGAGCTGGCCGCAGGGCCTTGGGTAGCGCTCATGGATCATGACGATCTGCTCCCTGCGCATGCGTTGTTCTGGGTTGCCGATTGCATTGCCGAGCACCCCGGCGTGCAACTGATCTATTCGGACGAAGACAAGGTCGACGAAGGCGGTCATCGCTTCGGACCGTATTTCAAGTCGGACTGGAACGTCGATCTGTTTCGGTCGCAGAACATGTTCAGCCACCTTGGCGTGCTGTCCACCGACCTCATGCGTTCGGTCGGCGGTTTTCGCGTGGGGCTCGAAGGTTCCCAAGACTGGGACCTGGTGCTGCGCTGCATGGAGCGTGTAGAGCCGCGGCAGATTCAACACATTCCCCGCGTGCTTTATCACTGGCGCGTGCACGCCGAAAGCACGGCCCGTTCGATGATGGCCAAGCCCTATGCGGCCATTGCGGGCGAGCGGGCACTGAACGAACACTTCGTGCGCACAGGGGTGCGCGCCACTGCCGAGCATCTGGATTTTGGCTACCGGGTGCATTACGCCTTGCCCGATGTCTTACCGTTGGTTTCGCTGATCATCCCCACGCGCAACGCGTTGCAGCTGACTCGTCAGTGCGTCGACTCCATCTTGCAGAAGACGAGTTATTCGCACTACGAAATCATCATTGTCGACAACGGCTCGGACGACGCCGCCGCGCTGGCTTGGTTCAAGAGCGTTGCGGCAGAAAACCCGAACATTCGCGTGCTGCGCGACGACCGGGACTTCAACTATTCGGCACTCAATAACGGTGCGGCTGCCATTGCGCAAGGCGAGGTGCTTGCGCTGGTCAACAACGACATCGAAGTCATCTCGCCTGATTGGTTGAGCGAGATGGTGAGTCTTGCGCTGCAACCCGGGGTAGGCGCGGTCGGTGCGAGGCTCTGGTATCCAGGCAAGACGCTCCAGCACGCCGGTGTGATCCTGGGCATAGGAGGCATTGCCGCGCATTCGCATCGCGGCATGCCCGCCGGGAGAGAGGGCTATGCTGGGCGCGCGGCGCTTATCCAGTCGCTCTCGGCCGTCACGGCCGCCTGCCTGGTGATCCAGAAAAGCCTCTACCTGCAAGTTGGCGGCCTTGACGAGGTGCACCTCAAGGAGTCGTTCAATGACATCGATTTTTGCCTGCGGCTGCGCGAGGCGGGGCTGCGCAACGTGTGGACGCCGTATGCGGAGCTGTTCCACCACGAGTCCGCGACCCGCTCCAAGAATGTCTCGCAGAAGAGAAAAGAGCAGTTCGAGGAAGAGGCGGCCTACATGCAGCAACGCTGGGGCGAATTGCTGAAGAACGACCCTGCCTACAGCCCAAACCTCATGCTCGCCCGCGAAGACTTCAGCTACGCCTGGCCGCCGCGCCTGGCGCCGGTTTGAAGATGCCCGGTATTTCAGTCGCGCTTTGCACGCGCAATGGCGCCCGCTTTGTGGCGGCGCAAGTGCGCAGCATCTGCACGCAAGACAGGCGGCCGAGCCAGATCGTGCTTTCCGACGACGGCTCGACGGACGAGACCATCGCCACGGTGCGCAGCACCCTGGCAGATTGCGGCGTGGGCGAAGGCGTCGAGCTCGTTGTGTTCCAGAATTCGCCGGCACTGGGCGTCACCCGCAATTTCGAGCAGGCAGTGCGGGCGTGCACCCACGAGCTCGTCGCGCTCAGCGACCAGGACGACGTGTGGCACCCGGGCCGGCTGGCCCGCATGGCGGCTCGTTTCGAGGCGGCGCCCGAGTTGCTGCTGCTGCACACCGATGCCCGCCTGGTCGACGCCGAGCTCGCGCCGCTCGGCACTTCGCTCTTTCACGCATTGGAGGTACGACCCGCCGAACTGGCTGCCATTGCAAACGGAAATGCCTTCGATGTGCTGCTGCGGCGCAATCTGGTGACCGGTGCCACCACCATGTTTCGCAAGGAACTGCTTGAATTCGCCTTGCCGTTCCCCGAGGGATGGGTGCACGACGAATGGCTTGGCGCGGTGGCCGCGGCCACGGGCCGTGTCGACGTGCTGGCGGAACCGCTCATCGACTACCGGCAGCATGCAAGCAACCAGATCGGCGCGCGCCGGCCGACGCTCTCCGAAAAGATAGGCAAGGCGTTTGTCGAGCGCGGCGACAAGCACTGGGCGCGGCTGCGCAGGGCGGAAGCGCTGCTGGAGCGGTTGACCTCCCTCGGCGCGAAGGTGCAACCCAAGTACCTCGAGGCCCAGCGTGCCAAGGTGGCGCACCAGCGCTTCAGGGCCGAGTTGCCCCGGTCCAGGCTCGCGCGCCTCGTTCCGGTGATCCTGGAGGCCGCCCGCGGGCGTTATGACCGCTTCGGGCGCGGCTGGCACGCGGTGGCGCAAGACCTGCTCGAGCGCGGGTAGCTCGGGCTCGCAGGACCTTGCTTAGCGGGTACCCGCCTTGAGCCGCCTGTAGCGCCAGAAGGCGCCTGAAGTCCACACCTTCAGCAAGCTGGTCACGTGCCAGTACAGGTGCTTCTTGCTGCTGCGGCTCGCACGCTGGGCCTCGTGGCGCGCCAGCAGGTCTTCTCCCACCTGCAGCTTCCAGCCCGCGAGTTGGGTCCGGGCGCAGATGTCGAAGTCTTCGCCGTACATGAAAAAGCGCTCGTCGAAGCCGCCGATCTGGCGGTAGGCGCTGCTGCGAAACAGCATGAACAGGCCCGGAATCCAGGCCGGCACCGCCGGGCGCTCATAGCTTGGGTTCCGGCGGGTCACGATTTCGAGCGGCGTGATGATCTCGCGATGCTGCTCGGGCGTGCTCTTGCCTGGCTCCAGGATGCGCGGCGTCAGCAGGCCCGCGTCCGGGGCGGCCTGTGCAATCAGCGGCGCCAGCACGTCGCCGTCGAAGCGGATGTCCGGGTTGAGCACCAGGAACCACGGTGTTTCGCAGTGCTGGAATGCCTGGTTGTGGTTGGCGCCAAAGCCCTTGGGGTGGGCGTTTTCGATGCGCTCGACCGGAAAGCCCCATTCCTGGCCCGCCAGTACATCGGGTTCGGGGATGTTCAGCGTGAGCACCACCTTGGCGGTCCATGCGCCGCTGAAGCGGTCCAACTGCTCGAGCAGCGGCCGTATCAGCGCGAGCTGACCGTGGCTGACGATCGAAACGGTGATGGGGGGAAGGGAGGGGGAGGGCGCTGGCATGGTCTAATTTCGCTCGGGAATTCTAGAGTTCCCCAACACCCACACATGATTGCTCTGATCGTCATCAGTTTTTTTGCCTCTGCCTTTGCGGTGCAGCTGTTCATGCGCCGCGCGCGCAGGCATGCACGGCTCTATGGCACGGACATGCCCCAGCGCTTCCACAAGGGCCATGTGCCGCGCCTTGGCGGCGCCGGAATCATGTTCGGGATGGGCGTGGCCTGGCTGGCGGCCGGCATCACCGGGACCGATCCGTTCAACGTGTCGTGGCCGGTCAAGACATCGATGCTCACGCTGCTGTGCATTGCACCGGCCGTCATCGCCGGCATCGTCGAGGATGTGACGCAGAACGTGAGGGTGCGCTACCGGTTGGGGCTCACCATCGGCTCCGCCTTGCTGGCCTGCTGGATGCTCGGGCTCAGCCTGTCGCGCACCGGCATCGAGGCTGTCGACGGCTGGCTGGCGCTGGTTCCCTATGGCGCCGTGCTGTTCGCGGCGCTGGCCATCGGCGGGCTGCCGCATGCCTTCAACATCATCGACGGCTACAACGGGCTCGCCGGCACTGTGGCCGTGCTGGTCTGCCTTGCCATTTCGCACGTCGCGCTGCAGGTGGGCGACCGCCAACTCGCGGCGATGATGGTTTGCCTGGTCGGCGCCACCGTCGGCTTTTTGATCTGGAACTACCCGCGCGGCAAGATCTTTGCCGGCGACGGCGGCGCCTATGTGTGGGGCATGGTCATCGCCGTGGCCTGCGTCACGCTCGTGCAGCGGCACCGTGTCGTCTCGCCGTGGTTCCCGATGCTGCTGCTGATCTACCCAGTCTGGGAGACGCTGTTTTCCATCTACCGCAAGCTCGCACGCGGGCAGTCGCCCGGCACCGCTGACGCGCTGCACTTTCACCAGCTCATTTTTCGCCGCATCGTGCGGGTGGCGTTCGCGGACGACGAGGCGCGGCAATTGCTTGCCCGCAACAACAGGACCTCTCCCTACCTGTGGATGTTCGCGGCGCTGTCGGTCGTGCCGGCTGTGCTGTTCTGGAACAACACCATCGTGCTGATGCTCTTTTGCCTGCTGTTCGTCACGACTTATGTGGGTGCGTACCTGATGATCGTGCGATTCAAGGTGCCGCGCTGGCTGCGCCCGTGACGGCAATCAAGACTGCGCGCTTGTTGCGACAATTTCCCCTATTCATCGTCCTCACCGTTTTGGAGCCTGCCCGCCCATGACCGACCCCGTCCTCAACATTCCCCCGCGCGACAAGGCCGAGATATTGGCCCAGGCGCTGCCGTACATCCGCAAGTTCCACGGCAAGACCATCGTCATCAAGTACGGCGGCAATGCCATGACAGACCCGGCCCTGCAGGCCGATTTCGCGGAAGACGTGGTGCTGCTCAAGCTGGTCGGCATGAACCCGGTGGTGGTGCACGGCGGCGGCCCGCAGATCGAGGCGGCGCTCAACCGTCTGGGCAAGAAGGGCAGCTTCATCCAGGGCATGCGCGTGACCGACGCCGAGACCATGGAAGTGGTCGAATGGGTGCTGGCCGGCGAAGTGCAGCAGGACATCGTGGGCCTCATCAACCAGGCCGGCGGCAAGGCCGTGGGCCTGACCGGCCGTGACGGCGGCATGATCCGCGCGCAAAAGCTCAAGATGGCCGATCGCACCGACCCCAACCTGCATCACGACGTGGGCCAGGTCGGCGACATCGTCTCCATCGACCCCAGCGTGGTGAAGGCGCTGCAGGACGACGCGTTCATTCCCGTGGTCAGCCCCATCGGCTTCGGTGAGGAGAACGAGAGCTACAACATCAATGCCGACGTCGTCGCCGGCAAGCTCGCCACCGTGCTCAAGGCCGAGAAGCTCATGCTCCTGACCAACACGCCCGGCGTGCTCGACAAGGACGGCAAGCTGCTCACCAACCTGAGCGCGCGAGAAATCGATGACCTGTTTGCCGACGGCACCATCTCCGGTGGCATGCTGCCCAAGATCGAAGGCGCACTCGACGCGGCCAAGAGCGGCGTGAACGCGGTGCACATCATCGACGGGCGCGTGCCGCACGCCATGCTGCTCGAAATCCTGACCGACCAGGCCTACGGCACGATGATTCGCGCGCGCTGAGCCAATCAATCTCCGAGGGGCAGGCTCAGCCCTCGTACCCGTTCGGATTGGCCTGCTGCCAGCGCCAGCTGTCCGCACACATCTGGTCTAGCCCACGATGCGCACGCCACCCCAGCGTGGCCTGCGCGAGCGAGGGGTCGCCCCAGTACGCGGGCACATCGCCAGCCCGCCGCGGGCCGATCTCGCAAGGAATTGTTCGCCCGCTCGCGCGTTCGAACGCATGCACGACCTCCAGCACCGAAGCGCCGTGGCCGGTGCCGAGATTCAGCGTGACGAGGCCTGGATTGGCTTCCGCATGCCGCAGGGCCGCGACGTGTCCTTCGGCCAGGTCCATCACGTGCACGTAGTCGCGCACGCCGGTGCCGTCGGGCGTGGGGTAGTCGTTGCCGTGAATGACGAGCTTGTCCCTCTGCCCCACGGCCACCTGGCACACGAAGGGCATCAGGTTGTTCGGTTTTCCTTGCGGGTGTTCTCCAATGAGCCCGCTTTCATGCGCGCCGACAGGGTTGAAGTAGCGCAGCAGCGCAATTCGCCACTCCGGGTCGGCCCGGTGCAAATCGATGAGTGCTTCTTCCACCATGTGCTTCGATCGCCCGTAGGGGCTGGCCGGCCTGCAGGGCGCGTCTTCCGGAATGGGTGAGTGGTCGGGTTCGCCGTACACCGTAGCCGATGACGAAAAGATCAGCGTCCGCACTCCAGCCTGCTGCATTGCCGAGGCGAGCACGAAGCTTCCGTGCACGTTGTTGTCGTAGTAGGCCAGCGGGTCGGCCACCGAGTCGCCGACCGCCTTGAGGCCGGCAAAGTGGATCACGGCGGAAAAACGTTCGCTGCCCAGCACACGGTCGAGCAGGTCCCTGTCGCGCACATCGCCTTCGATCAGCCGCGGCGCGTTGCCCGTGATCTGGCGCAAGCGTTCCAGCACTCGCACATCGCTGTTGCCCAGGTTGTCCAGGATCACCGGCACATAGCCGGCCGCGGCCAACGCCACGCAGGTGTGGCTGCCAATGAATCCAGCCCCGCCGGTAACCAGTACGTTGTTGGCCATGCAAAACTCTTTACTTTGTCAGGGAAGTTGATTCTGTACGAGCTTTCCCGCCCCGTTTGCGCGCGCTCACTGCGCAGCCCTGTGCGAGAATCAATTGATTACATCTTTGCACGCGCTCCCATGCAGAACGAAGAGACAAGCTATCCCGGCGTAGAAACTCCAACAGAGCCGCCGGCAGCCGCCGCCCCGGTGCGAAAGCGCCCCAAGCCAGGGGAAAGACGCGTGCAGATTCTGCAGGCGCTGGCCGCCATGCTGGAACAGCCCGGCGCCGAGCGGGTGACCACCGCGGCACTCGCCGCCCGGCTGGACGTGAGCGAGGCAGCGCTTTATCGCCACTTCGCGAGCAAGGCGCAAATGTTCGAAGGCCTCATCGATTTCATCGAGCAGAGCGTCTTCACCCTGGTCAACCAGATTCTCGAGCGCGAAGGTGCCACGGGCGCGCAGCAGGCCGCAAGAATTCTCACGCTGCTGGTGCAGTTTGCCGAGCGCAACCCGGGCATGACGCGCGTCATGGTGGGCGATGCACTGGTGTTCGAGAACGAGCGTCTCCAGCAGCGCATGAACCAGTTCTTCGACAAGATCGAGGCCACGCTGCGCCAGGTGCTGCGCGGCACTGCCGCCGCTGATGGTTCTGCAACCCCCACGGTCGACGCGCAGGTGCGCGCCGCCGCGCTCACGGCCTTCGTGGTCGGCCAGCTGCAGCGCTTCACGCGCTCCGGCTTCCGCCGCCCGCCCTCGGAACATCTCGAAGCCACGATCGCGCTGATCGTCTAGCGGCAGCAGCGCGGGCGCGCCGCCGTTCGCGGGGAGATCGCCTCCTATCGAGGCGATAGTTGAATATGACGTGACGCCGTCATATTCATTGACAAAATACATGGGCTCCACAACTCACGAGGAAAGCCCACAAATGACCGACTCCCGCAAGCTCACCACCGAAAACGGCGCGCCCGTCGAGAACAACCAGCAGTCGCAGACGGCCGGAGTCAACGGCCCTGTGCTGATGCAGGACCACAACCTCATCGAGAAGCTTGCGCGCTTCGATCGTGAGCGCATTCCGGAGCGCGTGGTGCATGCGCGCGGATCGGGCGCCTTCGGCACCTTCGAAGTCACGGCCGACGTGTCGAAATGGACGAAAGCCAAGTTCCTCGGCCAGGTGGGCAAGAAGACCGAGGTGTTGGCCCGTTTCTCGACCGTGGCGCTCGAGCTCGGCTCGGCCGACACCGTGCGCGACCCGCGGGGCTTTGCGCTCAAGTTCTACACCGAAGAAGGCAACTACGACCTTGTCGGCAACAACACGCCGGTCTTCTTCATTCGCGATCCGCTCAAGTTTCCCGACTTCATCCATTCGCAGAAGCGCGATCCCTACAGCCACGTGCAGGAGCCCAACAACGCCTGGGACTTCTTCTCGCATTCGCCCGAAGCCACACACCAGTTCACCTGGCTCTTCGGGGACCGCGGCATTCCGAAGAGCTACCGCCACATGGACGGCTTCGGCTCGCACACCTTCCAATGGGTGAACGCCAAGGGCGAGGCCTTCTGGGTCAAGTACCACTTCAAGACCAACCAGGGCATCGAGACCTTCGTGGCCGAAGAGGCGCAGCGCGTGGGCGGCGAAAACCCCAACCACCACCACCTCGACCTGCTGCACTCCATCGAGCGCGGCGAGTTCCCGAGCTGGAAGGTGCAGGTGCAGATCATGCCCGTGGCCGAAGCGCAGACCTACCGCTTCAATCCCTTCGACCTGACCAAGGTCTGGTCGCACAAGGACTATCCGAAGATCGACATCGGCATCCTCACGCTCAACCGCAACCCCGACAACTACTTTGCCGAAATCGAGCAGGCCGCGTTCAACCCCGCCAACTTCGTGCCCGGCATTGGCCCGTCGCCCGACAAGATGCTGCAAGGCCGCCTGTTCAGCTACGGCGACACGCAGCGCTACCGCCTGGGCATCAACCACACGCAACTGCCGGTGAACCGCCCGCACGCGACCACGGCCCAGAACTACGGCCGCGACGGCGCGATGCGCGGCGACGGCAACGGCGGCCGCGGCCCCAACTACGAGCCCAACAGCTTCAGCAACGCGCCCAAGCAGACCAACGAGCCGGTGTATGCGCCGCTCGAGATTCACGGCTGGACCGGCAGCCACCAGTGGCAGCAGCACCCCGAAGACACCGATTTCGTTCAGGCCGGCGACCTTTATCGCCTGATGGACGGAGCAGCCAAGGAGCGGCTGGTGAACAGCATCGCCGGCGGGCTGGGCGCCGTGACGCGGCAGGACATCATCGACCGCTCGATCAGCTACTTCCGCCAGGCCGATGCCGACTACGGCGCGCGGCTCGAGAAAGCCGTGAAGGCCGTGCAGGCGAAGATCAAGGGCGAGGAAGTGAGCGTCCAGGTCGGCAAGCCGGCGCACGATTCAAGCCGGAGCTGATCCGCCGCAGCCCATGGGTATCCCTGGGTACCCATGGCGCCGCATGGGTCCGAATGGCGCACTCGACTTGCCCGGGTGCGAGGCGTAGGATCAGCGCCCCCTTGCCGCTGAGTCGCGGCGACAAGCCTGTGTGTTCGTGTAGCTTCTGAACGGAGGTTCGTATGAGCTATCACCTGGAAGGTCGCCTGCTCGAGGTTTGCAACTGCAATGTCCTGTGTCCCTGCTGGATCGGTGAGGACCCCGACAACGGCACCTGCGACACCATCGTCGCATGGCGCATCGACAAGGGAACCATCGACGGCATCGACGTCGGCGGCAACACCATCGCGGCCGTGGCCCACGTGCCCGGAAACATCCTCCAAGGCCACTGGACGGCGGCCATCTTCGTCGACGACAACGCCTCCAAGGAACAGGAAGAAGCGCTGCTCAAGGTCTACACCGGGCAAGCCGGCGGGCCCATCGCCGACCTGGCCCAGCTCATCGGCGAGGTCGTGTCGGTCGAGCGGGCGCCCATCCGCTTCACGGTGAGCGAAGGCAAGGGCGAACTGGAGATCGGCACCGACTACTACGCCGAACTAGAGCCCTACCGCGGCGCCACCGGCGGGCAGACCACGCTGTCCGACACCGTGTTTTCCACGGTGCCGGGCGCGCCGGTGTTCGTCGGCAAGGCGCCCACCTACCGGTCGAAGAACCACGCCCTCGGCATCGACCTCGACATCAAGAACCACAACGCGCTGCAGAGCACCTTCGTCTTCGATTCATGAGCGCCGCGCCGGGCAATGCCGTCCGGCACCGCCGCGTGTTCCTGCCGGTTCTTGCCGCGCTCGCCACGCTCGCGTGGCTGGTGTTGTGGGCCTGGGCACGCAGCCCCTACGGACGCTATCTCGAACATGGCGACTGGACCGTCTCTGGCCCCGCCGCCTTCCTGTGCCAGGTCGTCCCGGCCGGCGGCGTGGTCGTGCCTGCGGTGCTCTACGCCGCGGCGTGGATTCTCATGACGGCCGCCATGATGCTGCCGACCACGCTGCCGCTGTTCAACGCCTTCGACCGCCTGACCGCGGGGCGGGCCGACCACGCACGCCTGCTCACCATGCTGGGGCTTGGCTACATGGCGGTGTGGGGCGCCTTCGGCCTGCTGGCGCACGGGCTCCACAGCGCGGTGCTGGCACTGCTGGCCAGCGCGCCCACGCTGGCCTGGCATGGCTGGGTTATCGGTGCCGCAACCATTGCGCTGGCTGGCGCCTTCCAGTTCAGCCGCCTCAAGCATCAGTGCCTGGAGAAGTGCCGCACGCCCCTGAGCTTCGTCATCGAGCACTGGCGCGGCCATGCGCAAACCCGCCAGGCATTCGCGCTGGGCATGCACCATGGCCTCTTCTGCGTCGGCTGCTGCTGGGCGCTCATGCTCCTGATGTTTGCGCTCGGCACCGGCAGCCTGGGTTGGATGCTGCTGCTGGCTGTGGTCATGGCACTGGAGAAGAACGTTTCCTGGGGCCATCGGCTGAGTGCGCCGCTCGGGTTCGCGCTGCTGGGATGGGCTGTCTTCATGGTGGCGTCCCATGTCTGAAGTTGTGTCCGAAGCCCGCCGCGGCCCGTCCACCCTGCAGACCATCGCCCTGACGGCGGTGGCCATGCTCGCGTTCGCGGCCAACTCGCTGTTGTGCAGGCTCGCGCTGCAGCGGCAGGGTATCGATCCGGCCAGCTTCGGCAGCATCCGGCTGGTTTCCGGTGCAATCACGCTCGCCCTCGTCGTGCAGCTGAGGGCGCGGCCGCCTTCGGCCGCCCGAGCCGACTGGCTCGCCGCCGCCATGCTGTTCGCCTATGTTGCCTTCTTTTCGTTTGCTTACCTGAGCCTTTCCGCGGGCACGGGCGCGCTGATCCTGTTCGGCGCGGTTCAGCTCACCATGCTCGGCGCGGGCCTTGGCGCAGGCGAGCGCTTCGGGCCCATCGCATGGCTCGGCTTCGTGCTGGCGGCGGGAGGGCTGGTCTACCTGGTGTTGCCCGGTGTTGCTGCACCGCCGCTCCTGGGCGCCGTGCTGATGGCCGTCGCCGGCGTCGCGTGGGGCGTGTATTCGCTCCGTGGTCGTGGCGTGCCCAACCCTTTGGCCGCCACCTCGCGCAACTTCTTGCGGGCGGTGCCGCTGGCCCTGGCGCTCAGCGTCGTTTTTGTGGCGCGCGCCCATGCGGACGCGACCGGCATTGCGTTGGCCGTGGCCTCCGGCGCGCTGACTTCGGGCCTCGGCTATGTGGTCTGGTATGCGGCACTGGCCCGCCTTTCGGCCATGCAGGCGGCCACCGTGCAGCTGTCGGTGCCGCTCCTGGCTGCGTTCGGCGGCGTGCTGCTGCTATCCGAAGCGATCACGCCGCGGCTCGCGGCCGCATCGGTGGCCATCCTGGGTGGCATTGCCATCGTGCTGAGCCAGAAGTCGCGCAACGCACGCCGCTAGAGGGCTGCGGGAGCGAAGCCTTCTACGCGATTGCGACGCCCACCTTCGAGCCGGCCCCGACGATTTCTCCCCACGTTGCATCGTCCAGCCAGATGCCGCTGCGCTCGCGCGCCATACGTGCGGCGCGCTCGGGTTCGCCCGCGATCTGCACCTGGTCGAAGCCTTCGCCCGGTGGGCTCTGGCGCAGCCAGTCGACGAAGGCTGTCGCTTCCTTCGCGAAGCTTTCCTGCGTTCCCAGCTTCGCGGGATCGATCAGGATGGTCAGCATGCCGTTGAGCACTGTGCGCGCCGTATCGGCCGGGCGGTGCCAGGTGCCGCCGCCTGTGAGTGCACCGCCCAACAACTCGCAGGCCATGGCCATGCCGTAGCCCTTGTGCTCGCCGAAGGTCATGAGCGCACCGAAGAGGCCGTTGGATTGCGGCACCACCACCACGCCCGGGTCGTTGGTGGGCGCGCCGCGCTCGTCGATCAGGTAGCCGTCGGGCACACGCTCGCCCTTGTTGTGCGCAACGCGCATCTTTCCTTGGGCCACGCGGCTGGTCGCAAAGTCGAGCAGAAAGGGCTCGGCCCCCGCCAGAGGAATGCCGATGCAGCACGGATTGGTGCCAAAGCGCCCGTCACCGCCGCCCCACGGCGCCACGACGGGCCGCGAGAGCACGTTGACGAAGTGCATCGACACCAGGCCTTCAGCCGTCGCCATTTCGGCAAAGTGCCCGATACGGCCCAGGTGGTGCGCATTCGCGAGCGTGAAGATGCAGCTGCCGTGCTGCTTTGCCCGTGCGATGCCGAGTTCCATCGCCTGCACGCCCACGATCTGGCCGTAGCCATGCTGGCCGTCGAGCGCGAGCATCGTGCCGATGTCGGCATTGACCTTGACCGATGCATTGGGCACGAGCCCGCCTTCGGCCACCGCATCGACATAGCGCGGCAACATGCCCACGCCATGCGAATCATGGCCGCTCAAGTTGGCGAGCACCAGGTTGGCGGCCACCTGTTCGGCCTCGGCCGGTGTGCTGCCGGCAGCAGTCAGGATCTGCGCGCATTGCGATCTCAACGTAGCGGCGGGAAGGGTCTTGGGCATCAGTTGACTCCATGGGTTTGATCAAGGGCCGCGCAGCAAGGCCCGTTCGTGAAACACCGCGGAACCGGCTTTGCCGGGCCGCTGGTGTTGCCCCCGGTAGGGGGAGGGAGAAGCGACACGAAGTGCGCGTAGCCTGGGGGCGAGCTACATCACGGCGCCGACTTGCCACGGCACAAATTCGTTCTGGCCGTAGCCATGTTTCTCGCTCTTCGACGGTTCGCCGGACGCGGTGGCCAGCACCAGCTCGAAGATGCGCTGGCCCATCTCCTGGATCGAACTGCTGCCATCCACGATCTCGCCGCAGTTGATGTCCATGTCCTCTTCCTGCCGCTGCCAGAGCGCCGAGTTGGTCGCGAGCTTGAGCGAAGGAGAGGGCGCGCAGCCATACGCCGAGCCGCGCCCCGTCGTGAAGCAGATGATGTTGGCGCCGCCGGCTACCTGCCCGGTGGCGCTCACGGGGTCGTAGCCCGGGGTGTCCATGTAGACGAAGCCATGTGCCGTCACTGGTTCGGCATATTCGTACACCGCCTCGAGGTTGCTGGTGCCGCCCTTGGCCACCGCGCCGAGCGACTTCTCGAGAATCGTCGTGAGGCCGCCCGCCTTGTTGCCCGGCGAGGGGTTGTTGTTCATCTCGCCTTCGTTGATCTCGGTGTAGTGCTCCCACCACTTGATGCGGTCCACCAGCTTCTGGCCGACCTCGCGCCGCACCGCGCGGCGCGTGAGCAGGTGCTCGGCGCCATAGACCTCAGGCGTTTCGCTGAGGATGGCCGTGCCGCCATGCGCGACCAGCAGGTCGACCGCCGCACCCAGAGCCGGGTTGGCGCTGATGCCCGAATAGCCGTCGGAGCCGCCGCACTGCAGGCCGATGGTGATGTGCGCGGCGCTGCACGGTTCGCGCTTCACTGCGTTGGCGCGCGGCAGCATCTCGTTGATGAGCGCAATGCCCTTCTCGACCGTCTTGCGCGTGCCGCCGGTGTCCTGGATGTTGAAGGTGCGGAAGTTCTCGCCCTCGGCCAGGTGGCCCGTTGCGAGCCACGCATTGATCTGGTTCGCCTCGCAGCCCAGGCCCACCACCAGCACGCCCGCAAAGTTGGGGTGGGTGGCGTAGCCCGTGAGCGTGCGCTCCAGGATCTGCATGCCCATGCCTTGCGTGTCCATGCCGCAACCCGTGCCGTGCGTGAGCGCCACGATGCCGTCGACGTTCGGGTAGTCCGCCAGCGCAGCCGGATTTGTCTTGCGCGAAAAGTGGTCCGCAATGGCGCGCGCCGCGGTGGCCGAGCAGTTCACGCTCGTCAGCACGCCGATGTAGTTGCGCGTGGCCACGCGGCCGTCCGCCCGCTTGATGCCCATGAAGGTAGCCTCGCGCTTTGCAGGTGCCGGCTTCACGTCGGCTCCGAAGGCGTAATCGCGTTCGAAGTCGCCCTTGTCCGGGCCCATGTCGAGGTTGTGCGTGTGCACATGCTCGCCGGCCGCAATGGGCTTGCTCGCAAAGCCGATGATCTGGTTGTAGCGGCGCACCGGCTCACCCGCGGCAATGGCGTGCGTGGCCACCTTGTGGCCGGCAGGAATGAGGCCGCGCACGGCGAAGTCTTCGACCTTGGCGCCGCCGACCAGCTGGCTGCGCGCGATCACGACATCGTCGGCCGGATGCAGGCGAATGAAGGGATTCATCGTGGAACTCGTGTTGTGTGGGTCAGAAGAACATTTTGGGCAACCACAGTACCAATGAAGGCACATAGGTAATCACGAATAAGGCCAGCAGCAGCGGAATGAGCCACGGCAGGATCGCCATCGTCGTGCGCTCGAAGCTCAGGCCCGCCACGCGCGCCAGCACGAACAGCACCATGCCCATCGGCGGATGCAGCAGGCCGATCATCAAGTTCAGCACCATCACCAGGCCGAAGTGGATCGGGTCGACGCCCAGCTGTGTGGCAATCGGCAGCAGGATGGGAACCAAAATGGTGATGGCGGCGGTGGGCTCCAGGAAGCAGCCCACGAACAGCATCAGCAGGTTGGCCAGCAGCAGGAACACCCAGGCTTCCTTGGTGAAGCCCAGCACCCAGCTGGCGATGTCGGTGGTCACGCCGGTAGCGGTGAGCATCCAGCCGAAGATCGAGGCGGCCGCCACGATGAACAGTACGGTCGACGTGGTCTCGATGGTGTCGAGGCACACCTTGACGAACATCTTCCACGAGAGCGTCTTGTACCAGGCAAAGCCCAGGATCATGGCCCATACGCAGGCGGCAATCGCGCCCTCTGTGGGCGTGAAAAGGCCCGTGCTCATGCCGCCGATCAGCAGCACCGGCGTCATGATCGGCAGCAGCGCCTCGAACTTGAAGATCCTGTCGAGCACGAAGAGCGAGGCCAGGCCCGCAAATACGGTGAGCTGCGGCGGCGTGCCCAGCTTCGAAACCAGGAGCCAGATCAGGAGAGGCCAGCCGACCACCACGGCCAACTCGCACATGGCCTTGAAGAAGCGCGTGCTCGAGAACTTGACGTCGCCGCCCCAGCCGTTGCGATGGGCAAAGTACGCCACGGTGAGCATCATCAGAATGCCCAGCAACGCGCCCGGCAGGATGCCCGCGAGGAACAGCGCACCTACCGACACGTTGGCCATCATCCCGTAGATCACGAACGGCAGGCTCGGCGGAATGATCGGGCCCAGCGTGGCCGAAGCCGCGGTCACGCCCACCGCGAACTCGGTCGAGTAGCCGTGCTCCTTCATCGCCTTGATCTCGATGGTGCCCAGGCCCGCCGCATCGGCAATGGCGGTGCCGCTCATGCCGGCAAAGATCACCGAACCGAGCACGTTCACATGGCCCAGGCCCCCTTTGAGCCAACCCACCAGCGCCAGCGCGAAGTTGTAGATGCGGGTGGTGATGCCCGCGTTGTTCATCAGGTTGCCGGCCAGGATGAAGAAGGGCACCGCCAGCAGCGGAAAGCTGTCGATGCCGCTCACCATGCGGTGGATGACGACGAATGGCGGCAGGCTGCCGCTCACGAGGATGTAGGCCAGCGAGGCGCCGGCCATGGCCACGGCCACCGGAATGCCGCCCGCCATGAAGATCAGGAAGAATATTTTGAGCATGCAGTGTTCTCGTCGGGCTCAGTGGTCGGCCAGGGTGGATTCGGGACGTTCGAGCACGCTGTAGCCGCGCTTCCAGTGAATGCGTGCCACCTGTATGGAGCGCCAGGTCATCGCGATGAAGCCGAACAGGCACAGCGCGTAGACGATGTTCATGGGCGCGTCGACGATGGTCATGCGCGTGTTGTTGCCGATCTTCAGCATCATCTGCACGGTCATGATCACGGCCGCAACGAAGAATGCGGTGCGCAGCACGTCGACCGCGCGGGACATCCATCGGCCCATGGCCGCCGGCATGTGGCGGTAGAAGAAGTCGACCTGGATTTGGTTGTTCTTCGCGACACCGATGGCGGCGCCGATGAAGACCACCGCAATCAGCATGTAGCGCGCCACTTCCTCGGTCCACGCGGCCGAGTCGTTCATCACATAGCGCGTGACGAACTGGTAGAACACCGTGAGCCCGAGCATCCAGAAGATCGCGAGCGAGATCCAGCCTTCGGCGATGGTGTGGGAAAGGTCGACGGCCTCGTCTTCCGCGTGGAAGTGGCCCTCGTCGTCAATGATTTTCTTGTCGTCAGTCAATGCAATCTCCAGCGGCAAGCGAAGCCAAGCCCGTTCGGGAGGCACCGCGGAACCGGCTTTGCCGGGCCGCAGGTGCCGCCCCCTAGAGGGGGAGGCGGCTACACGAAGTGAGCCGCTTCGGGGGTGCTACTTGATTGCCGTGATGCGGTCGTAGTCCTGCTGGCGATAGCCGTGGTCCGTGGGCTTGGTGTTCTTCAGCACGGCTTCGCGGAACGCGGCCTTGTCCACCGTGATCACGTTGTTGCCCTTCTTCTTGAACTCCTCAACCAGGCGGGCTTCCGAAGCGATGATGTCGCGGCCCGTCTTTTCAGCGGCTTCCTGCATCACCTCGGTGAAGATCTTCTTCTCGTCGGCCGAAAGCTTGCCCCACAGCTGGCCGGAGGTCACCGTCAGCAGCGAGTCGACGATGTGGCCCGTGAGCGAGATGTTCTTCTGCACCTCGAAGAACTTCTTGGCCTCGATGGTCGGCAGCGGGTTTTCCTGCGCATCGACCGTGTTGTTCTGCAGTGCGAGGTAGACCTCCGCAAAGGCGATGGGCGTGGCGTTGGCGCCCAGCGCCTTCGGGAAGGCCAGGTAGGCCGGCGCGTCAGGCACGCGGATCTTCAGGCCCTTCATGTCCTCGGGCTTGGTCACCGGCTTGGCCGCGCTCGAGGTAACGTGCCGCGCGCCGTAGTAGTTGAGCGCCGTGATGTGGTTGCCGCTCTTGTCGTCGTAGCCCTTGGCAAGCTCCTTGAACACATCGCTCTTGGCATACTTCAGCAGATGCTCCGCGTCGCGGAAGATGAACGGAAAGTAGGTCACCGCCAGCGGCTTGTAGGTGTTGCCCGCAAAGCTCGCGCCGGTCAGCACGATATCGACCGTGCCGAGCGTCATGCCCTGGTTGATGTCTGCTTCCTTGCCCAGGCTGGACGCCGGGAACACCTGGATGTCGTACTTGCCGTTGGTGCGCTTCTTGATCTCTTCGGCGGCCCACACGGAATACTTGTGGAACGGCTCCGAGGTTTCATACACGTGCGCCCACTTGAGCTTGGTTTGCGCGCCGGCCATGCCGGCGGTGCCCAGCGCCGTGGCTGCCAGGGTGCAGGCGGCGATGGCTTTCAGGGTGTTGCGTTTGCTGCTGTTCATCGGTTTGTCTCCGTTGTAGTGGCTGAAAGAAAATGCTGCTGGCGATTCAGGAAGTTTTTGCGCGGCGCCAGCTCGCGCTGAATCTCTGGTGGGAGTTGTCCATGTGGATATGCATCGCGACCCGCGCGCCCTCGGCGTCGTGCGCGGCCACCGCGTCGCGAATCGCCTCGTGCTCTGCAATGGCCGAGCGCCAGGAGGGCACCGTTTCGAAGTAGCCGCCCAGGCGCGTGAAGATCGGGCCGTTGCGCGAGTCCCAGAAGCTCTGCACCGTTTCCACCAGCACGGTATTGCCGCTGGCCGAGACGATGGCCACGTGGAATGCGCGGTCGCCGTCCAGCGGCAGCACTTCGCGGTCGGCCAGTTCGCGCATCAGCTCGATGGCGCGGCTCATGGCGTCGATGTCCTTGCGCTTGCCGATGGTGGCCGCGATGGCGGCGGTTTCGCCCTCGATCACGCGTCGCGCGCGAATCAACTCGAGCGGCCCCCACTCCGTGGGCGCCACCGGCTTGCTTGCGCGATGCGAGCGGTCGAGCACATACACGCCCGAACCCGTGCGAACCTCGACCCAGCCTTCGACTTCGAGCGCAATCAGCGCCTCGCGCACCGAAGGCCGGCTCACGCCGAGCTGCTTGGCCAGGTCTCGTTCGGCCGGCAGCCGCGCGCCGACCGCGAACTCGCCCTGGCCGATCAGCCCGCGGAGCTGGTCGGCAATCTGGCGGTACAAGCGCTGGGGTTCGACGGTCTGTAGCGGCACGAGGGGCTTGTTGTTAAGGGTTGTCCTGAATTGGACAAGTGGTAAGGCCAATTCAGAATACGATCCGCACCGCGCCATTGCCATCAGGCCAAACCCTGAACGGCCGGTTCCCATCTTTCAAGGAGACATGCATGAGACTCAAGGGCAAGACCGTGCTCGTGACGGCAGCCGGACAAGGCATTGGCCATGCGAGCGTGCTCGCCATGGCGGCCGAAGGCGCACAGGTCTGGGCAACCGACGTGAACGAGAAGCTGCTCGAGCGCTACGCCGGCGTGGCCAACGTTCGCACGGCCAGGCTCGACGTGCTCGACAAGGACGCCATCGGCGCCTTCTTCAAGAGTCTTCCCGCGCTCGACGTGCTCTTCAACTGCGCGGGCGTGGTGCACAACGGCACCGCCCTCGACGCTTCCGACAAGGACCTGGAGTTTGCCTTCAACCTGAACGTGCGCGCGCAGTTCTGGACCATCCAGGCCGCGCTGCCCGGCATGCTGGCCGCAGGAAGCGGCAGCATCATCAACATGGCAAGCGTGTGCTCGAGCATGAAGGGGCTGCCCAACCGATTCGTCTACGGCACCACCAAGGCCGCGGTGCTCGGCCTCACCAAGAGCGTGGCAGCGGACTTCGTGGCGCGCGGCATCCGCTGCAACGCCGTGTGCCCCGGCACTGTCGATACGCCTTCGCTCGGCGAGCGCATCAACGCCAATGAAGACCCGGACGCCGCGCGCAAGGCCTTCATCGCCCGCCAGCCCATGGGACGGCTCGCCCAGGCAGAAGAAATCGCGCCCGTGGTTGTGTTCCTGGCCAGCGACGAATCGGTGTTTGCAACAGGCCAGGCCTTCACGGTAGACGGCGGCATCACCATATGAACCAGCTCGACTTCGCCGGCCGCCACGCCGTGGTGACCGGCGGTGCGGCGGGGCTGGGCTACGGCATTGCCGAGCGGCTGATCGCATCGGGCGGCAGCGTCACGCTGTGGGATCGCGACGAGGCCGCGGCACACAAGGCTGCTGCTGCGCTCGGGCCCAAGGCTTTCGCGGTGAAGGTCGATGTGGCGCAGCAGCCTTCGGTAGCAGCCGCCGTCGCGGCCACGCTGGCGCAATCGCCGCGCATCGATGCGCTGGTCAACAGCGCCGGCATCACCGGCCCCAACACCAAGCTCTGGGACTATCCGGTCGACGATTGGCGGCAGGTGATGGAAGTCAACATCAACGGCGTCTTTCTCTGCTGCCGCGAAGTGGTAGCGCAAATGCGCAAGCAGGGCTACGGCCGCATCGTCAACATCGCCTCGGTGGCGGGCAAGGAGGGCAACCCCAACGCCAGCGCTTACAGTGCCAGCAAGGCCGCCGTCATTGCGCTCACCAAGTCGCTGGGCAAGGAGCTGGCCGACACCGGCATTCGCGTCAACTGCGTAACGCCCGCGGCAGTAAAGACCGCCATCTTCGACCAGATGACACCGGAGCACATCGCGTTCATGCTTTCCAAGATTCCGATGGGCCGCTTCGGCACGGTGGAAGAGGTGGCTGCGATGGTCGGCTGGCTCTGCACCGAAGACTGCTCGTTTTCCACCGGCGCCGTGTTCGATCTCTCCGGCGGCCGATCCACTTACTAGATAGACAGACAACAGTCTCCCCCAAGAAAGGACAACATGAAACTCGTTCGCTATGGCAACCCCGGCAAGGAAAAGCCCGGCCTCATCGACGACGAAGGCCGCCTGCGCGACCTGAGCGCGGTGGTCAAGGACATCGGGCCCGAGCAACTCGGCGACGCCGCCATTGCCAAGCTGCGCAAGCAGAAGGTCGACAAGCTGCCGCTGGTCAGGGGCAAGCCGCGCTTCGGCAGCCCCGTGGCCAACGTCGGCAAGTTCATTGCCATTGGCCTGAACTACGCCGACCACGCGGCCGAATCGGGCCTGCCGATCCCCGCGGAACCGGTGGTCTTCATGAAGGCGACCAGCTGTATCCAGGGGCCGAACGATCCGGTCATGCTGCCCAAGAACTCGGTCAAGAGCGACTGGGAAGTGGAGCTTGGCGTGGTCATCGGCACGCGTGCGCGCTATGTCTCGCAAAAGGACGCGCTCAACTTCGTGGCCGGCTACTGCACCATCAACGACGTGAGCGAGCGCGAGTTCCAGATCGAACGCGGCGGCACCTGGGACAAGGGCAAGGGCTGCGACACCTTCGGCCCCATCGGCCCCTGGCTCGTAACGCGCGACGAAGTGTCCAACCCGCAAAAGCTGTCGATGTGGCTCGACCTCAACGGCAAGCGCATGCAGACCGGCAGCACCAAGACCATGATCTTCAGCATTGCCAAGATCGTGAGCTACCTGAGCCAGTTCATGACGCTCCTGCCCGGCGACGTCATCACCACCGGCACGCCGCCCGGCGTGGGCTTGGGCATGAAGCCGCCGCTCTACCTGAAGAAGGGCGACGTGATGACGCTCGGCATCGAAGGGCTGGGCGAGCAGCGCCAGGAAGTGGTGCCTTTCAAGCTCTAGGCAAACACGCACGCAAGAAACGGCGTGGTGGGCGGAGGCCCGCCGCGCCTTTTTTATTTGCGCTGCCTGGCACGCTCAGCGCAGCACGCGAACCAGCTCGTCATACACCAGCCGCACGCGCGCCGGCACCGGCGCACGCTGCGGGCGGTAGACGTTGATCGGCCATGGCTCCGGTGCATCGGCTTCCAGCACGGCCTCCAGCGCGCCCGTTTGCAGCCACGGTTCGGCCAGCGGCGCAATGAGCTGCCCGAAGCCCACGCCGGCCAGCACGGCGGCACATTCGGCATCGATGTCGTCGGTCACGAAGGCTGGTGACGTCACCGTGACGACTCGTCGCTTGCTGAACGCCCACGGCCAGGGGCGGCCCGAGCTCAGGTCGATCAGCGCGGTGAGCGGCAGTGCCGAAAGCGCATCGAGGTTCTGCGGCGTGCCGACCCTTTCGATGAGCGCCGGCGCCGCCACCACATGCAGCGGCATCTTCCCAACGGTGCGCGCAACAAAGCGCGCGTCGCGCATCGGGCCTACGCGGATGCCGATGTCGATCTGCTCGTCGACCACATCGGCATGCTGCTCCGACAAGCGCAGGTCGAGCACCAGCCCAGGGTGCGCTGCCAGCAGCGGAGCGAGCGCCTGCGGAATGAGCCGCGCATACATGTGCGGCGCCGTGACCCGCACCGTGCCCGCGTGGCGGGAGAGCGTGCGCCGGTCGATCTGATGGAACAGCTCGTCGACGCCGCCCACCGCCACGCGGGCGCGCTCGGCTAGCTGCCGGCCGAAATCGGTGAGCTGCACGCCGCGCGTGCTGCGGTGGAACAGCGGCTCGCCCAGTTCTTCTTCGAGCTCGCGCACCGCACGGGTCACCACCTGGGGCGATACGGACAGGCGCACGGCAGCCTCCCGGAAGTTGGCGGCATCCGCGGCGGTGCAGAACACGCGCAGGGCTTCGAGGCGGTTGGCCATGGTGGTGCCTTCAAAAAAACTTCAAAAGTCAGAGTATTCCACTTTCGGGAATTCTGAAGTCGCAAGAGTTTCATTTACGGGAACGCGTGGATTTTCGACACTGCATGCACTTCTTGTTCTTCAACACACCCGAAAGGAACTTCCATGACATCCGTTCAAGACAACATCCGCGGCAAGGTCGCCATCGTCACCGGCGCGAGCAGCGGGCTCGGCGAATCGACCGCGCGCCACCTGGCCGCGCGCGGCGCCAAGGTGGTGCTCGCGGCGCGCCGCACCGACCGGCTCGACAAGGTGGTCGCCGAAATTCGCGAGGCCGGCGGCGAAGCCATTGCCGTTGCCACCGACGTGGCCCAGCGCGCCGACCTGGAAAAGCTCGCAGCCGCCACCGTCGAAGCCTTCGGCCGCATCGACGTGCTGGTCAACAACGCGGGCGTGATGCCGCTGTCGCCCATCGACAAGCTCAAGGTCGACGAGTGGGACCGCACCATCGACGTCAACATCAAGGGCGTGCTCTACGGCATTGCCGCGGTGCTGCCGCGCATGCAGGCGCAGGGCAGCGGCCACATCGTCAATGTCGCGTCCATCGCGGGGCTGAAGGTGTTCACGCCCATCGGCACCGTGTACAGCGCAACCAAGCACGCCGTGCGCGCCATCTCCGAAGGCCTGCGGGTGGAAATGGGCAACAGCGGCGTGCGCGTGACCATCGTGTCGCCGGGTGCGGTGGATTCGGAGCTTAAGTTCGGCAGCACCGATGCCGAGAGCGCAGCCGGCGTGAAGGCCTTCTACGAGGCCAACCAGATCCCGGCCGACTCCGTGGCCCGCGCCGTGGTCTATGCGGTGGAGCAGCCCGCGGACGTGGACATCAATGAGGTGGTGCTGCGGCCGGTTGCGCAGGAGTTCTGATCGGGGCGGGGCCGGTGACGGCCCCCGTCCCATCGATTAACCTTCAACCGCGGAAGGGCATTGACATCGAAAAGCAGAAAGCCCCTGCAAAATAGAACGACCGTTCGTTTTATTCGGAGCTTCCACGATGTCTGTCAATGCCGTTCCCGCCAAGCCGGTCCGCGCGGCCCAGAAGGGCCAGCAGACCAAAGCCGTCATCGTTGACGCGGCGCTGGCGCTGGCTGCGCAGATCGGGCTCGAAGGCCTGTCGATCGGCGCCGTGGCCGAAATCACCAAGATGAGCAAGTCGGGCGTATTCGCCCACTTCGGCTCGCGCGAGGAACTGCAGATCTCGGTGGTGCGCGAGTATCACGCACGCTTCGAGCAAGAGGTTTTCTTTCCGGCCCTCGATGCACCGCGCGGCCTGCCCCGCCTGCGCGCCATGTTCGCCAACTGGATGAAGCGCACCTCGGCCGAGATCGACTCGGGCTGCATCTACATCAGCGGCGCCTCCGAATTCGACGACCGTCCCGGCCCGGTGCGCGATGCACTCGTGGAGTCGGTCAGCATCTGGCAGGCAGCCGTTTTGCGCGCCATCGTGCAATCGAAGAGCGAAGGCCATTTGCGCGCCGACGCCGACGAGCGGCAGGTCGCCTTCGAAATCCACGGCCTGATTCTCGCGCTGCACTACGAAGCACGCTTTCTGCAGGTGCCCGGCTCCATTGGCCGCGCGAACGTCGGCTTCGACAACATCCTTGCGCGCAGCGCCACGCCCGATGCACCGCCGCCTGCTGCGGAACCCGCGGCGGCCAAACCCGCCAGCCGCCGGCTCAAGCCCGTGCGCTGAGCGACCCGTTCTTTTTCTCGTTCCCCCCTTTTTTCTTTTCATCTCAGTTTCGACCAGGAGAGTCCCGGATGCCTACCTACAACCCGCCCGTACGCGACATGCAGTTCGTTTTGCACGAAGTGCTCAATGTCGCCGATGAACTCAAGGCGCTTCCGGCTCATGCCGAGACCGATGCCGACACCATCAACGCGGTGATCGAAGAGGCCGGCAAGTTCGCCGCCGAAGTCACCTTCCCGCTCAACATCAGCGGCGACGAAGAGGGCTGCACGCTCGACAAGACCACGCACGAAGTGAAAACCCCCAAGGGCTTCAAGGACGCCTACGCCAAGTACGTCGAAGGCGGCTGGCCCGCGCTGTCGTGCGACCCGGCCTTCGGCGGCCAGGGGCTGCCGTTCGTGGTGAACCAGTGCCTTTTCGAAATGCTCAACAGCGCCAACCAGGCCTGGACCATGTACCCCGGCCTTTCGCACGGGGCGTACGAAGCCCTCGTGGCCCATGGCACCGAAGAGCAGAAGAAGACCTACCTGCCCAAGCTCACGAGCGGCGAATGGACCGGCACCATGTGCCTGACCGAGCCGCATTGCGGAACCGACCTGGGCCTGCTCCGCACCAAGGCCGAGCCGCAGCCGGACGGCAGCTATCGCATCACGGGCAGCAAGATCTTCATCTCGGCCGGCGAGCACGACATGGCCGACAACATCATTCACCTGGTGCTGGCCCGCCTGCCCGATGCGCCCAAGGGCAGCAAGGGCATCAGCCTGTTCGTGGTGCCCAAGTACAAGGTCAAGGCCGACGGTTCGCTCGGCGAGCGCAACCCGATCTTCTGCGCCGGCCTGGAGCACAAGATGGGCATTCACGGCAACGCCACCGCGCAGATCGTGATCGAAGGCGCCACCGGTTCGCTGGTGGGCGAGCCCAACAAGGGCCTGCAGGCCATGTTCGTGATGATGAACGCCGCGCGCCTGGGCGTGGGCAACCAGTCGCTGGGCCTGACCGAAGTGGCCTACCAGAACGCACTGGCCTATGCAAAAGACCGCACGCAGATGCGCTCGCTCTCCGGCGTGAAGGCCAAGGACAAGGAAGCCGACCCGATCATCGTGCACCCCGACGTGCGCAAGATGCTCCTCACCGCCAAGGCTTACGCCGAAGGCGGCCGCGCGCTGCAGATCTTCTGCACGCTGCTGCTCGATAAGGAGCACAACCATCCCGACGAGAAGGTGCGCAAGGACTCCGGCGAACTGGTGGCGCTGCTCACGCCCATCGTTAAGGCCTTCATCACCGACAACGGCCACATCGCGACCAACGCCTGCATGCAGGTGTTCGGCGGCCACGGCTTCATCAAGGAATGGGGCATGGAGCAGTTCGTGCGGGACAACCGCATCAACATGATCTATGAAGGCACCAACACCATCCAGTCGCTGGACCTGCTGGGCCGCAAGGTGCTGGGCAACAACGGCGCTTCGCTCAAGAAGTTCGGCAAGCTTGTCGCCAGGCTGGTCGAAGAAGAAGGCGTGAACGAGAAGATGGCCGAGTTCATCAACCCGATTGCGGGCCTCGGCGACCAGCTCACCAAGTTCACGACCGAGATCGGCTTCAAGGGTTTCCAGAACCCCGACGAAGTGGGCGCCGCCGCAGTGGACTACCTGCGCGTGGCCGGCCACTTCGTGTTCGGCTACCTGTTCGCACGCATGGCACAGATGGCGCTGCGCCAGATTGCCGCCGGCAACACCGACCCGTTCTATGTGGCCAAGCTGCAGACGGCACGCTTCTACTTTGCCAAGCTGTTCCCCGAGACGGCAACGCTGATGCGCACGGCGCGCGCCGGCAGCAAGGTGCTGATGGACACGGAAGCGGCGCTGGCCTGAGGCCGCCCCTCTACGCCGACATCGTTCAATCGGAGCCGCTCATGAAAACGACGCTTGCAGCCATCGTCCTTGCTGCCATTTCTGCCACAGCCATGGCGCAGAGCACCCCCGTGGGCTTGTGGCGCAACGTCGACGACAAGACGGGCGAAGCCAAGGCCGAGATCCGCATCGGCGAGGCGAACGGCGCGCTCATCGGCCGCATCGAGAAGTCGCTCCGAAAAGACACGAAGCCCGACGCGATCTGCGACGAATGCACCGACGACCGCAAGGGCAAGCCCATTGCGGGCCTCGAAATCATTCGCGGCGGCAAGAAGGCCGAGGGCAAGGACGTCTGGGAAGGCGGAAAAATCCTCGATCCCGAGAACGGCAAGGAATACCGCGCGAGCTTCACGCCTGTCGATGGCGGCAAGAAGCTCGAAGTGCGCGGCTACCTGGGCCCGTTCTGGCGCACCCAGACCTGGAACCGTGTCCAGTAATCCGCCGCGTTTTCAATTCAAGAAATACCAATCAACATGTCCCGATTTCAAGTGAAGAAGGTCGCCGTGCTCGGCGCAGGCGTGATGGGTGCGCAGATTGCCGCGCACCTCGTCAACGTGCGCGTGCCCGTGGTGCTGTTCGACCTGCCGGCAAAGGACGCGACCGGAGCTGTCGCCCAAGGTGCAGCGAAGAACGGCATCGTCACGCGCGCCATCGACAACCTCAAGAAACTCAAGCCCGCGCCGCTCGGCGACGTGGCCGATGCGATGCTCATCGAGCAGGCCAACTATGAAGACGACCTGGCCAAGCTCGGCGAGTGCGACCTCATCATCGAGGCCATTGCCGAGCGCATGGACTGGAAGCTCGACCTCTACAAGAAGATCGCGCCGCACGTCGCCAAGCATTCGATCCTGGCCTCGAATACGTCGGGCCTTTCGATCACCAAGCTGAGCGAAGCGCTCCCTGAAGCCCTGAAGCCGCACTTTTGCGGCATTCACTTCTTCAACCCGCCGCGCTACATGTTCCTGGTGGAGCTGATCAACACGCCCACCACCGAAGCGAAGGTGCTCGACGACCTCGAGGCCTTTGTGACCAGCACGCTCGGCAAGGGCGTGGTGCGCGCGCACGACACGCCCAACTTCATCGCCAACCGGGTCGGCATTGCCGGCATGCTGGCCACGCTGAAGGAAGTGGAAAAATTCGGCCTCACGCCCGACGTGGTGGACGACCTCACGGGCAAGAAGCTGGGCCGCGCGAGTTCGGGCACCTTTCGCACTGCCGACGTGGTGGGGCTGGACACCATGGCCCACGTCGTCAAGACGCTGCAGGACAACCTCGACGAGAAAAGCGATCCGTTCTACGCCAACTTCTCGACGCCGCCGGTACTCGCCAAGCTGCTCGAGCTTGGCAACCTGGGCCAGAAGACGAAGGCCGGTTTTTTCAAGAAGGCCGGCCGCGACATCCTGCGCTTCGACCTCCAGAGCGGCGAGTATGTGCCCGCAGGCGCCAAGGCCGACGAGGTGTATGGCCGCATGCTCAAGAAGCCCGCGGGCGAGCGCCTGAAGCTCTTGCGCGAGAGCGAAGGGCCGCAGGGTCAGTTCCTCTGGGCCATCCTGCGCGACAGCTTTCACTATGCGGCCGTGCACCTGGAGACCATTGCCGAGAGCGCGCGCGACATCGACTTTGCGATGCGCTGGGGCTTCGGCATGAAGCAGGGGCCCTTCGAGCTCTGGCAGGAAGCCGGCTGGTCGCAGGTTGCCAAGTGGGTGCAGGAAGACATCGATGCCGGCAAGGCGCTGAGCACGGCACCGCTACCCAAGTGGGTGTTCGAAGGCCCGGTGGCGAAAGCCGGCGGCGTGCATACGCCCGAAGGTTCTTGGAGCGCATCGCAGAACAAGTTCGTGCCGCAGCGCAAACTGCCGGTGCATGACCGCCAGCTGTTCCCCGAGAGCGTGCTCGGCGCAAACGCGGCCGACGCCAACACCGCGGGCACCACGATCAGCGACGAAGGCGACGTGCGCGTGTGGACGCTCGACGGTGAAGTGCTTATCGCCAGCATCCATTCGAAGATGCACGCCATCAGCCCCGATGTGGCCGAGGCGCTGGACGCGGCAGTCGACTTGGCCGAGGCTGAATACAAGGGCTTGGTCATCTGGTCGCCCGACGAGATGTTCTCGGTCGGCGCCGACCTGCAGGCAATGCTGCCGGCCTTCGTGGTCGCAGGCATCGGCGCGGTCGAGGGCGCGGAGGAAGAGCTGCAGAACGTGATGCTCAAGATCCGATACGCCAACGTGCCGGTGGTCTCCGCCGTGCGCGGCATGGCGCTGGGCGGTGGCTGCGAGCTGGCCGTTTATTCGTCGAAACGCGTCGCGGCGATGGAAAGCTATATCGGCCTGGTCGAAGTGGGCGTGGGCCTGATCCCCGGTGCGGGCGGCCTGACCTACATCGCGCGCCGTGCGGCCGAGAACGCTTCGGCCTCGACGGGCACCGACCTCCTGCCGTTCCTGACCGAAGGCTTCACCGCCGCGGCGATGGCCAAGGTGGGCACGGGCGCGCTCGATTCGAAGAAGCTCGGCTTTCTGCTCGACAGCGACGTGATCGTGCCGAACAAGGACGAGCTGCTTTACGTAGCGCTGCAGCAGGCGAAGGCAATGGCCGACGCCGGCTACCGCCCGCCACTGCGCCGCACCTTCCGCGTGGCGGGCCGAAGCGGCGCCGCGACGATCAAGGGCCAACTCGTGAACATGCGCGACGGCGGCTTCATCAGCGCGCACGACTTCCACATTGCCAGCCTGATCGCGAACGTGGTGACTGGCGGCGACGTGGACGCGGGCTCGCTGGTGACGGAGGAATACCTGATGGCGCTGGAACGCAAGGCGTTCTGCTCGCTGATCGTGCATCCGAAGACGCAGGAGCGGATCATGGGGATGCTGAGCACGGGGAAGCCGGTGCGGAACTGACGAGGTTTCCTCTTCCTCCTTCCCCCTCTGGGGGAAGGCCGGGATGGGGGCACCGGCCTATGCAAAACCAATCCACTCCCACCGCGCAAAAGAATGCTCGCGCTCTTCGGCGCGAGATGACCGACTCCGAACGAAAGCTCTGGAGCGGTCTGCGCAGCGAGCAATTGGGAGTGAAGTTTCGCCGGCAGCATCCGCTCGGGAACTACATCGCCGACTTCGCCTGTCTCGAACCGAAACTGATTGTCGAGCTCGACGGATCGCAGCATCAGATACAAGAAGGCTACGACGGGCGACGCGATGCTTTCCTGCGCGCCCAAGGTTTTGAGGTCTTGCGCTTCGGGTCGAACGATCCGTTTGTCAATTTTGAAGGGGTGCTGCAGGCGGTCATCAATCGACTTGATGAATTGACGGCCGCTTGCCCCCATCCCAACCTTCCCCCAGAGGGGGAAGGAGCCAAATCCAGGAGCTATCCATGAAACAAATCCAAGACGCCTACATCGTCTCCGCCACCCGCACTCCCATCGGCAAGTCGCATCGCGGCTACTTCCGCAATTACCGGCCCGACGATCTGCTCGCGACCACGCTCAAAGCCGCACTCGCCGCGGTGCCCGGCCTCGACCCCAAGGCCATCGAAGACATCATCTGCGGCTGCGCGATTCCCGAATCGCAGCAGGGCCTGAACGTCGCGCGCATCGGCGCCGTGCTGGCGGGCCTTCCCACCAGCATCGGCGGCATTACCGTGAACCGGTTCTGCGCTTCAGGCCTCTCTGCCGTGCAGATGGCAGCCGACCGCATCCGCGTGGGCGAGGCGGACGTGATGATTGCCGCCGGTGTCGAGAGCATGAGCATGGTGCCGATGATGGGCAACTCGCCGTCGCTGTCGCCCTCCATCTTCGAGCGTGAAGGCGACGTGGGCATTGCCTACGGCATGGGCCTGACGGCAGAGAAGGTTGCGCAGCAGTGGAAGGTGAGCCGAGAGGCGCAGGACGAATTCGCGCTCGCCTCGCACCAGAAGGCACTGGCCGCGCAGAAGGCCGGCAAGTTCGCGGACGAGATCACGCCCATCGAAGTGACCGACCGCGCGCCGAACCTCGAGACCGGCGAATCGATTGCGAAAACCCGCACCGTGAACCTCGACGAAGGCGCCCGCCCCGACACCAGCCTTGAAGGCCTGGCCAAGCTGCGCACCGTATTCGCCGCGCGCGGCACCGTCACGGCGGGCAACAGCTCGCAGACTTCCGACGGCGCAGGTGCCCTCATCCTGGCCAGCGAGAAGGCCGTGAAGCAGTACGGCCTCACGCCGCTCGCGCGCTTCGTGAGCTTTGCAAGCAAGGGCGTGCCGCCGCACATCATGGGCATCGGGCCGATCGAGGCGATTCCGGCGGCGCTGCGCTACGCAGGCCTCAAGCACGAGGACATCGACTGGTTCGAACTGAATGAAGCTTTCGCTGCGCAGTCGCTCGCGGTGATCAACACGCTGGGGCTCGATCCGAGCAAGGTCAATCCGATGGGCGGTGCGATCGCGCTGGGCCATCCGCTCGGCGCGACCGGCGCGATTCGCGCGGCCACCGTGGTGCATGCGCTGCGCCGTGAGAACCTGAAGTACGGCATGGTCACGATGTGCGTAGGGATGGGGCAGGGCGCAGCCGGCATCTTCGAGCGCGTGTAGGCGGCTACTGCGCGGGCGATCTGCGGCGTTGCGGGGCCCGTCGGGAAATCCTCACGACCCTGAAGGTCGCTCCGGTTTCCCGCCACCCGCGCCTTGCATCTCATCCCGCTCGCTACGCCGCGGGGCGGTGATTGGTCAACGAAACAAGGAGACAACGATGCAGGCACAACAACTATCGGTCGACGGTGGCGTGCAAGTGGCGGTGCGCCGCTACGAGCCCCTCGGCCCACCGCGTGCCAGCATCGTCATCGGCGGTGCCATGGGCGTGCGGCAGTCTTTCTACGAACCTTTCGCAGAGTGGCTCTCGCAGCAGGGCCTGCAGGTGTGGACCTTCGACTATCGTGGCTCAGGCGATTCGCGCAATGGCGCCTCGCTGCGCGGCTTCGAGGCTGATCTGTTTGATTGGGCGCGCGACTACGAGGCGGTGATCGACGCCGCAAAAACCGCGCTGCCCGGACAGCCGCTCTATCTTCTCGGCCACAGTCTCGGCGCCCAGCTGCCGGGATTTTTGCAGCGGCCGGAGCAGGTAGACGGCCTGGTCAGCATCGCCGCGGGCAGCGGCTACTGGCGCGAGAACGCGCCGAAGCTCAAGCGCAGCATTCTCTATTTCTGGTTTGTGCTGGTGCCGCTGGTCACGCGGCTGTGCGGCTACTTTCCGGGCCGCAAGCTCAAGAAGGTGGGCGACCTGCCGCGCGGGGTCATCCTGCAATGGCGCCGCTGGTGCCTTCATCCGCGCTACAGCGTGGGCGCCGAAGGAGAGAGCGCCTTGCAGAGCTACGGGCGCGTGCGCTTTCCGGTGCTCGCATTGTCGATGACGGACGACGAACTCATGACGCTGGCCGGCACCGAGAGCCTGGTGAGCTTCTATGCGGGCGCGCCGCGTGCCGTGGAACGCATTGCACCCGCCGACGTGCAGGCGCGGCGCATCGGCCACTTCGGCTTTTTCCGCGAACAGTTCAAGAGCAGCCTCTGGCCGAGCACCATCGACAAGCTGCACCGTCTGGCCGCACTTACCGCGGTGCAGCAACCCGGCGTCCCGCACACGACTGCATAACGCCACGCATCGGAGGCACACTGCAAATCACCATGAGTACGCATCCCTTCGACAAAGCCCTGGCGCTTGAGCACAGCGACATCCGCGCCGGTCATTTCACCGGCGCCACCAGCCCCGACTACTGGAACATGGTCGGGCCCTTCGGCGGCGCCACGGCGGCCATTGCGCTGCAGTCGGTGCTGCGGCACCCGGACCTGCTGGGCACGCCGCTCGCGTTGACCGTCAACTTTGCGGCGGCGCTCGAGGCCGGCCCGTTCGACGTGCAGGCCACGCCGGTGCGCACCAACCGGTCGACGCAACACTGGACGGTGCAGATCACCCAGCCGGGAGCGAACGGCGCGCCGAACATGACGACCACGGCCACGGTGGTCACGGCCGCACGGCGCGAAACCTGGGGCGAAAGCGACATGCCCATGCCCGAGGCGCCGCCGCCAGAGGCGGTCAAGCGCTTCAGCATCGGCCCGGCCGGCGTGGCGTGGCTGGACCGCTACGAGATGCGCCCCATCAGCGGCGGCATTCCCGCGAAGTGGGACGGCGGCCTTCAGCACAGCGAAAGCCGGCTCTGGCTGCGCGACGCAGAAGAGCGACCGCTCGACTTCTGCTCGCTCGCCGCAATGAGCGACATGTTCTATCCGCGCGTGTGGCTGCGCCGCGCCAAGCATGTGCCGGCGGGCACGGTGTCGATCACCACCTACTTCCATGCCGGGCCGGAGCAACTGGCGGAGGTCGGCTCAGGCTACCTGCTGGGCCGTGCGGTGGGGCAGCAGTTCTTCAACGGCTTTTTCGACCAGGCGGCGCATCTGTGGAGCGAGAAGGGCGTGCTGCTCGCCACGTCGAACCAGATCGTCTACTACAAGGAATAGCGAGAGAACGCCCATGCAAAAGACCGCACTCATCATCGGCGCCGGCGACGCCACCGGCGGTGCCATTGCCCGCCGCTTCGCTCGCGAAGGCTATGCCGCCTGCGTGACCCGCCGCAGCCTCGACAAGCTGCAGCCCCTGGTCGCGCAGATCGAAGCCGACGGCGGCCGCGCCCATGCGTTCGGCTGCGATGCGCGCAAGGAAGAAGAAGTGGTCGCGCTGGTCGAACAGATCGAATCGACCATCGGCCCGATCGAGGTGATGGTGTTCAACATCGGTGCCAACGTGCCGGAGAGCATCCTCACCGAAACTGCGCGCAAGTATTTCAAGGTATGGGAGATGGCCTGCTTCTCGGGCTTTCTCAACGGGCGCGAGGTTGCAAAGCGCATGGTGACGCGCGAACTCCCGAAAGGCGGGCATCGCGGCACGATCATCTTCACAGGGGCCACCGCATCGCTGCGAGGCGCTGCAAACTTCGGTGCTTTCTCGGGCGCGAAGATGGCGTTGCGGGCGCTGGCCCAGTCGATGGCCCGCGAGCTCGGGCCGCAGGGCATTCACGTCGCGCACGTGGTGGTCGACGGCGCGATCGACACGGAGTTCATCCGCAGCAATTTCCCCGAGCGTTACGCGCTGAAGGAAAGCGACGGCATCCTGAACCCCGAGCACATTGCCGACAGTTATTGGATGCTGCATTCGCAGCCGCGCGATGCGTGGACGCATGAGCTTGATCTGCGGCCGTGGTCGGAGAAGTTCTGAGATGTTGGTTTGTTGCGTCGTGCGTTCGATGCCTCATTCAGGGCGCGCACCCGCCGACGGGGTACCTTTCTCCGCGAATGTCCCCCGGCCTGCGGCCTCCTCCTTTATTTCGCTGCGCAAGGCACCCCGCCAGCGGGTGCGTTGCAAAGAGCAGTCGTTGATCAGCGATACACCAGCAGCGTGCCCCAGTGCACAGGGCATCGGGTGCTCCCCGCAGCGAAATAAAGGAGGAGGGGCGCAGCCCCGGGGGACATTCGCGGAGGGGAGTACCCGGTGGCCTGGGCACACGCCCTGAACAAAACGCCCTGAACAACACGCCCCGAACAAAACGCCCAGAACAACAACCCAAGAACAAAAGCCCTGAACAAGCGCCCCCCAAAGGAGACGTCAATGAAAAAGTCCGTAGATTTCTATTTCGACTTCGGCAGCCCCGCGGCCTACCTGGCCGCCACCCAGCTGCCGCACGTCTGCGCCGACACCGGCGCCGAACTCGTCTGGAAACCCATGCTCCTGGGCGGCGTGTTCCAGGCCACCGGCAACCGGTCTCCGGCCGAAGTGGTGCCCAAGGCACCGTACATGACCATTGACCTGCAGCGCTTTGCCAGGCGCTACGGCGTACCCTTTGTGCACAACCCGCACTTTCCCATCAACACACTGCTGCTCATGCGCGGTGCCACAGGCATCCAGATGAAAGAGCCGGAACGCTTTGGCGCCTACGTCGACGCCATCTTCCACGCCATGTGGGTCGAACCCAAGAACATGAATGACCCGGCCGCCGTCGGCGCCGTGCTTCAAAATGCGGGCTTCGACGCCACCGCCTTGCTCGCGCTGGCCGGTTCGCAGGAGGTGAAAGACCGCCTGAAAGCCGTTACGCAAGAAGCCGTGGAGCGCGGCGTGTTCGGCGCGCCCACCATGTTTGTCGGCGACCAGATGTTCTGGGGTCAGGACCGCCTGGATTTTGTGCGAGAAGCCCTCGACGCCTGAGCTTGGCGCCACCCGTTTTTATTCAAGGACCATTCCCATGAGCGACATCCTCGTCCACACCGAAGCCGGTGTGATGACCGTTACCTTCAACCGCGTCGACAAGAAAAACTCCATCACCAGCGGCATGTATGCCGTGCTGGCCGATGCACTGGCCACGGCCGAGAGCGACGCGGCCGTGCGCTGCGTGCTGATCCAGGGCGACCCGACCATCTTCAGCGCCGGCAACGACATCGGAGACTTCCTGAACGCTCCGCCCGCCGGCAAGGAATCGCCCGTGTTCCGCTTCCTGCGCGGCATCGCCACCTTTCCCAAGCCGGTTGTCGCCGCCGTCTGCGGCCCGGCCGTGGGCATCGGCACCACCATGCTGTTCCATTGCGACCTCGTCTACGCCGGTGACAACGCGGCTTTCTCGATGCCTTTCGTGAACCTGGGCCTATGTCCAGAGGCGGCCTCGAGCCTGCTGGTGCCGCAGATGCTGGGCTACCACCGCGCCGCCGAGGCGCTGCTGCTGGGCGAGCCCTTCATGGCCGAGGCCGCGCTCGAAGTGGGCCTGGTCAACCGCATCGTGCCGCCGACCGAAGCCAATGCCATTGCCCAAGTGCAGGCTCGCAAGCTCGCGGCCAAGCCACTGAGCGCGCTGGTCGAGACCAAGCGCCTGCTGAAAAAGGCGCAGATGCCCGCCGTGCTCGAGCGCATGGACGAAGAGGGCGCGAGCTTCGGCCGCATGCTGCGGGAACCGGCCGCGCGCGAGGCCTTCGGCGCCTTCATGGAAAAGCGCAAGCCGGATTTTTCGAAGGTCTGAGGACGCTCGGCCCCCTGCGCCGATTACTTTTCGATCGGGCGAGGGCGGCCGTTGTCGTCGATGGCCACGTAGGTGAACGTGGCCTGCGTCACCTTGATGTACTCGCCCTGCGCCCGGAAGCGCTCGGCAAACACCTCGACGGTTACCGTGACCGAGGTGCGCCCGATGCGCACCAGCTTCGAATAGAACGAGAGAATGTCGCCCAGCCGAACCGGCTGCTTGAAGATGAACTCGTTCACCGCCACCGTGGCCTGCCGGCCCTTGGCGTATCGCGCCGGAATGACCGAGCCGGCCAGGTCGCACTGCGCCATGACCCAGCCGCCGAAGATGTCGCCATTGGCGTTGCAGTCCGCCGGCATGGGAATGACCTTGAGCACCAGCTCCATGTCGGTGGGCAGGCTTTTGAGGGTGGCGGCAGCGTCGGTGCTGGAAGTATCGGACATGGGCACAATCTGAGGCAGAACAAGCAACCACGATTGTCCCTCATGCGCCGCAGCGGCGAAGCCCTACCTCCATCCTCCCATCCCGTCGCCGGGCACCCCCCGGCGCGCAGCGACCGCTCCGACTGGGCCACGCTGCGCCGGCTTTTTCCCTACCTCTGGCAGTACAAGTGGCGGGTGATCGCCGCGCTCGCCTTCATGGTGGGCGCCAAGGTGGCCAACGTGGGCGTGCCGGTGCTGCTCAAGAACCTCATCGACACGATGACGCCCAAGCCGGACATGGCGCAGGCGCTCCTGATCGTGCCCATCGGCCTTCTGCTGGCCTACGGGCTGCTGCGGTTCTCGACTGCGCTCTTCGGCGAACTGCGCGAGCTGATCTTCGCCAAGGCCACCGAAGGCACGGCCCGGCAGATTGCCCTGGAGGTGTTCGGCCACCTGCATTCGCTCAGCCTGCGCTTTCACCTCGAGCGCCAGACCGGCGGCATGACGCGCGACATCGAGCGCGGCACGCGCGGCGTGCACTCGCTCATCTCGATGTCGCTCTACAGCATCGTGCCGACCATCATCGAACTGGTGCTGGTGCTCACCATTCTGGGCGTGAAGTTCGATTCGCTCTTTGTCTGGATTACCGGCGCGGCGCTGGTGCTGTACATCACCTTCACGGTCACGGTGACCGAGTGGCGCACCCAGTTCCGCAAGACCATGAACGAGCTCGACTCCATGGCCCAGAGCCGCGCGGTCGATTCGCTGCTGAACTACGAAACCGTCAAGTACTTCAACAACGAGGAGTTCGAGGCCAAGCGCTACGACGCCAGCCTGGACCGCTACCGCAAGGCTGCCATCAAGAGCCAGCGCACGCTGAGCATGCTCAACACCGGCCAGCAGCTGATCATCGCAACCAGCCTGGTGCTGATGCTGTGGCGCGCCACCTCGGGCGTGGTCGAAGGGCGCATGACGCTGGGCGACCTGGTGATGGTCAACGCCTTCATGATCCAGCTCTACATTCCGCTCAATTTCCTGGGCGTGATCTACCGCGAAATCAAGCAGAGCCTGACCGACCTGGACAAGATGTTCGTGCTGATGGAAAAAGAGCGCGAGGTGCGCGACGCGCCTGGCGCGCAGCCTCTGTCTTTGCTCCCTCTCCCTCCGGGAGAGGGCAGGGGTGAGGGCAGCGGCGTAGACTCCACCATCCGCTTCGAGGATGTCAGCTTTGCCTACGAGCCCGACCGCCCCATCTTGAAGCACGTGAGCTTCGAAATTCCCGCCGGCAAGACCGTGGCGGTAGTCGGCCCCTCGGGCTCGGGCAAGTCCACGCTCGCGCGCCTGCTCTACCGCTTCTACGACGTGCAGCAGGGCCGAATCACCATCGGCGGACAAGATATCCGCGAGGTGCAGCAGTCGAGCGTGCGCCGCGCCATCGGCATCGTGCCGCAGGACACGGTGCTGTTCAACGACACGGTCGAATACAACATCGCCTACGGCCGCCCCGGTGCCACGCGCGAAGAGGTGGAGAACGCCGCGCGCGCCGCTCGCATCCACGACTTCATCGCCGCCACGCCCAGGGGCTATGAAACCACCGTGGGCGAGCGCGGCCTCAAGCTGTCGGGCGGAGAAAAGCAGCGCGTGGCCATTGCGCGCACGCTGCTCAAGAACCCGCCGATCGTGATCTTCGACGAGGCCACCTCGGCGCTCGATTCGGCCAACGAGCGCGCCATCCAGTCCGAGCTCAAGAGCGCGGCGCAGGACAAGACCACGCTGGTCATTGCGCACCGCCTCTCGACGGTGGTCGATGCGCATGAGATCCTGGTGCTCGAAGCGGGCGTGATCGTCGAGCGCGGCACGCATGCCGAGTTGCTGGCCAGGCAGGGCCGCTATGCGCAGATGTGGGCTTTGCAGAAGAGCGAAGCCACACCACTGATGTAGCCCGATCATCCATTCACCCTTACTTTCATCGATCCAGGAGTTCAGACGTGCCGACCAAGATTCCCCTGCTGGTGCTCAACAGCCTCTCGAGTGCCCACCAGGCCCAGATTGCCGAGGTCTACGACGTGACCTACGCCTTCGACCCTGCCGCGCGTGCGGCGGCCGTTGCCGAGCACGGCAAGAAATTTCGCGCGGTGCTGACCATCGGCGTGATCGGCATCACGCCCGAGGAAATCGCGGCCATGCCGGCGCTCGAGCTCGTCTGCTGCATGGGCGCGGGCTACGAAGGCGTGCCGCTCGACGTGACCCGGGCGCGCGGCATCGTCACGGCCAACGGCGCCGGCACCAATGACGACTGCGTGGCCGACCACGCCTTCGGCCTGCTGATCAGCATCGTTCGCGGGTTTCGCCAGCTCGACCGGCTGTGCCGCGAGGGTGTGTGGCGCGAGGCCATTCCGCAGCCGCCGAACGTGTCGGGCAAGAAGCTCGGCATCCTCGGCCTCGGCACCATCGGCCAGAAGATATCCAAGCGCGCCGCCGCGTTCGACATGGAGGTCGGCTATCACAACCGCAAGCCGCGCGAAGGCGCAACGCAGCGCTACTTCGACGACCTGAAGTCGCTCGCCACCTGGGCCGACTTCCTGGTGCTCGCCGCGCCCGGCGGGCCGGCCACGCGCCACCTGGTGAATGCCGAGGTGCTCGATGCGCTCGGGCCGCAAGGTTTCCTGGTCAGCATCGGCCGCGGCAGCGTGGTCGACACCGAGGCGCTGGCTGCGGCGCTGCGCGAGAACCGCATCGCCGGGGCGGGCCTGGACGTCTACGAAAGCGAGCCGAAGCGCCCCGAGCCGCTGATCGGCCTGGACAACGTGCTGCTCACGCCGCACATGGCGGGCTGGTCGCCGGAGGCGACGCAGAAATCGGTCGACCATTTCCTTGCGAATGCCGAAGGGCATTTCGCGGGGCGTGGTGTCCTGACGCCAGTCTGAGGGTCTTGCTCCTTCCCCCTCTGGGGGAAGGTTGGGATGGGGGCGGGCAGGGCGCCCAGTGGAAGCGCCGCGTGCCCCCACCCCAACCCTCCCCCGGGAGGGGAGGGAGTCAGCCCAAAACCGCGGGGCGCTGGGCGCCCCAGCCGCAGGCTTGGTCGTACACATGCCCCAGCCGCAGCACGCCAAGATCCGCATGGATCGGCCCGGCCAGCTGCAGGCCCATCGGCAAACCACCCTCGCCGAATCCCGCGCGCACGTTCAGCGTGGGCAGGCCGGCCAGCGTGAACGGCGTCACGATCTCCATCCAGCGGTGATACGTGTCGCTCGGCACGCCGGCCACTTCGGCGGGCCAGTGCAGCTCGGCATCGAAAGGAAACACCTGCGCCGACGGCGCCAGCACGAAGTCGAAGCGCTCGAAGAGCCTGAGGAACGCGCGGTACACGTTCGAGCGATAGACCGAAGCCTGGTAGAGCGACGCCGCATCCAGGTGGCGGCTCTGCTCGATTTCCCACTGCGCCTCGGGCTTGAGCTGGGCAAAGAGCTTCGGGTCGCTCAGGTACGCGCCGAGCTTGCCGCCCACCAGCAGCTGCCGCAGGCGCAGCCAGGCGCTCCAGTTGTGCTCGCGCGGCACGTCGAGCGTGCAGGGCTCCACTTCGCAGCCGATGGCGCGAAAGGTGTCGAGTGCGCGCTCGCCCAGCTCGCGTATGCCCGGCGCCAGCGGCAGATCGGGCCAGATGCCGCCGAGCCAACCCACGCGCAGGCCTTCCACGTTGTCGTCGAGCTGCAGCGCATCGGGCGCGGGCAAGGCGTGCGGCGACGACAGCGGCACGCGCGTGTCGAAGCCCGCCTGCACCGCCAGCAGCCGCGCGGTGTCTTCCACGGTGCGGGCCATCGGCCCTTCGGTGCCCAGTTGCTGGAAGAACAATTCCTGCTCGGGATCGCCGGGCACGCGGCCGCGTGAAGGCCGCATGCCGATCACGTTGTTGAAGGCGGCGGGGTTGCGCAGCGAGCCCATCATGTCGCTGCCGTCGGCCACCGGCAGCATGCCCAGGGCCAGCGCCACCGCAGCGCCGCCGCTGCTGCCGCCGGCGCTGCGGTCGGGCGCATAGGCGTTGCTGGTGATGCCGAACACCGTGTTGTAGGTGTTCGAGCCCAGGCCGAATTCCGGCGTGTTGGTCTTGCCGATCACGACGACGCCGGACGCCCGCATGCGCGCGACGTGCAGGCTGTCGGTGCGCGCCGGGGAGCGCGGCGACAGCGGCGAGCCCATCGAGGTCGGCAGGCCGGCGGCATGGCTCAGGTCCTTCACCGCCAGCGGAAAGCCGTGCATCCAGCCGCGCCGCTCGCCGCGCGCCAGTTCGGCGTCGCGCTCGCTGGCTTCGGCCAGCAGGGCTTCGGGTTCGCGCAGCGAAACGATGGCGTTGAAGCGCGGATTGAGCGCCTCGATGCGCGCCAGCGAGGCTTGCATCACCTCGCGGCAGGACACCTTGCGGCTTCCGATCAGGTGCGACAGTTCGGTGGCGGTCAGCCCGGGCAGGTCGACAAAAGGCATGGCGAGTGCGGGAAAAGGAGGGGGCGCCCAGTATGGCGCGGCGCTCGCATAATCGCCGCGTATGGAAACAAAGTGGCTAGAAGACTTCATCAGCCTGGCGGAAACGCGCAGCTTCAGCCGCTCGGCCCAATTGAGGCATGTCACGCAGCCGGCTTTTTCGCGGCGCATCCAGGCGCTGGAGGGCTGGGCCGGCACCGACCTGGTCGACCGCAGCTCCTACCCCACGCGCCTCACGCCCGCGGGCCAGACGCTCTACAGCCAGGCCATCGAGATGCTGCAATCGCTGCAGAGCACCCGCGCCATGTTGCGCGGCCATTCGGCCGCGGGGCAGGACGTGATCGAGATTGCGGTGCCGCACACGCTCGCCTTCACCTTCTTTCCCTCGTGGGTGACCAGCTTGCGCGAGCACTTCGGGCCCATCAAGAGCCGGCTCATCGCGCTCAACGTGCACGACGCCGTGCTGCGCCTGGTCGAAGGCAGTTGCGACCTGCTGATTGCCTATCACCACCCCTCGCAGCCGCTGCAGCTGGACGCCAACAAATACGAAATGGTCAGCCTGGGCGAGGAAACCGTGGCCCCATGGGTCAAGGCCGACGCCGAGGGCGCACCGCGCTTTCGCTTGCCTGGCCGGCCCGGCCAGCCGCTGCCCTACCTGGGCTACGCGCCCGGCGCCTACCTGGGCCGTGTGGTCGACCAGCTGCTCAAGGAATCGGGCACGGCCATCCACCTGGACCGGGTCTATGAAACCGACATGGCCGAAGGCCTGAAGGTCATGGCGCTCGAAGGCCACGGCATCGCCTTTCTGCCGCAAAGCGCGGTGCGCAAGGAGATCAAGGCGCGCAAGCTGGTGAGCGCGCTGCCGCCCGAGATCGACAGCCTGGAGGCGACGATGGAAATCCGCGCCTATCGCGAGCGGCCGAGTGCGCCCGTCCCCGTCAAGACCGGCAACGGCCGCTCCGCAAAGGCCGCAGCGGGCCTGGAAAGCCTGCAGCCCAAGCGCACGGCCGATGCGCTGTGGTCGTACCTGGTCGGTGCCCAGCCGACCCGTTGACATGGTTGACGCGCCGAATTTGTGCGCTGCACAATCTATAAATGCCGCGCATGAGGCCCCCCGCAAACGGCATTGGCGTTGCGGGCGGGCCGCCACTACAGTCGCGGCAGTTTTCGAATCGCTGTCACAGCAAGTCTTCCGGCACGCGCCACCCGCGTGCTTTTTTTTAGCCGAGGAACCTGTATGAGCCCCAATTTCAGGACCGAACACGACTTCCTCGGCGAAAAGCAGATTCCTGCCTTCGCCTACTGGGGAGTGCACACGGCGCGTGCCGTCGAGAACTTTGCGATCTCCGGCACCCGCGTGTCGGCCATGCCCGACCTGGTGCGCGCGCTGGCCATGGTGAAGAAGGCCGCCACACGCGCCAATGCCGACCTGGGCGCCATCGACCGCGACCGCGCCGCCGCCATCATCCTGGCCTGCGACGACCTGGTGGAAGGCAAGCTGCTCGACGAGTTCGTGGTCGATGTGATCCAGGGCGGCGCCGGCACCTCGACCAACATGAACGCCAACGAGGTGATCTGCAACCTCGCGCTCGAGAAGCTCGGCCACGAAAAAGGCCGCTACGACGTGCTGCACCCCAACGACCACGTCAACGCGTCGCAGAGCACCAACGACGTCTATCCCACCGCGGTGCGGCTGGCGCTGTGGTTTGCGATCGACAAACTGCTCGAATCCATGGCGGCGCTGCGCAAGAGCTTCGAAGCCAAGGCACTCGAATTCAAGGACATCCTCAAGATCGGCCGCACCCAGCTGCAAGATGCGGTGCCCATGACGCTGGGCCAGGAGTTCCTGACCTACGCGATCATGATCGGGGAAGACGAGGCCCGGCTCGGTGAGGCGCGCGCGCTCATCGAGGAAATCAACCTCGGCGCCACTGCCATCGGCACCGGCATCAACGCCCCGCACGGCTATGCCAATCTGGCCTGCCAGTACCTGGCCGAGCAAAGCGGCGTGCCGCTGAAGCAGGCGGCCAACCTCATCGAGGCCACGCAGGACACCGGTGCCTTCGTGCAGCTTTCGGGCGTGCTCAAGCGGGTGGCCACCAAGCTCAGCAAGACCTGCAACGACTTGCGGCTGCTGTCCAGCGGCCCGCAGGCGGGCTTTGGAGAAATCCGGCTGCCGGCGCGCCAGGCCGGTTCGTCGATCATGCCGGGCAAGGTCAATCCGGTGATTCCGGAAGTCATGAACCAGGTGGCGTTCGAGGTGATCGGCAACGACATCACGGTCACCATGGCGTCGGAAGCCGGCCAACTGCAGCTCAATGCCTTCGAGCCCATCATGGGGTGGAGCCTGTTCAAGAGCATCCGGCACCTGAGCAATGCCTGCATCACGCTGCGGCAGAACTGCGTCGAAGGCATCGAGGCGAACCGCGAGTTCCTGGCCAAAAGGGTGCGGGAATCGGTCACGCTGGTTACTGCGCTCAATCCCCTCATCGGCTACGAAAAGGCGGCGCTCATCGCCAAGACCGCGCTCGCCACCGGTGGGCCCATCGACCTGGTGGCCGAATCGCTGGGCATCATGACGCGCGCCGAGATGGACGCGCTGCTCGTGCCCGAAAATCTGACCCAGCCCGTGCGCTTGGCCGCACCGGTGCCGCCGGCTGCCGAGCCCTCGGGCACAAAGGCTGCTTAGTGAAAGTCGGACAATGCCAATGGGTACCTCTGCACCACGACGGAACCGCGATGCGCGGGGCCGGTGCACACGTCATCGAGAATGCACCGGGTTGGCCCGGGTATTCCCCATGACCTGAATGTCTAAAATTTAGTTGTATCTGTATCTTCCAGTCACCTCAGGAGTTTTCCGTATGAAAAAGCAAGTATTGGCATTGGCAATCGCAGCCGTGGCTGCCGGCAGCGCGTTTGCACAGGCCAATGACACCCTGGCCAAGATCAAGGCCTCGGGCACCATCACCGAAGGCGTGCGGGAATCTTCCGGCCTTTCTTACACACTGGGCAACGGCCAGTACACCGGTTTCCACTACGACGTCTGCGCCAACATCATTCGCGACATCCAGAAGCACCTCAGCCTGGCCAAGCTTGAAACCAAGTACCAGCCCGTGACCTCGCAAAACCGCGTGCCCCTGGTGCAAAACGGCACCGTCGACCTGGAGTGCGGCTCCACCACCAACAATGCCACGCGCCAGAAGGACGTGTCGTTCGCCGTGACCACCTACGTCGAGGAAGTGCGCATTGCGGTCAAGGCCAACTCGGGCATCAACAGCATCAAGGACCTGAACGGCAAGACCGTGGCCACCACCACCGGCACCACGTCGGTGCAAACGCTGCGCAAGAACGAACGCGCCGGCGGCATCGACTTCAAGGAGCTCTACGGCAAGGACCACTCCGACAGCTTCCTGCTGCTCGAATCGGGCCGCGCCGACGCCTTCGTGATGGACGGTTCCATCCTGGCCTCGAACATCGCCAAGTCCAAGTCGCCGGCCGAGTACAAGATCGTGGGCGAAGTGCTCAGCGTCGAGCCCATCGCCATCATGATCCGCAAGGACGACGCCGCCTTCAAGAAGGTGGTGGACGACAGCATCAAGGCGCAGATCAAGAACGGCGAACTCGCCAAGCTCTGGGACAAGTGGTTCCTGAAGCCGATTCCCCCGGCAAACGTCACCGTGAACCTGCCCCTGTCCGAAGCTACCAAGACGGCCTGGGCCAACCCGAACGACAAGCCGATGGAAGAGTACGCCGCGAAGAAGTAATCGCCACGAAGGTCATCCGCGCAACGCCCGCCGCCCCCGGCGGGCGTTTGTTTTCGCAGGCAACGCAATGCTGCGGCGCGCGGGCATGGCCTCTGCAAGCTGGCAGTCTGGAAATCTGAAAGAAGGAGAGTCCCCGATGGGATCAAACTGGGATTGGCAGGTCTTCTTGCAAGACCCGGGCGGGAAGTACCCGACCTACTGGGAGTGGATGCTGTCCGCATGGGGCTGGACCGTGTCGGTGGCCCTGCTGGCGCTCATCGTCGCGCTGGTGCTGGGTTCGCTGATCGGCATCATCCGTACCTTGCCCAACAGCCCCTGGCTCGTGCGCCTGGGCAATGCCTGGGTCGAGCTGTTCCGCAACATTCCGCTGCTGGTGCAGATCTTTCTCTGGTACCACGTCATTCCGGCGCTGATTCCGGTCATGAAGGGTGTGCCGAGCTTCGTGCTGGTGGTGCTGGCGCTGGGCTTCTTTACCTCGGCGCGTATTGCCGAGCAGGTGCGCTCGGGTATTCAGGCGCTGCCCAAGGGCCAGCGCTATGCGGGCATGGCGGTGGGCTTTACCACGCCGCAGTACTACCGCTACGTCATTTTGCCAATGGCCTACCGCATCATCATTCCGCCGCTCACGAGCGAAACGATGAACATCTTCAAGAACTCGTCGGTGGCGTTCGCCGTGTCGGTGACCGAACTCACGATGTTCGCCATGCAGGCGCAGGAAGAAACCTCGCGCGGCATCGAGGTGTACCTTGCGGTAACGGGGCTCTACGTGGTCTCGGCCTTTGCAATCAACCGCATCATGGCTTTCATCGAGAAGAAGACGCGCGTGCCGGGCTTCATCGTCTCGGCCAGCGGCGGCGGGGGACATTGACATGATGAATCTCGACCTGTCGTTCTACAACTGGGAAGTCATCAGCAACTTCGTCGTCAAGGGCTTCTACTTCAGCATCATGCTGACGATCGTCGCCACCATTGGCGGCGTGCTCTTTGGCACCGTGCTGGCGCTCATGCGCCTCTCGGGCAAGAAGTGGCTCGATGCGCCCGCCGCCATCTACGTCAACGGCATGCGCAGCATTCCGCTGGTGATGGTCATCCTGTGGTTCTTCCTCTTGGTGCCGGCCTCGTTCTACGCGGCCTTCGGCTCCATCGGCTCGAACTACCGCTCGGAAATCTCGGCCGTGATCACCTTCATCGCGTTCGAGGCGGCCTACTTCAGCGAGATCATGCGCGCGGGCATCCAGTCGATTCCGCGCGGCCAGGTGTATGCGGGCCAGGCAGTGGGCATGACCTACGGCCAGAACATGCGCTTGGTGGTGCTGCCGCAGGCGTTCCGCAACATGCTGCCGGTGCTGCTCACGCAGACCATCATCCTGTTCCAGGACACCTCGCTGGTCTACGCCATCGGCGCGTACGACATGCTCAAGGGCTTCGAGACCGCGGGCAAGAACTTCGGCCGCCCGATCGAGGCCTACCTGCTCGCGGCCGTCGTTTACTTCATCATGTGCTATGCCTTGTCGTGGCTCGTCAAGCGCCTCCACAAGAAGATTGCCATCATTCGCTGAGTGGCTGAACCGGAGAAAGAAATGTCCGAAAAAATGATTGAAATCAAGAACGTCTCCAAGTGGTATGGCCCGGTGCAGGTGCTCAACGATTGTTCGGTGAGCATCTCCAAGGGCGACGTGGTGGTGGTGTGCGGGCCCTCGGGCTCGGGCAAGTCCACCCTCATCAAGACCGTGAACGCGCTCGAGCCCTTCCAGAAGGGCGAGATCACCGTCAACGGCATTCCGCTGCACGACCCCAAGACCAACCTGCCCAAGCTGCGCTCCAAGGTCGGCATGGTGTTTCAGCACTTCGAGCTGTTTCCGCACCTGTCGGTCACCGAGAACCTCACGATCGCCCAGATCAAGGTGCTCGGCCGCAGCCCCGACGAAGCCAAGACCCGCGGCCTGAAGATGCTCGACCGCGTGGGCCTGATGGCGCACAAGGACAAGTTCCCGGGCCAGCTCTCGGGCGGCCAGCAGCAGCGCGTGGCCATTGCCCGTGCGCTCAGCATGGACCCGATCGTGATGCTGTTCGACGAACCCACTTCGGCGCTCGACCCCGAAATGGTCGGCGAAGTGCTCGACGTGATGGTGAGCCTGGCCAGGGACGGCATGACCATGATGGTGGTGACGCACGAAATGGCCTTTGCCCGCAAGGTGGCCAGCCGCGTGATCTTCATCGACGTGGGCGGCAAGATCCTGGAAGACTGCCCGAAGGACGAATTCTTCAGCCACCCGGAAAACCGCCAGCCGCGCACGAAGGATTTTCTCAACAAAATTCTGCAGCACTGATCGATTCGCTGCGGCACCAAAAGCAAAAGCCACGCTGTTCGCAGCGTGGCTTTTTTATTGCCTGGGTTCTCAGGGCAGCCGTGCGATGTGTTCGGTCAGCAGGTCGAAAAAGCCCTGCGCATCGCCATCGACAATCCAGTTCGCATTGGCGGGGCGGTTCAGGCTGCCGTACCAGTCAGCTGCCGTCTGGCCGAAGCCCATGCCCTCGCGGCTGTCGACTTCGACGTTGACCAGCCTGCCCTTGAAGAGCGAGGGCTGCAGCAGGTAGGCGATCACGGTGGCGTCGTGCACCGGCCCGCCGGGCATTTCGTAGTGCCGCATTTCCTGCGGCGCGTAGGCATCCAGGATGTCGGCGACGATGGCGCCGGCCCGGTTGCCGATGCCACGCAGCCGCGCGATGCGCTCCTCGCTCGTGAGAATCTTGTGCGTCACGTCCAGCGGCAGCATCGTCGTCGGCACGCCGCTTTTCAGCACGGCCTCGGCCGCATGAGGATCGGCGAACACATTGAACTCGGCGGTCGGCGTGATGTTGCCGCCGTTGAAGTGCGCGCCGGCCATGAGCACCAGCTCGCGCAAGCCGCGCACGATGTCCGGGGCTTGCCCAAGCGCCAGCGCAAGGTTGGTTTGCGGGCCGAGCATGGCGAGCGTCACGCTTTTCTCGGGCGCCTCGCGCAGTGTGCGAATGAGGTAATCGACCGCATGCCCTTCGGCCAGCGGCGTGGCCGGCTCGTGAACCTCGACGCCGGTGATGCCTTCGCGGCCGTGGATGTTGGCCGCGTGAATTGGCGTGCGCTGCAGTGGGCGCTCCGCGCCGGCGTACACCGGAACGTCTGTCCGGCCGGCCCATTCGCAGGCAAGGCGCGCGTTGCGCGAGGTCTTGGCCAGCGGAACATTGCCGGCCACCGTGGTCAGCGCCTGGAGCTTCAGTGCTTCAGGCGCCGCCATGGCAAACAGCAGCGCGATCACATCGTCCGCGCCGGGGTCCGTGTCGATGATCAGGGTGTGCATCGCGACATTGTCGCGGCGGCACCCTGAAACGACGCCGGTGCTGTCTCTCTACTGAATTACTTCTTGCGTGCTGCGATGGCCTTTTCGGCCTTCGCCACGAGGTCGGCACCCACGGTGCCCTTCCACTTTTCGTACACGGGCCGCGTGGCCTTCACAAAGGCTTCGCGCTCGGCGGGCGTGAGCTGGGTCACGGTCACGCCCATGGCGGCAATGTCCTTCAGCACGGGCTTGTCGGCCTCCACCAGGCCCTTGCGCGCAATGGCAATCTCCTGCTGGCCGGCATCGATGGCGGCCTGGCGCACGATGGCCTGGTCAGCCGGCGTCCACGAAGCCCAGATCTCCTTGTTGACCACGAACACCAGCGGATCGGCCACGTAGCCCCAGGTGGTGACGAATTTCTGGCCCACGTTCTGCATCTTGAGCACGGTGAACAGGAAGAGAGGGTTCTCCTGCCCGTCGACCGCGCCGCTCGCGAGTGCGGGCTGGGCGTCGGCCCAGCTCATCTGCGTGGGGTTGGCGCCCAGCGCGGTGAACATGTCGGAATAAATCGGCGAGCCGACGACGCGGATCTTCATGCCCTTCAAGTCTTCAGGCGACTTGATCGGCTTCTTGGAATTGGTGATTTCGCGGTAGCCGTTCTCGCCCCAGGCAAGGGGCACGACGCCGGCCTTGTCGAGGGTCTTGAACATGTCCTTGCCGACCTCGCCCTGGGTGAGCGCATCGATGGCCGCGTAGTCGGGCATCAGGAAGGGCATGGAAAAGAGGTTGAGCTGCTTGACTTGCGGCGACCAGTTGATGGTCGAGCCGACGGCCATGTCGATGACGCCCTGGCGCAGCGCGCTGAACTCGCGGGTCTGGTCGCCCTGGATGAGCGAGACGCCGGGGTAGAGCTTGATGTTGATGCGGCCTTGGGTACGCTCCTTCACGAGGTCGGCCCAGATTTTTCCGGCCTGGCCCCACGGCGTGGGCGGGCCGAGCACGAGGGACATCTTGTATTCGGGCTTGTAGGCGGCCTGCGCCATGGCGCCGGTCGAGAACATGCCCAGGGCGGTGGCTACGGCGGCAAGGCCCAAGAGGGTGCGGCGGAATTTCATGAGAGGTCTCCTTGTTTTCTGAACACAATTAAGCGGTGGATGTTTTGGGGAACGGTTGGGCGTTTCGGGGCTGCTGTTCGGGGGGGCTGTTGTTCAGGGCGTGTGCCCAGGCCACCGGGTACTCCCCTCCGCGAATGTCCCCCGGGGCTGCGCCCCTCCTCCTTTATTTCGCTGCGGGGAGCACCCGATGCCCTGTGCGCCTGGGCACGCTGCTGGTGCTCCGCTGATCAACGACCGCTCCGTATAACGCGCCCGCTGGCGGGGTGCCTTGCGCAGCGAAATAAAGGAGGAGGCCGCAGGCCGGGGGACATTCGCGGAGAAAGGTACCCCGTCGGCGGGTGCGCGCCCCGAACAAGGCGGTAACCCAACAGCACGAAGCAAAGAGAAGCAGAGTCGCATCTCAATACCCCAGCTTGCGCGGCAACCAAAGCGCGAGCTCAGGAAACGCGATCACCAGCACCATCACCAGGAACATCGAGAACAGCATCCAGCCCACCCACCGCACGGTTTCTTCCATGCGCACCTTGGCAATGCGGCACGACACCATCAGGTTGACCGCGAGCGGCGGCGTGAACTGGCCCAGTGCGACCTTGAGCGTGAGGATCACGCCGAACCACACCGGGTCCCACTTGTAGTACTGCACGATCGGCAGCAACAGCGGCACGAAAATCAGGAAGATCGACACGCCGTCCAGGAACATGCCGACCGTGATCAGCAGCAGGATCAGCAACGCCAGGATGCCGTATTCGCCCAGGCCCGAATTCACGATGGCGCGCGTCACCGGGTCGATGATGCCCAGCGTCGAGAGCGAATACGCAAAAATCCCCGCGAGCGACACCACCAGCAGGATCACCGCCGACAGCTCGCCCGATTCACGCAAGATCACGAACAGGTCGCGCACCTTGATCGTCCGGTGCACGCACATGCCCACGAACAGGCCGTAGAACACCGCCACCACCGCAGCTTCGGTGGGTGTAAACCAGCCCGCACGCATGCCGCCCAGAATGAGCACCGGCGCCGCCAGGCCCCAGACTGCCTCGCGAAAACTCTTCCAGAACGGCGGGCGCGGCAGCGTCGATTCGAGCGCGCCCATCTTGTGCTGGCGGGCCAGCAGCACGGCCGGAATCATCAGCGCCAGGCCGGCCATCACGCCCGGGATCATGCCGGCCGCAAACAGCGCCGGCACCGAGGCACCCGGCACCAGCACCGAGTACACGATGAACGCGACCGAAGGTGGAATCAGGATGTCGGTGGCCGCCGCGGCGCCCACCACGCTGGCCGAGAAGGCGGCAGGGTAGCCCGCGCGCGACATGGCCGCGATCATCACCGCGCCCACGGCGGCGGCATTGGCTGGGCCCGAGCCCGAGATGCCGCCGAGGAACATGGCCACCGCAATCGCCACCAGCGGCAGCATGCCGGGGCCGCGCCCGACGATGGCCACCGCAAAGTTCACGAGCCGCAGCGCCACGCCCGAGCGGTCGAAGATCGAGCCCACCAGCACGAACATCGGAATGGCCAGCAGCGGGTACTTGCCCAGGCCAGCATAGAAGTTCTGCGGCACGGCCAACAAGCCGAACCACTGCGCGTCGCTGTTGGCCAGTGCAATGCAGGCGGCGCCGGCCAGGCCGAGCGCGGCGCCAATGGGCACGCCCACCAGCATCATCGCAACGAAGGCGACGAAGAGCAGGGTGGCGATCACGATGCGTCGCCTTTGTCGTTCTTGCTTTGCTCGCCGGTGTACGCCTTGCGGCCGCGGCGGATCATCAGGCCCACCGCGCGCAGCGCGATGGCGAAGGAAACGATGGGCAGCCACATCGAATACCACCAGGCCGGCAGGCCGATGCCGGGCGTGGTTTCGTCGAAGCGGTAGTCGTCCCACACCATGCGGATGCTGAGCGCCCCGATCAGCGTGAACAGAATGGCGATCATGAGCGCGCCGAATTGCGCCAGGCGCTTGCGCCGCGCCATCGAGCCGCTCTCCGAGAAGTATTCGATGCGGATGTGCCGGTCTCGCGCCACGGCGGCCGAGCCGGCCACCAGCGCCAGCATGATCATCAGGAAGACCGAGAACTCCTCCGTCCACGCAAAGGATGAATCGGTGAAATAGCGCACCAGCACGTTGGCAAAGGTGATGAGCGCCAGCGCGCCCATGATGATCACGGTGAGCCAGTCCTCGATGGCAAGCGGCACCTTGGTGGGCTCGTCGGCGGCTTCGATGTCTGGGGGAAGGGGGCTGGCGGCGTCCAGCACCGGGCCGGACTCGTTGGGAGTGGTCATCGAGAGGGAGGGGGAAAGCAGCTATGGATGGTAACGATCCATGTCCATCCGTTCATCGGGGTTTTCCTAAGCTGCGGCCCGGTTCCGCCTCCCTCCACCCCTGTCGAAACGGGCTACTCGAGCTTGGCGCCCGAATCCTTGATCAGGCGCTCCCAGATCGGGCTTTCCTTCTTGTACACGGCGGCAAAGGCCTCCGGCGAGCTTTCCTTCAGGTCGAAGCCCATGGCCGCCACGCGCGCCTGCACATCGGGCTGGCGCGTGGCCTTGCCCACTTCTTCGGCAATGCGCTGCACGATCGGCTTGGGCGTGCCGGCAGGCATGGCAATGGCAAGCCAGCCCGCCACCCGGTAGGCCTCATCGCCCAGTCCCTGCTCGGCCAGCGTCGGCACGTCGGGCAGCGTGGCCATGCGGCGCTCGCCGCTCACGCCAACGGCCTTGAGCTTGCCCGCCTCGATGTGCGGCTTGGCCACCAGCGCGCTGGCAAAGGCCATCTGGATCTGGCCGCCGATCAGGTCCTGCAGCATCGGCGACTCGCCCTTGTAGGCCACGTGGTTCATCTCGGCCTTCTGCGTAAGGCTCATGTGCGCGCCGGCCAAGTGCGGATACGCGCCCACGCCATACGAGCCGTAGGCCACCTTGCCCTTGTTGGCGGCCACGTACTTCAAGAGCTCCGGCCCGTTCTTCACCGGCACGCTGGGGTGCACCACCAGCACCAGCGGCGCGGTGGCAATCTGGTAGACCAACGTGAGGTCGCGCTGCGTGTCGTAGGGCAGCTTCTGGTAGAGGAACTGGTTGGTCAGCAGCGAATTGCTCAGCGCCAGCACCAGGGTGTAGCCATCGGGCGGCGCCTTGGCCACGGCGTCGGTGCCGATGATGCCGGCGGCGCCGGGCTTGTTGTCGATGATGACCGGCTGGCCCAGCCCGGCGGCCATCTTCTCGCCGATCACGCGGGCCAGCACGTCGGTTGCGCCGCCCGGGGCAAAGGGCACCACCATGCGGATCGGCTTGGCCGGATAGGTCTGCGCCCAGCTGGCGGTGGTGCCCGTGAGCGCGAGCGATGCAATGGCAAGGCCGTGCAGGGCTCGGCGGGTGGTGGTGAATGTGGCGTTGTTCATGTTCTCGATGTCTCCGATGGTTGATTTGTTTTTATGCGCGTGCCGCCAGCCAAGGTGATTCCGGGCTATTCGGTGAGCACCCCGGTCTTGAACGGCAGTGGCGCCAGTGCCGCCTCGATCTTTTGCCGCAGCGGCCCCGCAAGTGCGCCCGCGGCGCCGGCATCGATGCGCACCTGCACCAGGCGCTCGCCCTCATGGGCGGTAAGCGGCCTGGCCTCTGCGCGGACGCCAAGCTCGCCGCAGGCCTGCTCGACGGCCGCGGCTACCACGCGGCTGGCCGCCATCGCGCGCAGCTCGGGCTTGTAGATCTTGCCGACGTTGGTCATCGGCATGTTCTCGATGACGATCACCGACTTGGGTTTGGCGGGTGCCTCGTCCACACGCGCGGCGGTAAAGGCCAGCAGCTCGTCTTCCGTTGCCGATGCACCCGGCACCAGCGTCGCGAACACCACCGGCAGCTCGCCCGCATAGGCATCGGGCGCACCCACCGCCGCGCACAGCTGCACCGCCGGATGCGCGCCCAGCGCGTCCTCGATCACCTTGGGATCGATGTTGTGGCCGCTGCGGATGATCAGGTCCTTCGAACGGCCGCTCAGGTTGAGCCGCCCCTCGCCGTCGATCCAGCCCAGGTCGCCGGTCGCAAGCCAGCCGTCGGCCGTGAAGGCCTTGGCGTTGTCCGCCGGATCGACAAAGCCCGAGAACAGGTTGGGCGACTTGAACAGCACCATGCCCTGTTCGCCCGGCGGCAGGTCGCGGTCGCTCGCGTTGCCGTTTTCGTCGAGCGCCACGATGCGCATCTGCATATACGGCAGCGGAAACCCGACGCAGCCCGCCGGCCCGTCCACGCCGGGCGGCGTGATGGTCGAGATGCCAGCCATCTCGGTCATGCCCAGGCTTTCGTGCACATGCAGGCCGAACAGCCGCTCGAAGCGCGCGGCCAGTTCCGGCGAGAGCACGGCGGCGCCCGTGCGGCAGTAGCCGATCGACGAGATGTCGGCGCCGTCCAGCGGCACGTTCGCCAATGCGGCCAGCACCGTGGGCACGGCCGAGAGCGAGGTGGGCCGGTACTTTTCGACCATCTTCCAATAGTTGGCAAGCACCTCCTTGTTGCGCAGCAGCGAGGTCGTCGGAATGATCACTTCCACTCCGGCAGAGAGCGAAGCGAGCGAGGCCGGCAGCACGCCCGCCACGTGAAACAGCGGATAGCCGTTGATCGAGATGCCCTGGTCGTTCATGCCCGCGACCTGCACGCTGGCCCAGGCGGTGAACACCTGCGCGCCGTGGCTGTGGCGCGCGAGCTTGGGTGCGCCGGTGGTGCCGCCGGTGTGAAAGTAGGCGGCAATGTCGGTGGGTGCAATGTCGCGGCCGCTCACGAGGCGGTCCGAAGGCTGCGCGGCGCGCAGCGCGTTGAAGTCGGCGACGCCTTCGGGCAATGCGCCCGAGGCGCCCGGCGCCTCGTCGTGCGGCGCCACGCGAACCACGGTGGTGAGCGTCGGCACCTGGCTGCGCAACCGCATGGCCTTCGACCACATGCCCGATTCGCTGTCCGAGCCGTAGGCGATCAGCACCTTGGCGCGGCCGGCGGTCATCAGCGCCACCAGCTTCTCGTCGGTGAGCAGCGGATTGAGCGGCTGCACGATGCCGGCCGCCTCGCCGCCCCAGAGCGCAAGGTGGTATTCGAGGCAGCCCGGCAGCAGCACCGCCACCGCGTCTTGGGGGCCCACCCCCAGCGCATGCAGCATGTTCGCGGTCTGGTGGATGCCCGCGAGCAAATCGGCGTACGACCAGCGGATCGGCTCATCGGCCGGGTTGCCGGTGCGCAGGAAGGTGAGCGCCGTCTTGCCGCCGAAGGCCGCGCCCGCGTTGCGAAAGATCTCGTAGGTGCTGCGCACCGTCAGCGCCTCCGCGAGCGGCGTTTCCTCGAGCCGCCGGATATCGGCCAGGCTGCGCACCGGAAACAGGGGGCGGAACGGCTCGCCGCCCACCGTCGTCTTCTTGCTGTCTGCCATGCGTGTCTCCTGATGTCGTCTTCTTGCCGGCCGCCTGCGAAGCGCTGTTTTACTGGTTCGTGATCTTGTTGTCGCGAATGACCTTGCCCCAGCGCTCGAAATCCTGGCGCATGCGCGTACCCGTCTGCTCGGGTGTGCCGTAGGCCGCGAAGGAGCCGACGCTTTCGAGCTTGTCCTGCACTTCCTTGTCGGCCAGCGCCGTCTTCAGTTCGGCGCTCATGCGGTCGACCACGTCCTTGGGCGTGCCCGCGGGCGCGAGCAGGCCGCCCCACGAGGTGGCATCGAAGCCCGGGAAGCCCTGTTCGGCCACCGTCTTCACGTCGGGCAGCAGGCTCACGCGCTTGCCCGAACCGACCGCAATGGCGCGCAGCGTGCCGGCGCGGATGTGCGGCATTACCGCCACCAGGTCAGAGAACATGGCCGGCACCTGCCCGCCGATCAGGTCGGTCACGGCCGGCGCGCTGCCGCGGTAGGGCACGTGCTGCATGTCGAACTTGCCGATGTTCTTGAGCTGCTCGGTCGTCAGGTGGCCGAAGCTGCCGGCGCCCGCGGTCGTGTAGTTGAGCTTGCCGCCTTCGGCCTTGGCCTTGGCAATGAGGCCTTGCAGGCCGGTGACTTCGGGCAGCGACTTCGGGTTGACCACCATCACGATCGGCAGGTCGTACACCGTGCCCACGGGCGTGAAGCTCTTGAAGATGTCGTAGGGCGTCTGGCCGTACAGGTGCGCGGCCAGCAGCGTGGGCGTGGCCAGCATCACGAAGGTGTAGCCGTCGGGCGCGGCCTTGGCGGCCGCCGCCGCGCCGATGGTGCCCGAGGCGCCGCTGCGGTTGTCGATGAGGATGTTCTGCTTCAGGCCCTGCGACATCTTCTGCGCCACGATGCGCGTGGCCACGTCGGTCGGGCCGCCGGGCGGAAAGGGCACGACCACGGTGATCGGCTTGGCCGGCCAGGCTTGCGCGAAGGCGGCGCCTGCCACCAGCGGAAGCGCCAGGGCGATGAGCGCGCGGCGCGCGGGATTGCGAAGGGAGCGGGAAAAAGGAAATGCCATGACTTCTTCAGTGAATCAATGAGGAGAAGGAAAGAGCGTCTTCAGAGAACGCCGTTCGATTTAAGTTGCGCGAGCTTGTCGTCCGAAAGGCCGAGCAGCGACTGCAGCACCTCGTGCGTGGCTTCGCCCAATTGCGGCGGGGCGCTGCGCACCGGCAGCCGCTCGCCGTCGAAGCGGTAGGGCGGGGCAAGCACGTTGACCTTGCCGGCCACCGGATGCGGCTGCTCGGTAACAAGGCCCGCGTCGGTCGCGCGCTTGGAGTTGAGCGCTTCGAGCAGGCCCAGCACCTCGCCGCAGGGAATGCCCGATTGCGTGAGCTTGGCCAGCAGGTCGGCGCGCTGGCGCTTGGCCAGTTCGGCGTGCAGCTCGGGCAGCAGCACCGCGCGGTTTGCCGAACGCAGGATGTTGGTCTTGAAGCGTTCGTCCGCCGCAAGGTCGGGCCGCTCGAGCACGTCGGTGCAGAAGCGCGAGAACTGTGCGTTGTTGCCGACCGTAATGACCAGCGGGCCATCGGCCGCGTCGAACACGCCGTAGGGCACGATCGAGGGATGCGAGTTGCCGTAGCGCGGCGGGTCTTCGCCCATCAGCAGTGCTTCGAGGCCGTAGTAGGCGGTGATCATCAGGCCGCAGTCGAACAGCGCCATCTCCACATGGCGACCCTTGCCGGTTTTTTCGCGCTGGTACAGCGCGGCCAGCACGGCCTGCGCCGAGTACATGCCGGTGAACAGGTCGACCACCGCCACGCCGAACTTCAGCGGCGGCTGGTTGGCTTCGCCGTTCAGCGCCATCAGGCCCGCCTCGCCCTGCACCACCAGGTCGTACCCAGGGCGCGCGGCCTCGGGGCCGGTGCGGTCATAGCCCGAGATCGAGCAGTAGATGAGCCCCGGGTTTTCCTTGCTGAGCTGTTCGTAGCCGAGGCCCAACTTGTCGATGCCGCCGAACTTGAAGTTCTGGATCACCACGTCGCACTGCCTGGCAAGGTCGCGCGCAATCTGCTGGCCTTCGGGCGTCTGCAGGTCGAGCGTGACCGAGCGCTTGTTGCGGTTCACGCTGTTGAAGTAGGCCGTCTCGGTGTTGCCGACACGCAGGCCCCAGTCGCGCGTGTCGTCGCCGCGGCCCGGGTGCTCGACCTTGATGACTTCGGCGCCCATGTCGGCCAGCACCATGCCGCACCAGGGGCCCGCGAGGATGCGGGACAGATCGAGAACGCGCACGCCGGCAAGCGGCAGCGAGGAATTCAGCATAGGCATGAGAGCAACTCCCTTGAAACGAGAAAGCCCCGCAGCGAGTGCGAGGCGTGATGTGGGGTGAATGCGGCCGGCGTCGTCAGGAAGGGTCCGGCTCCTGCCGGCGCAGCGCAGTGAAATCCGCCGTGCGCTTGCCGAGAAAGGCACCGATGCCTTCGGCCGCTTCGGCATCGGCTTGCGACTCGACCATGTACACGGCCTCGGCCTCGAGCTGTTCCTCGAGCGTGGCGCAGTGCGCCTGGCGACACAGCGCCTTGATGCGCGCGCTCGCACGCTGCGGGCCATTGGCGACCTTGGCCGCGAGCGCAATCGCCTCGGCCAGCGCGGCGCCCTTGTCGGTGAGCCGGTTGACCGCGCCCAGCGCATGCAGGCGCTCGGCCGTCATGCGGTCGCCGGTCAGGCACATTTCGGTCAGCAACTGGCGCGAGACGAACTCAGACAGAAAAGCCGTGGCCCCGCCGTCGGGCGTGAGGCCGACCCTGACATAGGCCACGGTGTAGAACGCGTCGCGCGCCGACACCAGCATGTCGCAGGCCAGCGCCATCGACAGGCCCGCGCCCGCCGCACCGCCTTCGACGGCAGCGATGACGGGCTTGCCGCAATCGCGGATGGCGCGGATCAGGTTGTGCAGGCTCTCGAGCTTTTCGCGCCGTTCGGAGGCGGGCAGTTCGCGCCGCTTGGCCAGCAGGTTGAGGTCGCCGCCCGAGCAGAAGAAATCGCCCGCGCCGGTGAAGACGATGGCACCGACTTCCGGATCGGCTTGCGCGTCGGCGAGCGCGGCGCTCAGCTCGGCATACAGCGTCGGCGTGATCGCGTTGCGTGCACCCGGGTTGCTGTTGGTCAGGATGCGGACGGCGCCCTGCTGCGAGATGAGAACGGTCTTGTCGCTCATTGCACGGTCTCCTTGCCAAGCGCGATGTAGCGCTGCAGATGATGATCTTCGTCGCCGAGCTGGTGGTCGATCATCACGAGCCGCTTGGCATAGTGCGGCAGCGGCAGCTCCCACGTCATGCCGATGCCGCCGTGCATCTGGATGCTTTCTTCCGCCATCAGCGCGCCGATGCGGCCGATGCTGAACTTGGCGGCCGAGAGCGCACGCTCGCGCGCCACGCGGTCCGCACCGTCGATGGCGGCTGCCGCGTTGATCACCGCCGAGCGCGCCTGCTCGATCTCGAGCAGCAGGTCGGCCATGCGGTGCTGCAGCGCCTGGAAGCTGCCGATGAGCATGCCGAACTGCTTGCGCGTACGCAGGTAGTCGAGCGTGGCGGTCTTGGCGGCTTCCATCGCGCCGACGGCCTCGGCGCACAGTGCGAGCACCCCGCGGCCGATGGCGCGCTCCAGCGTGGCGTGGCCCTGGCCTTCGGTGCCCAGCAGTGCGTCGGCGCCCAGCTTCACGCCGTCGAATGCGAGTTCGGCTACGCGGCCGCCGTCGATGGCGGGGCAGCCGCGCACCGTGAGGCCCGGCGTCTTTGCGGGCACCAGAAACAGCGAGATGCCTGCTTCGTCGTCCACGTCGCCAGATGTGCGGGCGGAAACCAGGAATACGTCGGCCTGCTCGCCCTGCGGCGCGGCAGCCTTGGCACCGCTCAGCACCCAGCCGTCGCCGCTGCGCTCGGCGCGGGTGCCGACGTGCGTGCGCTCGTGGTGCGCGCCGGCTTCGTCGTGCGCAAAGGCGGCGACGAGGGCGCCGTTGATGATGTCGCCGAGCTTTTCTTTCTGCTCAGCATTGCCGGCGGCACTGAGCGCCTCGCCGACCATCACCGCGCCCAGCAGCGGCTCGACCACGAGGCCGCGGCCCAGCGCCTCGAAGACCACGGCAATGTCGAAGCCGCCGCCGCCAAAGCCGCCATCGGCCTCGCTGAACAGCGCGCCGATCACGCCCAGCTCTGCGAACTGCTGAAAGATTTCCTTGCTGAACCCGTGCTGCGACTTCGCGATGCGATCGCGTGCATCGAAGGCGTACTGCTCGGCGATGAAGCGGTTCAGGCTGTCGGCGAGCATGCGCCGGTCTTCGGTGTGTTCGAAGTTCATGTGCGTGTCTCCTTTACAGCCCGAGGATCATCTTGCTGATGATGTTCTTCTGGATTTCATTCGAGCCGCCGAAGATCGACAGCTTGCGGTTGTTGAAGTAGCGCGCGGCCGCGGCCGACGCGTAGGCGGGGCCGAAGGTTTCGCCGTCGAAGCCGTCGTGCAGCGCTTCTTCGATGAAGGGCCGGCCGTACACGCCCATCGCACGGCGCGCGAGCGACGAAATCTCTTGCCGGATCTCGGTGCCGCGGATCTTGAGCATCGAGCTCTCCGCGCCTGGCACGCCGCCGCCCGCTACCGCCGCAATCACGCGCAGGTTGGTGGTCTTCATGTTCTCCAGGTCGATCTCGACCCGCGCCATGCGCGCGGCAAAGGCCGGGTCTTCCGCCAGGGGCTTGCCATTTTTCGTTTGCGTGGCCGCAATGCCCTTGAGCTGTTCGAGCGCGGCCACCGAAAAGCCCACGCCCGCGATGTTGGTGCGCTCGTAGGTGAGGAGGTACTTGGCGCAGGTCCAGCCCTTGTTCTCTTCGCCGACCAAATTCTCGGCCGGCACGCGCACGTCGGAGAAGAACACCTCGTTCACCTCGTGCTCGCCGTCCAGCGTGATGATCGGGCGCACTTCCACGCCGGGCGAAGTCATGTCGATCAGCAGGAAGCTGATGCCTTCCTGCTTCTTTGCCTCGCGGTTGGTGCGCACCAGGCAGAAGATCATGTTGGCATGCTGGCCCAGCGTGGTCCAGGTCTTTTGGCCGTTCACAATGTAGTGGTCGCCTCGGGCATCGATGCCGCGCACGGCGGATGTCTTTACCGCCGCCAGGTCGGAGCCCGCGCCGGGCTCCGAATAGCCCTGGCACCACCAGTCGGAGCCGTCGAGGATGCGCGGCAGCCAATGGCGCTTTTGCGCCTCGTTGCCGTACTTGATGAGCACCGGCCCCAGCATGTTCACGCCGAAGGGCACGATGCGCGGCGCAAAGGCCAGCGCGCATTCGTGCTCGAAGATGAATTTTTCGACCGCCGTCCAGCCCGGCCCGCCGTACTGCTCGGGCCAGTGGTTGGCGAGCCAGCCGCGCTCGTTGAGGATGGCGTGCCATTCCTCCATGTCGGCCTTGGCGAGGATCTTGCCGCCGCTCACCTTGGCCGAGAGGCGCGCGGGCAGCTTGCCGGCCAGGAAGGCGCGCACTTCCGCGCGGAAGGCTTCTTCTTCAGGGGTGAAGTTCAGGTCCATGGCGTCGCTTCTTTAAAAAAGGGGGTCAGGCGTGATTGAGGCTGTCGAAGTTCGCGCCGCGTTCGACCAGTTCCACCAGCAGCGGCGAGGGCTGCCAGAACAACGGGTCTTCCTTCGCAAACTCGCGGATGTCGGCCAGCACCTTCGGCAGGCCCACGGTGTCGGCGTACTTCATCGGGCCGCCGCGGTGGCGCGGAAAGCCGTAGCCGTAGAGAAAGGTCACGTCCACGTCGAGCGGTCGCAGCGCGATGCGTTGGTGCACGACGTTGGCGCCCTCGTTGATCATCGCGGCCATGTAGCGGCGCATGATTTCTTCTTCGGTGAAGGCGCGCGGCTTGATGCCGGCGCGCTCGCGCTCGGCGTCGATGATGGCCAGCACCTCGGGGTCGGGTACACCGGTGCGCGCGCCTTCGGGGTACAGGTAATAGCCGCGCTGCGTCTTCTGGCCGAACCAGCCGCGCTCGCAGATGCGGTCGGCAACCTGCACGTAGCGCGCCTTGGGGTCGCGCGTGGCGGCCTTGCGCTTGCGCGTGGCCCAGCCAATGTCTCCGCCCGCCAGGTCCGACACCTGGAACGGCCCCATCGGGTAGCCGAAATTGCGCACCGCCTCGTCGATCTGGTAGGGCGAGGCGCCGTCTTCCATCATGTGGTCGGCGGCCTGGCGGTACACCGCGAGGATGCGATTGCCGATGAAGCCGTCGCATACGCCGGCGCGCACGGGCACCTTCCTGAGCTTCTTCGCAAGCTCGAAGCCGGTGGCCACCACGTCGGCACTTACCTTGGCAGGCACCACGATCTCCAGCAGCTTCATGATGTTGGCCGGCGAGAAGAAATGCAGGCCCACCACGTCCTGCGGGCGCGAGATGCTGGCGGCGATTTCGTCGATGTCGAGGTACGAGGTGTTGGTGGCCAGCACCGCGCCGGGCTTGCACACCCGGTCGAGCTCGGCGAACACGGCCTTCTTCACGCCCATGTCTTCGAACACCGCTTCGACCACGATGTCGGCCTGCGCGAGCGCGTCGTATGAGGTGGAGCCCGAGAAGCGCGCCATCACGGCCGCCTTGGCCTCGGGCGTCATGCGGCCCTTGCCGATCAGGCCGTCGTACACCTTTTCGACATGCTGGCGGCCGCGCGCAAGGCTGGGCTCGTCGCGCTCGATCATGGTCACGGGCAGGCCCGCGTCGAGCATCGCCACCGCAATGCCCGCGCCCATGGTGCCGCCGCCGATGATGCCGGCCGATTCGATGGCGCGCGGCTTGGCGGCCTTGGTTTCGGGCGCCTTCAGTACTTCGCGCTCGGCGAAGAAGGCGTGGATCAGGCCTGCGCGCTGGGGGCTGTCGATGCACTGCAGGAACAGCTTGCGCTCCAGCGCCATGCCGTCGTCGAAAGGCAGCGTGAGCGCGGCTTCGACGGCTTCGATGATCTTCATCGGCGAGAAAAGCCCACGGCTCTTCCTGGCGGTGTCGGCGCGCGCCGCTTCGAGCGCGGCGCGGCTGGCCTCCGCATCGGCCAGGCCGGCGGCCTCGCGCGTACGGCGCACCGGCGCCTTGGCAGCGGCGAGTTCTTGTGCATAGGCAAGGCCTTCGGCGCGCGCATCGGCCTGGGTGCCAAGGCGGTCGACCAGCCCGAGCGACAACGCTTCCTTTGCCCCGGCGTGGCGGCCGCTGAGCATCAGCTCGAGTGCGGGCTTCACGCCGATGAGGCGCGGCGCGCGCTGCGTGCCGCCCGAGCCGGGCAAGAGGCCGAGCTGCACTTCGGGCAAGCCCAGCTTGGCCGAAGGGGCGGCCAGGCGGTAGTGCGCCGACAGCGCCACTTCGAGGCCGCCGCCAAGTGCCGCGCCGTGAATGGCGGCGATCACAGGCTTCGTGCAGTTCTCGATCTTCAGGCACACCTCGGGCAGTGAGGGCGGCTGCGGCGTCTTGCCGAACTCGCGGATGTCCGCACCCGCGATGAAGTTGCGGCCGGCGCCGACGATCAGCACCGCGGCGGCCGCGCTGTCGACCTCCGCCGCCTCAATGGCAGCAACCAGGCCGCGGCGCACATCCACGCCCAGGGCGTTGACGGGCGGGTTGTCGATGGTCACCACGAACACGCCGCCCGGATGCGGGGCGCGCTCGAAGCTGACAGGGTTGGAAGAAGACGCGGGAAGGCTGGAGTCGGTGGTGGCCATGTCTTGTCTCTCTTGTCTCTTTCGTGGCGAGCCCTGCAAATGCGCGGCGGACTCGGGTTCCAGGGTGAACCCAGCATTCTTTGCCCGATGCGGCGCTTTGACAATTGCATAGACGGTTGACAGACTGTCAAAGGATTTTTGACACAATCCGGGGCATGGACCTCCAATCGCTGACCTTGCTGGTGGAAATCCTCGACGCGGGCAACCTGAGCGCGGCGGCACGCCGGCTCAAGATGAGCCGCGCCAATGTCAGCTACCACCTGAACCAGCTGGAGCGCTCGGTGGGCGCCCAGCTGGTGAGGCGCACCACCCGCCGCGCCGAGCCGACCGAGATCGGCCTGCGCCTTTACCAGCATGGGGTCGCCATCCAGACCGAATTGCTGGCCGCAAAAGAATCCGTCACCACGCTGGGGCAGGGCCTGCAGGGCCGCGTGCGGCTGAGCGTGCCGAGCGGCTACGGCCAACTGGTCATGGCCGACTGGCTGATCGACTTCAAGCGCCAGTACCCCGGCATCGTGCTGGACGTGGTGTTCGAAAACCGCATCGAAGACTTGCTGCGCGACGAGGTCGACATTGCGATTCGCGTGGTGCCGGAGCCGCCGCAGAACCTTGTGGCGCGGGAGCTGGGGCCGGTGCGCTACGTGGCCTGCGCCTCGCGCGACTATGCGCAGAAGCACCCGCTGCCGGTGCAACTGGACGAGTTGCAGGGCGCACCGGTGGTCACCGCCGCGGTCATTGGCCGGGAGCTGCGCGTGTCGGCCTACCAGGGTGAGACCCGGCGCGAGGTGATCCTAGAGCCGACGCTGATTTCAGAAAACTTCTTGTTCCTGCGCCAGGCCATCCTCGCGGGGCTCGGCATTGGCCTGGTGCCCGACTACGTGGTGCAGGACGACGTGCGCCGGGGCGAGGTGGTGACCACGCTGGACGACTGGCGCCTGAGTATTTTCGGCACGCAGATGTTCATGCTCTACATGCCCAACCGGCAGCACACGCGGGCGATCCGCACCTTCATCGACTTCATTCTGGAACGGGTGCGGCCGCCCGCTACGGAGCCGGCCGATCAGTCGCAGCGGTAGGTGACTTCGGCTTCCGGCGCGCGCGCCGCCGCCTTCGGATCGAGGTAGCGCAGCGGAGCGCCGAAGTTGCGGCAGTAGGCCTCGGCATCCTTCACCGAGGGCGACTTGAACACGCCGTCGCCCAGCCAGGTGACGCGGGGCGCGGGCCGCGCGGCGCATCCGGCCAGGACGAGAGCCGCGAGAGGCAGGGCAAAGAAAGCGGAGAGGGCGGGTGGGCGGCGCATCGGAAAGCGCATCGCTGCGCATGGGTGGAGGAGAGCCCGCGACTTTAGCGGCTGTAAGACCCTGGGCTTTCCCGTTCTTCAAGACACGCACCCTTCAAAACTGTATATTCATACAGTATTTCAGTACCCCAGTTTTCCGTGGACCTCCAGCGCAAACTCGCCATCCTCGCGGACGCCGCCAAGTACGACGCTTCATGCGCCTCCAGCGGCTCGCAGCCGCGCGACTCGCTCGGCGGGCGCGGCATCGGCTCGACCGAGGGCGCCGGTATCTGCCACAGCTTTGCGCCCGACGGCCGCTGCATCTCGTTGCTCAAGGTGCTGCTCACCAACCACTGCCAGTACGACTGCCTCTACTGCGTCAACCGCGCGTCGAGCAACGTGCCGCGCGCGCGTTTTCGCGTCGACGAGGTGGTGCAACTCACACTCGACTTCTACCGCCGCAACTGCATCGAAGGCTTGTTCCTTTCCAGCGGCATCGTCAAGTCGCCCGACCACACGATGGAGCAGGTGGTCGAGGTGGCGCGCACGCTGCGCGAAGACCACGACTTTCGCGGCTATATCCACCTGAAGACCATTCCCGATGCGAGCGATGAACTCATCGCGCGCGCCGGCCGCTATGCCGACCGCCTGAGCATCAACGTCGAGATGCCGACCACCGAAGGCCTGCAGGCGCTCGCCCCCGAGAAGGACGAAAGCGCCATCCGCCGATCGATGGCGCGGCTGCGCCTGCGCATCGACGACACGCGCGAAGAGGCGCGCCGCGTGGTGCCAATTCGCGCGCTGCCCGGCGCGGCGCCCGCCGCCGCAAAGCCGCCGCCCTTTGCGCCCGCGGGCCAGAGCACGCAGATGATCGTCGGCGCAGATGCCACCGACGACCGGCAGATCCTCGCGTCGAGCGCCACCCTCTACGGCGCCTACAAGCTCAAGCGCGTGTACTACTCCGCGTTCAGCCCCATCCCCGATGCCGCCCGCGCTCTGCCGCTGGTGGCGCCGCCGCTGATGCGCGAGCATCGGCTCTACCAGGCCGACTGGCTCATGCGCTTCTACGGCTTCGGGCACCAGGAAATCGTGGCCGAGCCCGACGGCCTGCTGCGGCTCGACGTCGATCCCAAGCTCGCCTGGGCACTCGCGCATGCCGATCGCTTTCCGGTCGACCTGAACCATGCGCCGCGCGAAATGCTGTTGCGCGTGCCGGGGCTCGGCGTCAAAGCCGTCGAGCGGCTGCTGCAGGCACGGCGCGTGCGCCGGGTGCGCGCGGACGACCTGCGGCGGCTGCACGTGCCGGCGCGCAAGGTGCTGCCGTTTGTCGTTGCAGACGGGCACCGGCCATCGCGCGGAGCGCCCATGCCTTCGCCGGCGCCGCAGCGCCCGGCGCAAGCCTCGCTGTTCTGAGCTGAGGTATTCGCCATGCATGTGCGGCTCGACGACCCGGTCGATCTCGACGCCTTTCGCCGGCATGCGCGGCAGCTGCTCGCCGCGGGCGTGCCGCCGGACCGCGTCGAATGGAACGCGGCGCAGGCCGCTGGCGATGCCGCCGATCTGTTCGGCGCTGCGAGCGATGCGGCGCCGCCAGCAGCGCTTGCCTCCGCCGCGCAGCATCAGCCTGTGCCCGCATGGTTCGTCGAGCTGTGCGGCGACGTCATCCTGCATCGCGACTCGCAGCGCTTTGCGCTCTTGTACCGGCTGCTGTGGCGCCTTTCGCACGAGCCCGCGTTGCGGCACGATCCGCTCGACGCCGACCTGATGCAGGCCCGGCAGATGGCCAAGGCCGTGCACCGCGACATCCACAAGATGCGCGCCTTCGTGCGCTTTACCCGCGTACAGGGCGACGACGGCCTGGAGCGCCACGTGGCGTGGTTCGAGCCCGAGCACCGCATCGTCGAGGCCAATGCGCCGTTCTTTTCGCGGCGCTTCGCGCAAATGCGCTGGGCCATCCTCACGCCCGAGCGCTGCGTCGAATGGAACGGCCAGGCGCTGGCCTTCCAGGGCGGCGCCGACCGCCGCGAGAAACCGCCGCCCGATGCCGGCGAGCAGCTCTGGCTCACCTACTACGAACACATCTTCAACCCGGCACGCCTCAAGCTCGCGATGATGCGGCGCGAAATGCCGCGCCGCTACTGGCACAACCTGCCAGAGGCCGCGCTGATCCAGCCGCTGGCCGAGGCGGCTGCGGCGCGCAGCCAGTCGATGATCGAGGCGCCGCCCACCGCGCCGCGCCGCATCCGCGCGCCCGTTGCGCTGCACCTGCGGCCGGCGGCGGGCGTGGCGCCCGCCAGCCTTGGCGAGCTTCGCGCGGCGGCGCATGCCTGCCGCGATTGCCCCATCGGCGCGCTCGCCACGCAGGCCGTGTGCGGCGAAGGCCCGCTCGGCGCCACGCACATGCTGGTCGGCGAACAACCGGGCGACCAGGAAGACCTCGCGGGCCGCCCCTTCGTCGGGCCCGCGGGCCAGCTGCTCGACCGTGCAATGGCGCAGCTGGGCTGGGCGCGCGACGCCGTGTACCTGGCCAACGCCGTCAAGCACTTCAAGTACGAGCTGCGCGGCAAGCGCCGCATCCACAAGACCGCGGGCCAGCGCGAGGCCGAAGCCTGCGCGCACTGGCTCGACAGCGAGATTTCGCTGGTGCGCCCGCAGGGTCTGGTGGCGCTGGGCGCGACGGCCGCGCGCACGCTGCTGGGGCGGCCGGTGGCGGTGCAGACCGAGCGCGGTGCGTGGCTGCACGAGCGCGGCGATGGCCGGCCCGTGTTCGTCACCCTGCATCCTTCAGCGCTGCTGCGCCTGCCGTACCCGGAGCAGGGCGAAGCCTTCGGGCGCTGGCTGGCCGATCTTGCGTTGGCGCGCGGCACGCTTTCTGCTGCAATCGCCGCATGAACGAACAAGCTTCCTGCGCAACCGCCTTGCGGGTCGCGCCGCTGACACCGCAGGCCTTTGCGCCCTTCGGTACCGTGATCGAGGCGCCCGCCGCCGGTGGCCGCAACATCAACGGCGGCAACGCAAGGCGCTTCGACCTGCTCGACAACCTGCAGCTCGATGCCGCCGGCGGCCGCCCGATGCTCGCGCTGTTCCGTGCCGCGGCGCGCAGCTTTCCGCACGCAGTGGCCGAGATGGAGCGCCATGCGCTCGGCAGCCAGACCTTCGTGCCCCTGGGCGAGCGGCGCTTCGTGATCGTGGTCGCGCGTGCAGGCGAAGCGCCTGCCTCGGCCGGCGAGCTGGCCGCCTTCGTTACCAACGGAAAGCAGGGGGTGGTGCTTGCGCCCGGCACCTGGCACCACGCGCTGCTGGCGGTGGACGCGGGCGACTTCGTGGTGATAGAGCGCGCCGCTGGGACTGTCGATTGCGACCTCTGCGCGCTCCCGGCGCCGGCGGCCATCGACTGGAAAGACTAGGCGCGCTGCGCCGCAATGCGTCAGCTGGCGGCGATGCGCTCGGCCATCCGGATCAATGAGCGGTCAGAGCCTGCCGGCCCGAGCAGCGAAATGCCCAGCGGCGCGCCGTCGCGCGAAGCCAGCGGCATCGACAGCTGCGGAAAGCCGCTGAGGCCTGCAATGCACAGCATCCGGATCGCGCGGTTGCGGTAGTCCTCCAGCCCGGCCTCGCTTTCGCTGCGCAGCGGCGCAATGTCGGGCATGGTCGGCATCAGCAGCACGCCGTCGGTGCCCAGCAAGGCGGCCAGGTGCGCGCGAAACGCGGCGCGAAAGACGCGCGCGGCCACCACCTGCGCATCGGTCACGTCGCGCGACCACGCAAAGCGCTCGGCCACGCCCGGGCCCAGCGGCGGCGCATAGCGCTCGATCAGCGGGCCGTCGGTGAGCCAGGCCTCGCGCGACTGCAGGTAGCGAAAGTTCCAGTACATCGCATCGAACGATTCCATCGCCACAGTCGTGCTCTGCGCGGGCCCGAGCAGGCCTTGTACACGGTCGATCACGCCTTGCAGCGCCTTCGTGGCGGCGGGCGCCGCCAGGCCCCACACGTCGTCGGGGCCCAGCAGGCGCACGCGTTCGGGCAGCGCCGGGGTGTCGGCGCCCAGCAGCACGTCGGCCACGCGCGCGAAGGTGCCGATGTCGCGCGCGAACCAGCCGCAGGTGTCGAAGCTCGGCGCAAGGTCGAGCGCGCCTTCCAGGCTCACGCGGCCGTGCGTCGGGCGCAGGCCGTACAGGCCGCAATGGTTGGCCGGCGCACGCACCGAGCCACCGGTGTCGGTGCCGAGCGCAAAGTCGCAAAGGCTGGACGACACCGCCGAGGCCGAGCCCGACGACGAGCCGCCCGTGATGCGGTCCTTCGCGGCCCCGTTGATGGGGGCGCCGAAATGCGCGTTGTTGCCGTTCATCGAGAACGCGAGTTCGTCGGTCACTGTCTTGCCGGCGAAGCGCGCGCCCGCATCGAGCAGCTTTTGCACGGTAGGCGCGGTACGGGTCTTGATGCCCGACATCGCCAGCACGATGGGGTTGCCGCCGCCGGTGGGGTAGCCGGCCACGTCGAACAGGTCCTTGGCGGCAAAGCTCAGGTCGGCCAGCGGACCGGTGGGCGCATGCGGCACAGGCACGTCGGGATACGGAACGAAGGCGTGGGCGGGGTCGTTCAAGGGCATGGTGCGTAGGTAGGAGTTGTGCAGTGCGGGTCAGGCGACCAGCGTGGGCGCAATGGCTGCTGCGGCGTCGGTGTGGATGCAGCGCGCGCGGTGGTTCGGCGCGAGTTCGACCACCGGCGGCTGCGCGGCGCGGCAGGCATCGGTGGCAAGCGCGCAGCGTTCGGCAAAGGCGCAGCCCGGCGGCAGCGCGGATAGATCGGGCGGCGCGCCGCCAATGGTCTCCAGCCGCGCACCGCGCGCCAGCGCCCCATGCGCGCGGCTCTTGAGCAGCGCGATGGTGTAGGGGTGGCGCGGCGAGCGGATCAGCTCGCGCGCCGTGCCTTCCTCGACGATGCGGCCCGCATACATCACCGCAATGCGGTCGGCCACCTCCACCGCGGCGCCGATGTCGTGCGTGACGAAGATCACCGACAGGCCCAGGTCGCGCTGCAGTTCGCGCAGCAGCAGCAGGATTTGGATCTGCACCGTCGCGTCGAGCGCGGTGGTCGGCTCGTCGGCCAGCAGCAGCTGGGGCTTGCAGGCCAGTGCCAGCGCGATCATGGCGCGCTGGCGCATGCCGCCGGACATCTCGTGCGGATACGCGGCCAGGCGCCGCTCGGGGCTGGGAACGCGCACGCGCTCGAACAGCGCGAGCGCACGCTGGTGCGCCTCGGCCGCCGTCACTTTCTTCTCGTGCCGGCGGATCGATTCGACGATTTGCGCGCCGACCGAATACACCGGGTCGAGCGCGAGCAGCGGCTCCTGGAAGATCATCGAGGCGACCTTGCCGCGGAAATCGTCGAGCGCGCGCGCCGGCATCGCAAGCACGTCACGCCCGGCCACCTGCACGTGCCCGCCCATGCGCGTGCGGCGCTCGGGGTGCAGGCGCAGCAGCGTGCGCATGGTCACGCTCTTGCCGGAGCCCGATTCGCCGATGAGCGCGACCACTTCGCCGCGCTGCACTTCCAGGCTCACGCCGCTCACCGCATGCACGGGCTTGCGGCCGCCGCTGAAGGTGACGCTGAGGTCGCGCAGGCGGACCATCGGCTCGCCGGCGGGAATGACGTTGGTGCTGCCGTTGTTGCTGCTGCTGCTGTCGCTCATGCTGCCTGCCTCATCGGCGTTTGCGCCATCGGGTGCCCGCTCCCGGGCTCGAGAACAAGGCAGCTCGCCGCGTGCAACGAACCCGTGGCGACGGGCTCGGGCACCACCTGGCTGCACACCGGCGCGGCCAGCGCGCAGCGTGGATGAAAGCGGCAGCCGGAGGGCGGGTTGATCGGATTCGGCGGGTCACCGGCCAGCGCCGCTTCCATGGTGCGGTTGTCGGGGTCCATGGAGGGCATCGAAGAGAGCAGGGCGCGGGTGTAGGGATGCGCTGGCGCATCGTAGAGCGCGTCGGCCGGCCCGATCTCGGCCACCTGGCCGAGGTACATGACCATGACGCGGTCGCTCACGTAGCGCACCACGTTGAGGTCATGGCTGATGAAAAGATAGGTGAGGCCAAACTCGGCCTTCAGGTCGAGCAGCAAGTTGATGACTTGCGCTTCGACCGATTTGTCGAGCGCCGACACGGCCTCGTCCAGAATCACCATGCGCGGCTGCAGCGCAAGCGCGCGCGCAATGTTGACGCGCTGGCGCTGCCCGCCCGAGAGCTCATGCGGATACCGTTCGGCGAAGCGCTGCGGCTCCAGGCCCACGCGCGCGAGCAGGTCGCGCGCACGCGCCACAGATTCGCGCCGGCTCACGCCATGCACCTGCGGACCGAAGGCAACCGAGTCTTCGATGGTGAGGCGCGGGTTGAGCGAGGCATAGCTGTCCTGGAACACCATCTGCACCTGGCGCCGAAACTCCTTGAGCGGAAGTTCCCGGCCGCCGACTTCGCGGCCGTCAAAAATCACCTCGCCCCGGGTCGGTGCAATCAACTGCATCAGCAGCCGCGCAGTGGTCGACTTGCCGCAGCCCGATTCGCCGACCACACCCAGCGTTTCACCTTTGAGCACTTCGAAATCGACACCGTCCACGGCGCGGACCACGCCGCCGCCGCGGCCCAGGGGGTCTTTCTTGAGCGGGAAGTGCTTGACGAGGCCGGTTATGGTGAGCAGCGGCTGTGCGGGGCCGCCTATGTCTTTCATGGTGTCCATGTTGTCAGGCTCCTTTTGTTGCTTTTGTTTTTGGCGCTGTTGTTCAGGGCGTGTGCAAAGGCCACCGGGTACTCCCCTCCGCGAATGTCCCCCGGGCTTCGCCCTCCTCCTTTATTTCGCTGCGCGGAGCACCCGATGCCCTGTGCACTGGGGCACGCTCTGGGTGCACCGCTGATCAACGACTGCTCTGAATCACGCACCCGTCGATGGGGTGCCTTGCGCAGCGAAATAAAGGAGGAGGCCGCAGGCCGGGGGACATTCGCGGAGAAAGGTACCCCGTCGGCGGGTGAGCGCCCCGAAGACGGCTCGCAACAAACAACCGCAACAAAAGAACAAGCGCCCATCTTCATCCCTTGTTGTCCATCGCCGACCGCAATCCATCGGACAAAAGATTGAAAGAGATCGAAGTAATGAAGATCATCGCGCCAGGCAATGCGGCAACCCACGGCTGCACATAGATCGCAGTGCGCAGCGTGTTGAGCATCAGCCCCCACTCCGGCTCCGGCGGCTTTACGCCCAGTCCCAGGAACGACAGGCCCGAGGCCAGGATCATCGACACCGCGATCAGGCTCGTGGCGTACACAAAGATAGGCCCGAGCACGTTGCCCAGTACATGTACCCGCACGATGGTGAACGGGTTGGCGCCCGAGGCGCGCGCTGCCTCCACGTAGTCGCGCGTGCGCACCTGCGTCGTCACGCTTTCGGCCACGCGCGCAATCTGCGGAATGAAAACGATGGTGAGCGAGATCAGCGAGTTGACCACCCCCGCGCCCAGCGTGCCCGACAGCGCAATCGCCAGAAGCACCGACGGAAACGCGTAGAACACGTCGATGGTGCGCATGATCAGCGTGTTGGTGAGGCCGCCAGCGTAGCCCGCGACGATGCCGATCACCGTGCCGAGCACGAAGGCGCAGATCACCGGCGTGATGCCGATGAACAGCGAAAGCCGCGCGCCGACGATCAGGCGCGACAGCATGTCGCGGCCCAGCTCGTCGCTGCCGAGCGGCAAGCCCTCGGTGCCGATGGGCTTGAGCCGCTTGAGCATCGACGAGGCGTACGGGTCGGCCGGCGCGAGCCAGGGGCCGAACACGGCCAGGCCTATGAGCAGCAGCACCATCAAGGCGGCACCCATGGCGACCGGATCGCGCGTGAAGCGCAGCAGCGCCGAGGTCCAGTAGCCGCGCGAGCGCTGCATCGGCAGCGGCTTTGCATCGGCGGCTGCAGCAGGGGAGGGGATGGGAAGTGCGCTCATGGTGGTCAGGCCCGCGCAATCCGCGGGTCGAGCATGGTTTGCAGCACGTCGACCAGCAGGTTCAGCAACACGAAGAACAGCGCCAGCACCAGGATGGTTCCCTGCAGCAGCGGCAGGTCGCGCTGGAAGATGGCGGAGTTCAATAGAAAGCCGGTGCCGGGCCAGGAGAACACCGTCTCGATCAATATCGAGCCGCCGAGCAGGTAGCCCAGCTGCAGGCCCATCACGGCCAGCGCGGTGGGTGCCGCGTTCTTCACCATGTGGCGGAACACGCCGAAGTGCGTGAGGCCCTTGGCGCGCAGGCCGACAATGAATTCCTGGTCCAGGATGTCGGCCACCAGCGCGCGCACGGTGCGCGCAATGATGCCCATGGGAATCACCGACATGGTGAAGGCCGGCAGGATGAGGAACTGCACATGCTCCCAGTCCCACGCCCAGTCGCTGGAGCCGCCCGGCCCCGCGCCGGTGGCCGGCAGCCACATGAGCTGCGACGAGAACACGATCACCATCACCATGCCCAGCCAGTAGTGCGGCACGCTCACGCCCAGCACCGACAGCATCGAGGCGAAGCGGTCGATCCACGAGTTGCGGAAGTACCCCGCCACAAAGCCGAACAGGCAGCCCAGCACAAAGCCGATGAACGTGGCCACCACCGCCAGCCGCAGCGTGTTGCCCACGGCGGTGAACACCTCGCCCGCCACGGCCCGGTTGCTTGCGATCGAAACGCCCAGGTCGCCATGCAGCGCGCGCCAGATCCACATCGCGAACTGCTCGGGCAGCGAACGGTTAAAGCCATAGAGCTCGCGCAGCTGCGCCTGCAGGTCGGCCGAGGCGTCGGGCGGAAGAATCGACACCAGCGGATCGCCGGGCGCGATGTGCACGAGCAGAAAGCACACCAGCGCCACGCCGATCATGATCGGCACGGCGTAGACCACGCGGCGCAGCAAATAGGCCAGCATCAGTCCATCGTCATGGTTGCGATGTCGATGAACCAGCTTTTCGGCTGCACCACGTTCTTGACCTTGGCCGACATTGCACGCGGGCCGACGTCATGCGCGATCCAGACGAACGGTGCGTCGTCGACGATGTGCGCATGCAGCCTGGCCAGCGCGCCGTCCCGTGCCTTGTCGTCGAAGCTGGTGCGCGCATCGGCCACCAGCTTGTCGACCTCGGCGTTGCCGTAGTAGCCCCAGTTGTTGGACACCGGCGGGAAGGTCTTGGTGCTCACGAAACGCACCATGGCAAAGAACGGGTCCATGGCTGCAAAGCTCACGTTGGTGGCATTGGCGCCGTTGGCCGACGGGTCCTTCACGCCCTTGCGCCAGTTGGTGAAGAGCGTGTTCCATTCGATCACGTCGAACTCCACGTCGAAGAAGCACTGCTTGAGCGACTGCTGCGCAAATTCGTTCATGGGCAGCGGCTGCATCTGGCCCGAGCCCGAGGCCGAGATCTGCACCTTCACCTTGATCGGCTTGGCGGCCGAGTAGCCGGCCTGCGTCATGAGCGCCTGGGCGGCCTTCACGTCGTACTTGATGTCGAACTTGGGATTGCCCCACCACGGATGGCCGGGCGGCACGGTGCCCTTGGGCTCGGCCATCATGCCGCCGAGCAGCTGCTTCATGCCGCCGCGGTCGATGCACAGGTTGGCGGCCTGGCGCACGCGCTTGTCGAGCCAGGGCGAGCCTTCGGCGAAAGACAGCTGCCACGGCCACACGTGCGGCTGCGCGTTGGAATAGATCTTGAACCCGCGCTGCGTGATCTGCGGCATCGCATCGGGCGCAGGGGCTTCGATCCAGTCGACCTGGCCGCCGAGCAGCGCGGCAGTGCGCGCGTTGGCTTCGGGCATCGGCAGCATCACGACCTTGTCGATCTTGGGCACGCGCTTGGCATCCCAGTAAGCCTTGTTGGCGACCAACTCCAGCCGCTCGCGGGCCACGAAGCGCGTGACCTTGAACGGGCCCGAGCCTGCGGGGTCGGCGGCAAAGGCGGTCCATGCGGCCTTGGCCTTGTCGGCGTGCGTGGCGCCGGCCGCGGCGTCGAACTTCTTCTGCCACTGCGCGGGCGAGGCCATGAACAGGTTCGTCAGGTTGATCGGCAGGAAGGCGTCGGGCTCGCTGGTGGTGAGCTCGACCGTCATGTCGTCGACCTTGCGCGCGGTGCGCAGCGTCGGCATGCGCGAGGCGGTCACGCCCACCTGGCTCGGGTCGAACTGCGGTGCATCCTTGTCGAGCACCTTCTGCACGTTCCACACCACGGCGTCGGCATTGAAGGCCGAGCCGTCATGGAACTTGACGCCAGGGCGCAGCTTGAAGATCCACTTGGTCTTGTCCTTGGCGTCGACGACCCATGAATTGGCCAGCGCCGGAATCAGCACGCTCGGCGCGTCGGCCTTCGACAGGTCCCACTGCGTGAGCGAGTCGTAGATGGGAATGCCGGTGAAGCGGTTGCCCTCGAAGCCCTGGTCGGGCTGGCCCAGGGTGCGCGGAATATCGGCCGCCGTCATCGCGATGCGCAGCGTTTTCTCCTGGGCCAGGGCCGGCGTTGCAAAGGCCAGGGTGGCAAGCGCCGCACAGGCGGCCAGGGGTTTCAGGATCGAGGCAGGAACAGCACGCTTCACAGGAGCTCCTTGGGCTGAAAGGGCAAAGGGATCGAACCGGTGGTGAAGCACGACGTGTGCCAGCCGAGGTTTCCGGGGCCGCGCCCGGCCATCTCGGGCGCGTGCCGCGAGGCTGCGATGCGACAATTGCCCTCCCATGACAGACACCCTCACCATCACCCGCCCGGACGACTGGCATCTGCACGTGCGCGACGGCGCCGCGCTCGAAGCCGTGGTGCCGCACAGTGCGCGCCAGTTCGGCCGCGCGCTGATCATGCCGAACCTGCGCCCGCCCGTGACCACCGCGGCGCAGGCCACGGCCTACCGCGACCGCATTCGCGCCGCGGTGCCCGAAGGCACGGCCTTCGAGCCCGTGATGTCGCTCTACCTGACCGACAAGCTGCCGCCCGAAGAAATTGCGCTGGCTGCCCAGGCCGGCGTGCGCGCGCTCAAGCTCTACCCGGCCGGCGCCACCACCAACAGCGATGCCGGCGTAACGGACATCCGCCACACCTACAAGACGCTCGAGGCCATGCAGAAGCACGGACTGCTGCTGCTGGTGCACGGCGAAGTGACCGACCCTGCCATCGACCTGTTCGACCGCGAAGCCGTCTTCATCGACCGCGTAATGATTCCGCTGCGCCGCGACTTCCCCGAGCTCAAGGTGGTGTTCGAGCACCTCACCACGAAAGAGGGCGCTCACTACGTGCGCGACGCCGGCCGCTTCACGGCTGCCACCATTACCGCGCACCACCTGCTGTACAACCGCAACGCCATCTTCACCGGCGGCATTCGCCCGCACTACTACTGCCTGCCCGTGCTCAAGCGCGAGACGCACCGCGTGGCGCTCGTCGAGGCGGCCGCGAGCGGCAGCGACCGCTTCTTTCTGGGCACCGACAGCGCGCCGCACCCGGCGCACCTGAAGGAGCATGCGCTCGGCTGCGCCGGCTGCTACACCGCGCTGACCGCCATCGAGCTTTATGCCGAGGCCTTCGACAGCGTGGGCGCGCTCGACAAGCTCGAAGGCTTTGCGAGCTTCCACGGCCCCGACTTCTATGGCCTGCCGCGCAACAGCGACACCATCACGCTGAAGCGCGAAAGCTGGACCGTGCCCGAGACGGTGCCTTACGGCGACGCCACGCTGAAGCCGCTGCGCGGGGGTGAAACGGTGGCCTGGAGACTCGCATGACGCCCGCGCTGCGCGTGATGCTGCTGATCGATGCCGACAACGTTTCGGCCGACGTGATCGAGCAGGCCGTGCAGCGAACCATGTCCGAGTACGGCGCGGTGCATGTGCGCCGTGCCTACTGCAACGCCGAAACCGCGCTCAAGCAGCAGGCGCTCTTCAAGCAGTTGTCGGTGCGGCCGATGGTCAATATCTCGGCGGGCAAGAACAGCACCGACATCGCACTCGCCGTAGATGCCATCGACCTTGTCATGGCCGAGCGCCCCGATGTGGTGGTGCTGGTGTCTTCCGATTCCGACTTTGCGCCGCTCGTGATTCGCCTGCGCGAAAAGGGCTGCCGCGTGTGCGGCCTCGGGCAGCAGGGCAAGACGGGCGAAGAGACGGTGACGGTCTACGACGAATTCACCGACCTGCAGCACCATGGTGCGCCGGTGGCACCGCGCGCCGCGCCGGCGAAGAAGGCCGCGGCCAAGGTGGCCGCCAAGCGCGCGGCCGCCAAGACCGAGAAGAAAAGCGCAGCCGCGCCGGCCCGCAAGACCGCGGCCAAGACGCCGGCCCGAAAGACCGCCAAAGCAGCGAAGCCGGCACAGGCGCAGCCGCCTTCCGAAGCCGCCGAATTCATCCTGCAGGCGGCGCCCGCGCTGCGAAGCGGTGCCGACGTGCCGCTCAACGACGTGGCCCAGGCATTGCGCGCGGCCGGGCTGCTCGGCAAGCACGGCAGTTCGCTCAAGCTGTTCGACAAGCTCCCGGCGGAGTTCACCGTGCTGCAGCACCCCGACCGCATCCGCTGGACAGGGGCTCCCGCGTCTTGAGCCTGGCGGCGATCGACTGGGCGCAGCCCTGGCTTGCGCCTTATCGCGCCATAGGCGAGGCGGCCGCCCGCGCCGCACTTCACACCACCTCGGTGGCGGCCGCGCTTCAGCAGGGCACGGTGCCGGGCGCCTCGCCCGAGTTCGTGCCGCAGTTCGATCTGCCCGCGGGCCAGGCTTACGAAGCGCACATCTTCCAGACCGGCACGGTGCCCACGCGCGATAACCTGCACGACTTCTTCAACGGCCTGGTCTGGCTTGCCTTTCCGCAAACCAAGCGCCGCCTCAATGAGCTGCAAGCCGCGGAGATCGCCCGCAGGGGCATCGCGTCCACGCGCGGCGCGCTGCGCGATGCGCTCACGCTCTTCGACGAGAACGGCGCCGTGCTCGATGCGCCCGCACCGTTATGGAAGGCGCTGGCGGCGCGCGACTGGCATTCGCTTTTCGTGACGCAGCGCGCCCTTTGGGCCGAGGCGCGCCTGCTGGTGTTCGGCCATGCGCTGCTCGAGAAACTCGCCACGCCGCGAAAGGCGCTCACCGCGCATGTGCTGCTGCCTTTGCCGGAGGCGGGCAGGCAGCCGGCACTCGACGACGGGGCGCTCGCGCGCAGCCTCCATGCGGAATACCTGGTGCAGAAACCCTTCGTACCGCTGCCGGTGCTGGGCGTGCCGGGCTGGTGGCCGGAGAACGAACTGCCGGATTTCTACGACGACTCGAAGGTCTTCCGGCCCGGGCGGTAGAACTTTTGCTCCTATCATCGCTCTACCCGCGAGCCGCCGTGCAGGCCGCCTTCAGAACCAAACAACAACGGAAGAGGGCCACACATCGCACGGCTTGAAGAGAGCCATCCGGTCCTCATCTATGCGGCAGCGTTCCCCCACGGAGAATTCAACTTGAAACGTATCCTTCTGTTCGTTTTGACCAATGTGATGGTCGTTGCAGTGCTCGGCATCGTTGCCAGCCTGCTCGGCGTCAACCGCTTTCTGACGGCCAACGGGCTCAACCTGACGGCGCTGCTCGGCTTTGCGCTGATCATGGGCTTTGGCGGCGCGATCATTTCGCTGCTGATCAGCAAGCCCATGGCCAAGTGGACCACCGGCATCCGCATGATCGACAACCCCCAGTCGCCCGACGAGGCCTGGATCGTCGGCACCGTGCGCAAGTTTGCCGACAAGGCCGGCATCGGCATGCCCGAGGTCGGCATCTTCGAGGGCGAGCCCAATGCCTTTGCCACAGGCGCGTTCAAGAACTCGTCGCTGGTGGCGGTGTCCACCGGCCTGCTGCAGAACATGACGCGCGAAGAGGTCGAGGCTGTCATCGGCCACGAGGTGGCGCACATCGCCAACGGCGACATGGTGACCATGACGCTGATCCAGGGCGTGATGAACACCTTCGTCGTGTTCCTCTCGCGCGTGATCGGCTATGCGGTCGACAGCTTCCTGCGCCGCGGCGACGACCGTTCCTCCGGCCCCGGCATCGGCTACTACGTGAGCACCATCGTGCTCGACATCGTGCTGGGCTTTGCGGCGGCCATTGTGGTGGCATGGTTCTCGCGCCAGCGCGAGTTCCGCGCCGATGCCGGCGCCGCCGCGCTGATGGGCAACCGCCAGCCGATGATGAACGCGCTCGCACGCCTGGGCGGCCTGCCTGCCGGTGAACTGCCCAAGGCGGTCGAAGCCATGGGCATCACGGGCAGCATCGGCAAGCTGTTTGCCACGCACCCGCCGATCGAAGAGCGCATTGCAGCGCTGCAGAACGCGCGCTGATCACTGCGCAGAGGCGCAAGAAAAAGGGGCTGGTGAATCACCAGCCCCTTTTTTCATTCACCGAACGGTCTGTCGACCGATCAGAGATTGAGTGCCGCGATGGCTTCCAGGCCCTGCTTGATGTTGTTGCGCGCGGCACCTTCCACAGACATGCGCAGGCGGGTCGTGCCGACGAGCGAATCGAACGCGCCACCCGTGTAGGTCGACTTGATGACCTGGCGCATCGCCACCGACTTGTCAGAGGTCTTGATGAGCGACCAGCCCGCCTCCATGTCGACTGTGAACGCGGCGCCGAACGTGGGCTTGGTCAACTTGACGATCGAAACCGAGAGCTCGTAGTCGCCGCTCTTGCCCTTGACGACTTCCTTGAACAGGGCCGATTGCGTCACCGTCTTCTCGATCGCGGCAGCCAGGTCCTCGTTGGAGATATCCGAGCTCCACAGCGGGTTGGTTTCATTGCCGCCACCGGTTTTCACCGACAGCGAGTAGGGCAGCTTCTTGCTCGAGGCAATGCTGGTGGGCGTCATGGCCTCGCGGTTGGCCGACGAAGCGCAGCCCGCGAGCACGACGACGATGGAAAGAACGGCCAGGGCGCCTGCGCGGCGAAGGGTGGTGGTGCTGATCATTTGGATTTTTCCGATTCTTTGAAGATGTTGCCGACCACCTCGTCGACCATTTCGGTCGGCGAGAGGCGTGTGAGGGAGGAGTGGAGCGAATTGCCGGTGGCCAACGGAAAGTCGGATTTCGGCTCGCGGACCGTGACGGTTAGCTCGATCAGGTACATCGTGATGTCCCACATCCACTTGTCGACGTACGTCACGACTGCATCGACCTTCTCGGGCGGCTTGGCGTCTTCCGACACTTCATACCCGCGTTTTCGCAGATTGCTGGCGATCAGTTTCTGGATCGTGCCGTCTTCACCCTCAAGCTTCCTGACCTGCACCACGCGCAGCTTGTCGAGATTCGCCGAGGGGTCTGCGGTGGCTGTTGCGCGGTTGACGGCGCAGCCGCTCGCGAACACGGAAACAGCCACGGCTGCGAGAAGCAGCCTGATGACTCTTTTCAAATTAACTTCTCCTCCGCCCGAAATGGGCCGGAGAAATGTAACTGGAAATGTATAAAAACGTTTCCAGAGCGCCGATCTCTAGCGAAAAAATTTCGCCGCGCTCCGGTCAGCCTGCACAGTTGCGGCCTTCCGAGCGCTTCGGGCGTTCAATTGCCGGTGGCGGCGGGCTGGTCGGACCCGGTAGTGGCCGGTGCCGCTGCGGCGGCAGGCGCGGCGGTCTCGGCGGCAGCCAGTGCCCGCTTGTTGTCTTCACGCGCCCGTTGCAGCGTGCGCGTCACTTCTTCGGCGTCCATGCCGTACATCTCGGCAAAGGCCTGCTCGCTGTCGCGCCCGCTCGCCTCGAAGGCGCGCAGCAGCGCCTCGCGCTTGGCGGCTTGCCGGCCCAGTTCGGCCAGCGCCTCGTCGAGCACGGCATTGGTTTCTTCGTCGCGCGAGCGCACCAGCACCGCATAGGCTTCGCGGTCGAGGCCCGAGGCTTCCACGGCGCGGGCAATGCGTGCCACCAGCTGCGGACGCAGGTCCTCGCCGGGGTTGCGCTGCGCGCGGCGGCGGTGGAGTTCGAGGATGGCGTGGTGCACATGCTCGGGCGCCACGGGTTCCACCACGTTGCCGTCGAGGTCGTGCCGCGGAAGGCCCGCCGCCACGGCCTCGAGATAGCGCGTGGAGCGCGCATGCAGGCCGAGCGCGACCTTGAGGTCGTCCTTCTTGAAATCGTCGGGGTGCTTTTCGAGCAGGTCCTGGAACACGCCGAGCTTGAGCGGCAGGAAGCGCGCGCCGAACATGCCGGGATAAAGCTCGAACAGCTTTTCGAGCGCAGGGTGCACCTTGCGTGCGCGCTGCGGCTGTTGCTGCTGCGCCGCGGCCTGCTTGCCGGCCTTTTGTTTTTTCTGCTGCTGCCGTGGCTGGCGCGGCTGCCGGGGCGGGCGGGCACCTTCGGCGCGGGGCTGCTGGGCAGCGCCCCCGGCTTCCGTTTGCTGGACTTCCTGGATTTCTTGAGGCGTGGCGGTGTCGGTCATCGGTCGGTTCTTGTCAGGTTGGCAGCAGGCAGAAAGAAAAGCAATGTTCCCCCGCGCTCAGCGCGGTCGGAACATCTTGAAGAGATTGTCGGGGCTGATCTCGAAATAGTCGGCCGGGCCGCCGCCACGCAAGATGGGGCGCGCGGCAGCCGTGTCGTAAATGCCGTTCCTCAGCAGGTGCCGTGCAATGTGCACGCCCACCACTTCGCCGAGGATGAGCCACGTCGGCACCGGCTCGCCGTTCACGCCTTCGAGCTGCAGCAGCTGCGTGAGCCGGCACTCGAACGAAACCGGGCTTTCGGCCACGCGCGGCACCGCAATGTTGCGCGAAGCTGCTGGCGTGAGGCCGGCAAGCTCGAACTCGTTCACCTCGGGCGGCACGGCCGCGCACGACTGGTTCATTTGCTCGGCCAGCGGCCGGGTAGCCAGGTTCCAGCCGAACTCGCGCGTCTGGCGGATGTTGTGCAGGCTGTCCTTGGCGCCGATGCTCGCAAAGCCGACGATGGGCGGCGTGTAGTTGAAGGCGTTAAAAAAACTGTACGGCGCAAGGTTGAGCGCGCCGTTCTCGTCCTGCGACGAGATCCATCCGATCGGCCGCGGACCGACCATTGCATTGAACGGATCGTGCGGCAGGCCGTGCCCCTTGGCGGGCTCGTAGAAATGGAAGCCGTCTTCGGTGTTGTTGTTGCTGGACATGGCGGTGGCTCCTTATGCTTCGGTGACGCTGCGTGCCACCGCTTCGGCCACCTTGATGCCGTCCACGCCGGCCGAGAGAATGCCGCCCGCGTAGCTCGCGCCTTCGCCGGCCGGGTACAGGCCGCGCACATTGAGGCTTTGAAAGTCGTCGCCGCGCGTGATGCGAATGGGCGACGAGGTGCGCGTTTCAACGCCGGTCAGCACCGCATCGTGCAGGTCGAAGCCCTTGATCTTGCGGCCGAAGGCGGGAAAGGCCTCGCGCATCGCCTCGATGGCGTAGGCCGGCAGTGCCTGGTGCAGGTCGGTGGGCGTGACGCCGGGCTTGTACGAAGGCAGCACGCTGCCGAGCACGGTAGAAGGCTTGCCCGCGATGAAGTCGCCCACCAGCTGGCCCGGTGCGCGATAGTCGCCGCCGCCGAGCACGAAGGCGTTCGATTCGAGCTCGCGCTGCAGCGCGATGCCGGCGAGCGCGTCGCCCGCGGTCTCCGCCGTCCAGCCGGGAAAGTCGCGCGGGTCGATGCCCACCACGATGCCCGCGTTGGCGTTGCGCTCGTTGCGCGAATACTGGCTCATGCCGTTGGTGACCACGCGGCCCGGCTCGCTGGTGGCCGCCACCACGGTGCCGCCCGGGCACATGCAAAAACTGTAGACCGAACGGCCGTTGCTGGCGTGGTGCACCAGCTTGTAGTCGGCTGCGCCGAGCAGCGGATGGCCCGCATGGCGGCCCCAGCGCGCGCGGTCGATCAGGCCCTGGGGGTGCTCGACCCGAAAGCCGATGGAGAAGGGCTTGGCCTCGATGTGCACGCCGCGCTCGTGCAGCATGGTGAAGGTGTCGCGCGAACTGTGGCCAAGCGCCATCACCACGTGGTCGGCGCGTAGTTCGCTGCTTTGGCCGGTGGCCTGGTCGACCACCGTAAGGCCTCTAAGCTGGCCGTCTTCGATGCGCACGTCGGTCACGCGTTGCTCGAAGCGGATTTCGCCGCCCAGTGCCACGATCTGCTCGCGGATGTTCTCGACCACCTTCACCAGCTTGAAGGTGCCGATGTGCGGATGCGCGACGTAGAGGATTTCGGGCGGTGCGCCGGCCTTGACGAACTCTTCCATCACCTTGCGGCCGAGGAAGCGCGGGTCCTTGATCTGGCTGTAGAGCTTGCCGTCCGAAAAGGTGCCGGCCCCGCCTTCGCCGAACTGCACGTTCGACTCGGGGTCGAGCACGCTCTTGCGCCACAGGCCCCAGGTGTCACGGGTGCGCTGGCGCACCGTCTTGCCGCGTTCGAGCACGATGGGCTTGAAGCCCATCTTCGCGAGCATCAGCGCCGCAAAGATGCCGCAGGGGCCGAAGCCGATCACCACCGGCCGGGGCGCACCCTCGGGCGCGTGCGCCGGCGGCGTGTAGCGCATGTCGGGCGCAGGCTGGATGTGCGGATGGCCGGCATGCTTTGCGAGCAGCGCAGCCTCGAGCTTTGCATCGGTCAGCTGCACGTCGCAGATGTAGACCGTGAGCAGGTCGACCTTGCGCGCATCGAAGCTGCGCTTGAAGACGGTGTGGGAGGCGATCGCTTCGAGCGGGACGTCGAGGGTCCGGGCGATCAGGGTGACGAGCGCTTCAGGCGCGTGGTCGAGGGGAAGTTTGAGTTCGGAGATTCTCAGCATGACGGTGGCTTGTGGTTATCAAGCAGACCGCGGATTTTACGCGCCGCAGGCGCTATGAAAGAGATAGCTGGTCAGGCTGGCAAAAAGCCCTCGACCGAGAGGTAGCGCTCGCCGGTGTCGTAGTTGAAGCCCAGCACCACTGCATCGGGCGCCAGGGAGGGCAGCTTCTGCCCAATGGCCGCGAGCGTGGCGCCGGAAGAAATGCCGACCAGAATGCCTTCCTCTACCGCGCAGCGGCGCGCCATTTCGCGGGCCGGCTCGGCGTCGACCTGCAGCACGCCGTCGAGCAATGATGTGTCGAGGTTCTTTGGAATGAAGCCCGCGCCGATGCCCTGGATCGGGTGCGGTGAAGGCGCGCCGCCGGAGATGACCGGCGAGGCCACCGGCTCCACCGCGAACACCTGCAGCCTGGGCCACTTCTTCTTGAGAGTCCTTGCCACGCCGGTGATGTGGCCGCCGGTGCCAACGCCGGTGATCAGCACGTCGATGCCGTCCGGAAAGTCGGCCGCAATTTCCTCGGCCGTGGTGCGCACGTGCACATCGACATTGGCGGGGTTGTTGAACTGCTGCGGCATCCACGCGCCCGGGGTGCCGGCCACGATTTCCTCGGCACGGGCAATGGAGGCCTTCATGCCGCCGGCGCGCGGCGTCAGGTCGAAGGTGGCGCCGTAGGCCAGCATCAGGCGGCGGCGCTCCATCGACATGCTGTCGGGCATGACCAGAATGAGCTTGTAGCCCTTGACGGCCGCAACCATCGCCAGGCCGATGCCGGTGTTGCCCGAGGTGGGCTCCACGATGGTGCCGCCGGGCTTCAGCGCGCCGGATTTCTCGGCGTCTTCCACCATCGACAGCGCAATGCGGTCCTTGATGGAGCCGCCCGGGTTGGCGCGCTCGGACTTGATCCACACCTGCTGCTTCGCATTGCCGAACAGGCGGTTGATGCGGATGTGCGGCGTGTTGCCGATGGTCTGGAGGATGTTCTGGGCCTTCATTGGATCTCCTTGGGCTTTATGGGGCAGGGCAGGTCAATCGAAGCGCCATTGTGAAACGGGCCGCCAGCGGATGCGAGGGGATCAGGCGATAATTCCCTTCGTGAAGCACGCCAGACCGCCGCTGGTGCAAGCCCGAAAGGGGCGACGCCGCAAGGCGCCGCGTCGAAAGACCGCACTGGAGGAACGTCCGGACTGCACAGGACAGCGCAGGAGTTAACGACTCTCCACCGTGAGGTGAGGATCAGAGCAACAGAGACGAGCCGATTAAGTTCGGGTGAAACGGGCAATCTCTGCGCGCAGCAACACCAAGTAGGCCAGTATCGAGGTGGTTCCGCTGAGCTGGCGGGTAGGTGGCATCGAGCCGTTTGGCGACAAACGGCCCAGAGTAATGGCGGTCACGTTGGGGGCAACCCCAACGCACAGAATCCGGCTTATCGGCGGGCTTCACACTTTTTCTTTCCCGGGGCAGCGAGCCATTGCGCAGCTGCCGCGGAGCGTACGCTCAGCGCGTAAACAGCCAGCCGCCCTTGGGCTGGCGCATCAGCTCGTGGCGCCTGACGGAGCGCTCTTCGCCGTCGTCTCCCACGTACACCACGTCGAAGCGCAGCAGCTTGGGCGACACCATCTTCCAGTTCTGGATGCGCTTGACGGTGACGCAGGCTGTCTTGTCGTGGTAGTGCATTTCGGCCATGGGCCCACCCTGGAAGCCCGTGCCCTCGAACAGCCGCCCCGGCGCCGCAAAGGGGTTGAGCACGGCGCCGTTGCGGGCGGTGATGCAGCCTTCGGTCCGCACGAAAGATTCGATGGTCGGCGCCGCGCTTCGCACGATCTTGGCCACGGCCGGCGTCGGCGGCTTGGCGACGATCGCCTCGCGGATGCGCTCCACCTGCTCTTCGGTGATGGGCGCGAGCCCGCTGGATGAAACGACAGGTGGGGGTGCCTGTGGCGCGGGCGGCGCCTGGTTGGGCAGCAATGGCGCAAGATAACTGCAGCCCGCCAGCGCAAGAGGCGCTGTGCAGGCAAATGCGGCGGTCTTGATTCCGAACTTCATTTTTTCTCCTGTCCCTGTACCTGTCCCTGTACCTGTTTTTTGTCCCTCGACAGCTTCTTTCTTGTTGTTGTCGTTGCCGTGTCAGAAGCGTTCGTGCGGCGAAAGATAGCGCCACTGCCCGGGCTGCAGCCCCGACAGCGGCACGCGGCCGATGCGGATGCGCCGCATTGCAAGAATGCGCAGCCCGGCCTGGTCGCACAGGTGCGCAATTTGCCCGGGCCGCGCGCCCTTGAGCGCAAAGCGCAGGCCCGTCTGCTCGTCGGCCTGGCGGCCGATGCTCACGCGCGCGGGCGAGCGCTCGAAGCGCACCAACTGCTCGGGGCTGACCGTGCCCGCCACGTCGACCATGACCTCGTGTTCGATCACGCCCGCGTCTTCATGCAGCTTGCGTTCGATGCGCCAATCCTGCGTGTACACGACGAGTCCGCTGGCGCCGGTTTCCAGGGGCGTCATGCAGTTCTGGCCCTTGGCGTGCGCCGGCAGAAAGCGCATGCCCGCGCGCTCGGGCTCGTGATGGTTGGCGGCCACCAGCAGCCGGTGCGCGGTTTCGGTCGGCATGCCGGCCGGCTTGTGCAGCAGCAGCGTGACCGGCAGCACCGGCTCGGGCTTGGCGCCGGCTTCGATCTCGACCTTCTGGTGGTCTTGCACGCGCGACTGCGGCAGCAGTGCCGGCACGCCGTCGACCCGCACCGCGCCGTTTTCGATGAGCAGCTCGGCCTCGCGGCGCGAACAGCCGGCGATGGCGGCCACGCGCTTGGCCAGGCGAATGCCTTCTTCGCTGGCGCCGGTCATTGGGCGGAAGCCAGTTGCCGGATGCGCGCCACGTGCGCGGCCAGCGAGCGGGCCGCCACGGGCCACATGCGCTCGGGCACGTCGTCGTAGGCAAGCGGCAGCCAGTCTTCAGGCGTGCCTTGGGGGAGTTTCTTCATGGCGGATGCAATCTTGGCTTCGCGCTTCAGGCGATGCGCTTTCAGTTGGGCGATGGCGGCACGTGCGCTGCCGATGACGTAGCCGTGCGCCGGCAGGATGAAGTCGATGCCGCCCACTTCGCAGGCCGCGTCGAGTTTGTCCAGCGACTCGAGGTACGCGTTCATGTCGCCGTCGGGCGGGTCGACGACGGTGGTGCTTCCGTTCAGGATGTGGTCGCCGGAGAACAGCAGGCCGTCTTCCTCCAGCACCAGGCACACATGATTGGCGGCATGGCCGGGCGTGTGAATGGCGCGCAGCGTGTGGGTGAATTTTTGGCCTTCGGCGTCGGTGCCCGAAAGCACCAGGCGCTCGCCGTCGAGCAGTTCGCGCTCGGCGGTAAAGCGCGCGGACGAACGCGCCGTGGGTGCAGAAGAAAGCCCGAGGATCGGCGGCCTTGCCTTTTCGCACAGCGCCTGCAGCGGCGCCGCGCCGGGCGAATGGTCGGCATGCGAATGCGTGCACACGATCATGCGGATGTCGCCTTGCGTGGCACGCCAGAGCCGGCCGATGTGCGCGGCATCGTTGGGCCCCGGGTCGATCACCAGGTAGCCCGTGGCCGCATCGCCCACGATGTAGCTGTTGGTGCCGGGCCCGGTCATGGCGCCTGAGTTGGGTGCGGTCAGGCGTTGCACGTTCTTGAGCAGCGGCACCGCGTGCTCGCTCTGCCAGTCGAGCGTGTGCAGCAATTGGCCGTCGGGGCACACCAGCGCGAGCTCGCCGTAGGGCGATTCGCCTTCCATGTAGCGAGCATCCTGCCCACCGAGCAGCCCGGCGCGCGGGCAACTGGTCCACAGCGGCTTTTCGCCGGCGCAGGCTTGCAGCACCGCATCGACCTTGGCATAGGCCGCCAGCCGCTGCAGCGTGCGCACCGTCGGAAAGATCATGAAGAAGCTGCCCGCCGCATGGCGCGCCAACGCGTCGGCCGGCCGCACCCAGCAGGGCTCGAACTGCTCGCTTTCGTCGGCCGTGGGCGTCTGGCCCTCCGGCATGCGCGCCACAAGAAAGGGCACGTCGAAGCGCTTGGGCAAGTCCCGGTCGGTGATCCAGTGCGCGAGGGTGAACACCTGGTCGGACGCGAGCAGCAGCCCGCGCTGCTCGCACTGCTCCACAAAGGAAACGGGCGACGTGGTGCTGCGGTCCATGGACGCGATGTCTTCCGCGCTTACCGGCCGGCCGTCGGCATGGCGCGCAAGCAGCACGCCCAGTTCTTCGAAGCCTTCGCGAATGGCCGCGATGGCTTGCGTGAGTTGAAGTCCGCTCTGCGTTGGGCGGTGGGTGGAAATGCGCTTGGCGGCTTCGTCGGCCGCGTCGATCTGGCCGCCGGGAAACACATAGGCGCCTGGCGCGAAGCTTGCTCTGTCGGAGCGGCGCGTCATCAGCACTTCGATGCCCGCTTCGGAATCGCGCAGCAGCAGCACGGTGGCTGCCGCGCGCACAGGCACCGGCTCGCGTGCGGGGTGGAGTTGTTGGGTGGGGCGGACCATGCGGCGATTATGGAGAGGTGGCGCGATGCGGGCGCGCCCCGCATAAGCTCATACCGGATCGGGCATGAACCGCGCGCCACAATCCCGGGCTGCACCGCCCGCATCGAGGAAAGACAGTCATGACTCATTCTCCCTTTTCACGTTCCTTCCGGCCCGGCCTGCTGCTGGCCGGCGCCGCGCTGTGCGTGGCCGCGTCGTCCGCCGCCTTTGCGCAAGCCGACTGGCCGCAGCAGCCCGTCACCCTGATCATGGGCTTTCCGGCCGGCTCCGGCGTGGACGTGGTGGCCCGCGCCATCCAGGAGCCGCTTGCCAGGCAGCTCGGCAAGCCCGTGATCATCGACTACAAGTCGGGCGCGGCCGGCAACATTGCAAGCGAATACGTGGCCCATGCCAAGCCCGACGGCTACACGCTCTCCTTTGGTACCGCCGCCACGCACGGCAGCAACGCCGCGCTCTACAAGAAGCTGCCGTTCGACGTGGAGGCAGACTTCGTGCCCGTGGCGCCGGTGCTCGATGTTTCGAACGTGCTCACCATCAACCCCGAGGTGATCAACGCAAAGACATTGAAGGAGTTCGTCGATCTCGTCAAGGCCAACCCCGGCAAGTACAACTATGCGTCTACAGGCAACGGCGCCGGCACGCACATGGCGTTTGCCGAATTCAATTCGCGCCTTGGCCTGAGCATGGTGCACGTGCCCTACAAGGGCGGGCCCGAGGCCATCACCTCGGTGGTGCGCGGCGAAACCTGCTGCATCATGAACCAGGTGCAGACGGTGCTGCCGCACTACAAGGCGGGCAAGGTGCGCCTCCTGGGCGTGACCACGGCCAACCCGGTGGCGGCCGTCAAGGAGGTGCCCACCATCGCCTCGAGCGGATTGCCGGGTACGAAGGATTTCGACAGCTCGATCTGGTTCGGCATCTTCGCGCCCAAGGGCACCGACCCGCAGATCGTCAACAAGCTCAATGCCGCCGTGAAAACGGTGCTCGAACAGCCCGAGATTCGCGAGCGCTTCGAAAGCCAGGGCAACACCGTGCGTATCGAATCGCCCGCGCAGTTCAAGAAGACGGTGCACGACAACCGCGTGAAGTGGGCCGAGGTGGCCAAGGCCGCGAACATCAGCATCGATTGAGGCTTTTGAAGAGCCGGGCGTGCTGCGGCGCTATTCGAGCAACGCCCGGTGAACGCGAATCGCCTCGGCCGACACCGGGTTCAACGCCCCGCTTCCATCCGCATCCAGGTGCGCGAGCAGCTCCCTGCGCATGCGCGGCTCCCAGAAGCGCTTGAGGTGCAGCGCCAAGTCCTGCAGGGCTTCGCCGCGGTCGGGCATGGCTTCGAAGAAGCTGCCCATCTGGTTCACCATGCGAATCAGCTGGTCTACATGCATTGCTGAAAACCTCAGGCGGTTGCGGGTTGGCCGTTCAGCCGCCCCGGGTGGGTGTAGATGACGAGGTCGTCGCCGCGCACGAAGCCCGCCAGCGTCAGTCCTGTTTCTTGCGCGACGGCCGTGGCCATCGAGGTCGAGGCCGACACCGCGGCCAGCAGCGGCACCCCGGCCGCAACGGTCTTTTGCACCATCTCGAAACTCGCGCGGCTTGTCACGGCGATGAAGCCGGTGGAAGCGGCCACCGTGCTCTTGGCAAGCGCACCCACCAGCTTGTCGAGCGCGTTGTGCCGGCCAACGTCTTCGCGCACCAGCAGGGCCTCGCCTTCTGCCGTGCACCAGGCCGCCGCGTGCACCGCGCCCGTCACCTTCTGCAGCACCTGCAGCGACGCAAGCTCCCGCATGCCGCGGGCCACAGCGCTCTTCGCGAGCGAGGGGCCCGGCGGCAAAGCCGGCAGCGCGCGCGCGACATGCGCGAGGCTTTCGGTGCCGCACAGTCCGCAGCCCGTGCGGCCGGCCATCGAGCGGCGCCGATCCTTCAGCCGCGCGAAGGCCGCGCTTGCGACTTCGAGCTTCAGGGTAATGCCCTCGGGCCCGTACTCTTCCTCGATGCCGTAGAGCTCGCCGCGCGCCAGCAAGATGCCCTCGCTGAGCGCAAAGCCCAGCGCAAAGTCGGCCAGGTCGGTGGGTGTTGCAAGCATCACGGCGTGCGCAATGCCGTTGAACTCCAGCGCAACCGGTATCTCCACGGCCACCCAGTCGCGGTTGTCGAAAGCCTGCCGTGCGCGCACGCCGCGCACGGGCAGCAACTCGGCGCCTCCGGGCCGCAGCGGTATGTCGGCCAGGTTCATTTGGCCACCGCTGTTTCTGCCGCTTCGCCGAGCCGCTTGTTCAGCAGTTCTTCTTGCAGCGCATTGAAGCGGCTGTACTCCTGCTGCCATTCGGAAGGCTGCATCACCGGCATCACCTGCACCGCGGTCACCTTGAATTCGGGGCAGTTGGTGGCCCAGTCGGAGTTGTCGGTGGTGATCACGTTGGCCCCCGATTCCGGAAAGTGGAAGGTGGTGTACACCACGCCCGGCTGCACACGCTCCGTGATGGTGGCCCGCAGCACGGTTTCGCCGGCCCGGCTCCGGATGCCGACCCAGTCGCCCTCGGCAATGCCGCGGTCCTCCGCGTCGGCCGGATGGATCTCCAGCCGGTCTTCGCTGTGCCACTGGTTGTTCTCGGTGCGGCGGGTCTGCGCGCCCACGTTGTACTGCGAGAGGATGCGCCCGGTGGTCAATATCAGCGGGTACATGCGCGTGACCTTCTCATCGGTGGCCACGTACTGCGTGATGATGAACTTGCCCTTGCCGCGCACGAATTGGTCGATGTGCATGGTCGGCGTGCCTTCGGGTGCGGCCTCGTTGCACGGCCACTGCACGCTGCCCAGCTTTGCCAGCTTGGCGTAGCTCACGCCCGTGAAGGTGGGCGTGAGCGCGGCGATCTCGTTCATGATTTCTTCGGCGCTCGAATAGTTCATGGGGTAGCCCAGCGCGTTGGAGAGCAGCTGCGTCACCTCCCAGTCGGCATAGCCCGCCTTCGGCGGCATGACCTTGGTGACGCGCGAGATGCGCCGCTCGGCGTTGGTGAAGGTGCCGTCTTTTTCCAGGAACGACGCACCAGGCAAGAACACGTGGGCGTACTTGGCGGTTTCGTTCAGGAACAGGTCCTGCACCACGATGCATTCCATCGCCATCATGGCTTCGGCCACGTGCTGGGTGTTCGGGTCCGACTGCACCACGTCTTCACCTTCGCAGTACAAGCCCTTGAAGCTACCGGTAATGGCGGCATCGAACATGTTGGGAATGCGCAGGCCCGGCTCGGGCCGCAGCTCCACGCCCCAGGCCGATTCGAAGCTGCCGCGCGCGGTGCTGTCGGACACATGGCGGTAGCCCGGCAGCTCATGCGGAAACGAGCCCATGTCGCACGAGCCCTGCACGTTGTTCTGGCCGCGCAGCGGATTCACCCCCACGCCCTCGCGGCCCACGTTGCCCGTGGCCATGGCCAGGTTGGCAATGCCCATCACCATGGTCGAGCCCTGGCTGTGCTCCGTCACACCCAGGCCGTAGTAGATGGCGGCGTTGCGCTTGCCGTCGTGGCCTTGGGCAAACAGCCGTGCCGCGGCGCGCAGGTCGGCGGCCGGCACGCCGGTCACTTCTTCCATGGCCTCGGGCGAGTTGGCCGGGCGCGCGACAAATTCGCGCCATTCGTTGAACGACTTGGGCTCGCAGCGCTCGGCCACGAAGGCCTCGTCGACCAGGCCTTCGGTCACGATCACGTGCGCCATGGCGCTGATGACCGCCACGTTGGTGCCGGGCTTGAGCTTCAGGTGATAGTCGGCCTTGACGTGCGGCGACCTCACCAGGTCGATGGTGCGCGGATCGACCACGATCAGCCGCGCGCCGGCACGCAGGCGCTTCTTCATGCGCGATGCGAACACCGGGTGGCCGTCTGACGGATTGGCGCCGATCACCATGATCACGTCCGACTTTTCCACCGACTTGAAGGTCTGCGTGCCGGCCGATTCACCCATGGTCTGCTTCAGCCCGTAGCCCGTGGGCGAATGGCACACGCGCGCGCAGGTGTCGACGTTGTTGTTGCCGAAGGCCGCGCGCACCAGCTTTTGGACCAGGTAGCCTTCCTCGTTGGTGCAGCGCGACGACACGAGCCCGCCGATGGAATCGGTGCCGTACTTGGCCTGGATGCGGCGGAACTCGCTCGCGGCGTAGTTGACGGCTTCATCCCAGCTCACCTCCTGCCATGGGTCGGTGATCTTGCTGCGGATCATGGGCTTGAGCACCCGGTCCTTGTGGGTGGCGTAGCCCCAGGCAAAGCGGCCTTTCACGCAGGAGTGGCCTTCGTTGGCCTTGCCGTCTTTCCACGGCACCATGCGCACCACTTCGTTGCCCTTCATCTCGGCCTTGAAGCCGCAGCCCACGCCGCAGTAGGCGCAGGTGGTAATGGCGCTGTGCTCGGCCTGGCCCAGCCAGATAACCGATTTTTCTTGCAGCGTGGCCGTGGGGCAGGCCTGCACGCAGGCGCCGCAGCTCACGCATTCGGAATCCATGAAGGGCTCGTCCTGGCCCGGCGATACGCGCGACTCGAAGCCGCGCCCGCTGATGGTGAGCGCAAAGGTGCCCTGCGTTTCTTCGCAAGCGCGCACGCAGCGGTTGCACACGATGCACTTGGACGGGTCGTACGTGAAATACGGATTGGATTCGTCCTTGGCGCTCTTCAGGTGATTGGCGCCGTCGTAGCCGTAGCGCACGTTGCGCAGCCCGGTCACGCCGGCCATGTCCTGCAGTTCGCAGTCGCCGTTGGCGGCGCAGGTAAGGCAGTCGAGCGGATGGTCGGAGATATACAGCTCCATCACGCCCTTGCGCAGCTCCTGCAGCCTGGGGCTTTGCGTGCGCACCTTCATGCCGGCCTCTGCCGGCGTGGTGCACGACGCCGGATAGCCCTTGCGCCCGTCGATCTCCACCAGGCACAGCCGGCAAGAGCCGAAGGGCTCCAGGCTGTCGGTGGCGCACAGCTTGGGCACCTGCACGCCCGCGTCCACCGCGGCGCGCATCAGCGAGGTGCCCTTGGCCACCGTCACCTGCATGCCGTCGATTTCGAGCGTGACTTCTTCGGTGGACTCGCGCTTGGGCGTGCCGTAGTCGATATCTTGCGATGGGTTCAGCATGGAGTGGCTCCTGTCAACTAGGCTGCAGCGCGGTCGGGGGCTTCGATGCCGAAGTCCTCCGGGTAGTGATTGATGGCCGACAGCACGGGGTAGGGCGTCATGCCGCCCATGGCGCAAAGCGAGCCGTGCAGCATGGTGTCGCACAGGTCGCGCAGCAAAATGACCTGCTGCGGCCGGTTCTGGTTGCTGGTGATCTTGTCGATGACTTCCACGCCGCGCGTGGAGCCGATGCGGCAGGGCGTGCACTTGCCGCACGACTCGATCGCGCAGAACTCCATGGCATAGCGGGCCAGCTGCGACATGTCGGCCGTGTCGTCGTGCACCACGATGCCGCCGTGGCCCACTACCGCGCCCACGGCGGCATAGGCCTCGTAGTCGAGCGGCAGGTCCCATTGCGATTCGGGCACATAGGCGCCCAGCGGCCCGCCCACCTGCACCGCCTTGATCGGCCGGCCGCTCGCACTCCCGCCGCCAAAATCGTACAGAAGCTCGCGCAGCGTGAGGCCGAACGCCTTTTCGACCAGGCCCCCGTGCCGGATGTTTCCGGCCAGCTGAAACGGCAGCGTGCCGCGCGAGCGGCCCACGCCGTAGTGCTTGTAGAAGTCGGCCCCGCGCGCCAGGATGAGGGGAACCGACGCCAGCGTGATCACGTTGTTGATCACCGTGGGCTGGCCGAACAGCCCCTGCAGCGCCGGCAGCGGCGGCTTGGCGCGCACGATGCCGCGGCGGCCTTCCAGGCTTTCGAGCAACGCGGTTTCTTCGCCGCACACATAGGCGCCCGCAGCCTTGCGCACAATCAGGCGGAAGCTGCGGCCCGAACCCAGGATGTCATCGCCCAGGAAACCCGCCTGCTCCGCATTGCCGATGGCCTCGTTCAGCGTGGCAATGGCATGCGGGTATTCCGATCGCACGTAGATGTAGCCCTCGGTTGCGCCCGTCGCAATGCCCGCAATGGCCATGCCCTCGACCAGCATGAGCGGATCGCCTTCCATCGTCATGCGGTCCGAGAAGGTGCCCGAGTCGCCTTCGTCCGCGTTGCAGACGATGTATTCTTGGCGCGCCTGCGCGGCCAGCACCGTCTTCCACTTGATGCCGGCCGGAAAGGCGGCGCCGCCGCGGCCGCGCAATCCGGAGTCGAGCACCTGCTGCACGATATCCGCCGGCGCCAAGGCCAGCGCCCGGCGCAGCCCCGCAAAGCCTTCGTGCGCCTCGTAATCGGCCACCGACACCGGATCGGTCACGCCCATGCGCGCAAAGGTCAGGCGCTCCTGCTTCTTCAGATAGGCAATCTCTTCCGTGAGGCCCAGGTTCAGCGCATGCGCGCCGCCGCCAAGAAAATCTGCGTCGAACAGGCCGGGAACGTCGGCGCGCACGACCGGGCCATAGGCGACGCGGCCTTGCGGTGTTTGCACTTCGACCAGCGTTTCCAGCCAGAAGAGGCCGCGCGAGCCGTTGCGCACGATGCGTACCGGCAGGTTGCGTGCAAGCGCTTCGGCTGCAATCTGCCGGGCCACCCGGTCGGCGCCCACCGCCAGTGCGGCGGAGTCGCGGGGAACATACACGGTGGTGGTCATGAGGCTTGCCGCGCTTCCTCGACGATCTCGTCGAACAGCGCCGGCGTGATGCGCGCATGCACTTCATCGTTGATTGCAATGGACGGCGACGAGGCGCACAGGCCCAGGCAGAACACCGGTTCCAGCGAGTACTGGCCGTCGGCCGAGGTGCCATGCACGCCGCAGCCCAGCCGTTGCTCGGCATGCTGCAGCAGTGCGTCCGCACCCATGGCCTTGCAGGCCTCGGCCCGGCAGACCTGCACCAGCAGCCGGCCCGCCGGCGCAGAGCGAAAGTGGTGGTAGTAGCTGACCACGCCATGCACCTCGGCGCGCGACAGGTTGAACTGCTCGGCCACGAGCGGCACCGCATCGGGCGGCACGTAGCCCTGTGCGTCTTGTATGCCGTGCAGCGCGGGCAGCAGCCCGCCCGGCACGTCCTTGTGCGCGGCGGCGATGGACGCCGCGATGCCCGGGCCTGCCGTATCTGTTGTCTCTGTCATATGCTTTTCATCTCCTAATTTCGGAGTTGCCATACTCGTGGTTGCGCGAGTGTATGGAGCAGAACCAAGTGCCACAATATGAAGCGGTCAGCCCAATAAATATGCTTTTAAAAGCCTAAATCCATGCATGAAGTGCACATCAAGCCGCAATGGACCATTCGCCAGCCGGATGGCGCAGCCCTCGCGCCGCGGGTGATCGAGCTGCTGGTGAAGGTGCTGGAGCACGGCAGCCTGTCCAGTGCCTGCACGGAGGCCGGCGTGTCCTACCGCCACGCATGGGAGCTCATCCGCCAGGGCGAAGCCATGTTTGGCCAGCCGCTCGTAGCCATGCAGCGGGGCAAGGGCTCCAGCCTCACGCCGCTGGGCGAAAAGCTGGTGTGGGCAGACCGCCGCATTACCGCGCGCCTTTCGCCGTTGCTCGATTCGCTGGCATCCGAACTGGGCGCGGAGATAGAAAAGCTGATTCCCACCGCGCCCAACTTGCTGCGCATTCACGCCAGCCACGGTTTTGCCATCGAGGCATTGCACGGCTTCCTGGCCGCGGCGCAGGTGCCGGGCGATCTGCGCTACTGCGGCAGCGAAGAGGCCGTGGCCTCGCTGCATCACGGCAGCTGCGACGTGGCGGGCTTTCACGTGCCGCTCGGCGCATTCGAGGCCGAAGCCGTAACCCACTACGGCGCCTGGCTCAACGCCGACACGCAGAAGGTCATCGGCATGGCAACGCGCCACCAGGGCCTGATGGTGGCGCCCGGCAATCCGAAAAAGATCTACACGCTGGCCGACCTCGCGCGCCCCGATGTCCGCTTTATCAACCGGCAGGCGGGTTCAGGCACGCGCTACCTGTTCGATCTTCAGTTGCGCGAGCAGGGCATTGCGCCCGAATCGATCAAGGGCTACGAGCAATGCGAGTTCACGCACGCAGCCGTGGCCGCCTTCGTGGCCAGCGGCATGGCCGACGCGGGCTACGGCGTGGAAACGCCCGCGCGGCAGTTCAAGCTGGACTTCATCTCCAACCAGGTGGAGCGCTACTTTCTCTTGTGCGACGAACGCTCGCTCGCGGCGCCCATCGTGCAGCGGATGCTCGACATTCTGCGCAGCGATGCCTACCAGCAGGCGGTGAACCGGCTGCCGGGCTACCAGGCGGTGAACTGCGGGCGTGTGCTGTCGCTCTCCGAAGCGTTCAGTTCATTGGGCAATCAAGCCGCGTCAATCGAAAGCCGGGGCCACCGCTCGGCAAACCGCTTGGCCTGAACGCGCTCGCGGTAGGTCGCAGCGCTTGCCCTCTGCGGGTTGTGCCGGACGCGCAGCCCGAAAAGATCATCAAGCCCGTGCGGAGCAACGACGCCCAGTGTTCCGTCGCTGTTGAGGTACACGCCAACGCACGTGGCGAACTCCGGCCAAGTCGCAACGCCTTCTTCCAGCGAGGCGAGCGGCGCAACAACCTGGCCGAGGGCGTCGGCGAACCAGCGATGGACGCCGGCCTGATTCGTTACTTCCCAGCAGAGGGTTGGCATGGCCGAGCGAAGCTGCTTTTCGAGATGGGCATCGTGCTCGGGACCGGCATTCGCATCGAAGTAGACAACGTCCATGTCTTCGACGGGCGAACGGTGGTCGAAACCATGCAGGGTGTCCCACACCAACGAGCGGATGGCGCCGGCACCGATGCACCAGGACTGGAGTTGAAGCGAGCGAACCGCACGCAGCGCGGCCATCAGCGGGTCTGACGCGGCCACCATCGTGGTGAGCCTGCGTTCGAGCTTCGTTGGCCATTGGCCCCGCGGCCGCTCCATCGCAACCGACGAAATTTGGAAGCCCAGCTTGGCGAAGAACTCGGCGGCCCCGGGTCTGCCCGCCCGCAGCACCCATGTGATGTCTGTCTCCGAACCTACGATGTGCTGCACGAGCGCCTGTCCGATGCCTCTTCGGCGGAACGGCTCGGCGACCACAACCATGGACAGGTAGCCATTGGACAGGCCGTCGCCGATGGCGCGCGCAAAGCCGACAACCTGGTCATCTGCCACCGCGATCACCGACGCATGCGATGCCGAGATCAGCTGGCCGAGGTACTCGGCACCAGAGATCCGGTGGGCCCATCCGTTAGCCGAAAGGAGCCGATAAACCGCCTCGACGTCGGAAGCAGCAACGCTGCGAATCTGCATGTCTACTCCTCAAAGAACAAGCGGAACATCCCTCAAGAACACCGGCAAGTCCATCGTCGGGGGACGAAGCGATGCCTGGTAAAGCATCTGCGCCACATATCCGCGGTGGTAGGTCTTGTGATTCACCACGTGGAGCAGCATGTCGCCGCGGGTCATCGCCCCGGGGCCGCCGTCGACGAACTCGAAGTGCACGACTTCATCGTGCGCCGTGCCGGAGATCCGGTCGGCATAGTCGATGTACCAGCCGTCGATGAGCGTCTGTGCATTGCAAAGCTCCCCAAGGCTTGGCATCACCTCTGTGTTGCGCGAAGTGAAGCCATGGCGTTCTCCTTCGAGGTGAGCCTTCCAGATGAGGTCGACCACATAGGCGTGATTGAGCGTCTTGATCATGTCGCCCAATGCGGATGCAGCTTCCTCGCTTTTGGGCAACTCGGCCAGCGCGCCGAAGAGGCGTGAGTTTGCCCAGGCCGTGTAGCGGGTGAGCATGCGGATGTTGCGGGTGTCGGTCACAGGGCCTTCATGAATTGTTTATTTCCCTTTTTGCATCGACTCGTCTAAAGGGATGGAGCACACCTCCAGTGAACAGGCAAAAATGCTGAGATTCATCGACCCCGCCCCGCCCGTTGGGCAAGCCTGAGCACCTGCTGATCGAACCACCCGACGAACTTGTGGCACGCTTCTCGAACGGCCTCCAGCGGCGCCTCTAGAGAAATGTATTGCTCTGAGCGAAGGGGTTGGTGCAACACCTTTACGGTTCTTCCATCCGGACAAAAGATGAATGACTTTCCGCTGTTGTCAAACATCTCACCCCAGTTGATGAGAAAACTGAACTTGCCGTACAGCCGCTCATCCTCGCTCAATTGCGGCAACGTACGGTCGTCGAAGAGCTCCGCGCCGCGGCGGCAGCCGTACAAGAGCCTGTCCAAGTAATCGAACAATTCCACGTCAGCCATGCCGTCGAACTCCCGGTTCCATAAAGCCGGCAAGTTGATCGCGAGCTGCTCGAATTCATCACGCGGCAGCCCGCAGCGTGGATTTGCGTAGTCTCCAATGGAGAACCCGCTGGCCCAAACGCGCATTCGACCCCATGCTGCGGAGGGCACTACCAAGTCGGGCTCCACCATCGCTTCGATGGCGAAATGATCTTTGCGGCCAAATAGCATAGTGCGTGAGCCACGGGAAGAAATTTCGGTCTTTTGCTCGAACCAACGGGCCGCGCAGACGCGCTCGACCATTGCCCTGGCGTATCTCACAAACGCAGCCACTTCCATCGCACGATGGGCCAAGTCGTCTTCTGCACAGCCCAAGTAAGCCGCATACGCTGTCGCCAACACAGGCCGATGCTCGTCGGGCAAGCGCTCAAGAACCCACTCCGCGGCGGCGTTCTTGGAAGTGATCTCACCGGTGGCCGCGCTGAACCATATGCGCGCGAGTGCAAGCACTACGTTGCGCTCGTCGCCTTGCCAATCGGGCTCGTCGTTCCACTGCGCAACAGTGTCCAGAAGGGCCTGCGAGAAGTCGGCTTCAGGCACAGGGTCGAACAATTCCACGGCAGGTGCACCGGCCACGCATACGCTGTGCTGTCTCACCTTTGTGAGCAATATCGCAAGGTCATGGTCCGGCACGGCGGGCGAGATGATTCCGGCTTGCAACTCCTCGCGAAGCCATTCGCCGAACTGCAGTTCGCGAAGCGGCGGGTATCGCCACGGCACGACTTCGCTCTGAACGACAAGCGTCACTTCGAGGGGGCGCCATGGCCCGTCGACTCCCGGTGCGGCCGAGACGGACAGCAGGTCCATCATCAGCGACCGCCTGACCGGGTCTGTGAGCGCATTGTTCACGGTAACCATCAGATCGATGTCGCTGAGCGGCTTGAGCCCACCATCGACGGCTGAACCAAACAGGTGGATGGCTTGGAGGTTGTCGGCCAAGTGACGCTCGAGCACGGCTCGCGCTTGCGACAGCTGCGGGGTGATTTCAGCGGGCAGTGACGCAGTCATCAAATCGGCTCTTCTCTTTCATACAGCATAAGCAGCGCAGGTCCATCAGGCGTCATGACTTCGCCAACGTCCTTGAAGCCAACCTTTCTGTAGCACCGTATGGCACGTGCGTTGTCGGGCGAGGGGTCTGTCTGCACTTTCGAAACCGCTGGGTCCTGAAAGAGCCGCTCGACGAAAGCCTCGATCATTGCGGTGCCGAGGCCCTGGTTCAATCGCGCGGCGTCTGCCAGAAACTGGTCGATGCCTCTCGCGCCGGCATCGGTTTCGTCTTCCCACCAGCCGTCTCCGGAGTCTTGCACCACATAGATCTGGATGAACCCGATCGGCTCATCATCAAGGCTGGCGATGAACGCCCTGGTCGAAGACCTGCCGTCGAGCGTGGGCAGGTACTCGTCCTTTATCTCTTCCAGCGTGCTGGGCTCGCTCCACCATTCGGCGACGTGGGGCCGCCGAACCCATTCGTGGAACATCGGAAAGTCGCGCTCTTCCAGTGGCCTGAATGAAAGTGTCTTGGACACGAGCGGGTACTCCTTTTCAAGCTGAGGGCGGGTCTTTACTATAGGGCTCGATTTGGCGTCGACCCGTACCAGGAGTTCACATGAACCGCGCTGCCGTATGCATGCTGCTGGCCAGTGCCCTTGTGCTGGGTTGCGCGCCAGGCTCGGGCCAGACCGATACTGGGTGGGGCGCGCTGCGCAACGGCGACGTCGTTCTGTTCCGGCATGCCGAGGCACCGGGAATCGGAGACCCGCCCGGCATGCGCCTGGACGACTGCAGCACGCAGCGCAACCTCGACGACACGGGCCGCAAGCAAGCGCGCCGCATCGGCGAGCGGTTTCGAGAACGCGGCATTGCGGTGTCCACCGTGCTTACGTCCGAATGGTGCCGTGCGCGCGATACCGCTACCTTGGCCTTCCCCGCCATCAAGCCTCGTGTCGACAGTGCATTCAATTCGCTGTTCTCCGATCGATCGCGCGAGCCGGAGCAGAGCGCGCGTGCACGGGCGCTGCTCTTGGCCTGGCGCGGCCCGGGCGTGCTCGTGGTAACCACTCACCAGGCCAACATCAGTGCGCTGACGGGCGTCGCGCTGGCGTCCGGTGAAGGCGTGGTCATGCGATCGCGCCAGGGCGCCTTGGCAGTGGTGGGCACGCTACCCACCGACGGGCAATGACGCCTGGGTCAGGTGAACGAAGCGACCCAGTCCCAAACCGCTTCGGGCGCCTCGATCATCACGTTGTGGGCGTGCGGTCCAAGGTCGCGGGCATCGGGGTCCAGCGCGCGGGTCTGCTCCATCGTCCCCAACGCATCGTCGCGCCCCCGGCCAAGGTGAACGGGGCAGCGGGCCAGCGCCATCAGTTCAGACAGCGGCGGCTTGCCGACCGCGTTGGCCCGTGGGTCCATCGCCAGGCGCCATCCGTCGGCGTCGCGCTCCACGCCTCTTGCAGCGGCAGCCGCCGATGCATCGGCAATTCCCGCAAGGCCTGAAACCTTCAGGTATCGCTCCTGCGCTTCTTCTTCCGTGGAAAACTTCTTGGCGGGTTGCAATGCCAGCGTTTCCATGCGGCGCAGTTCATCGTCGCTCCATGCAGCCTTGATGCCGGCCCCAAAGACCCGGTGCGGTGCCACACCGAACCAGCCCGTGGCCAGCGCGAGGGCGATCACTCCGCCCAGCGAATGCCCCAGCACCACCAGCCGCCCCGCGGGGTCGACGTGCGGCAGCGCGGCGCGCGCAACGGTTGCTGCGCATTGGCCAACGGCATAAGAGTCTTGCCGGCCAGATCGGCCATGGCCGGGCAAGTCCAGGGCGAGCCAGCGGCCGGCCCAGCGGGCGCTGGCCGTGTCGCACATGGGCGACCACACGGCCCCGGTTGCGCCCATGCCATGCAGCATGAGAAGCAGGTCGGGGCCTTCGCCGCCTTGGTCCGCGTACATGTTTGCTGTTTGCATCGCATCGTTCCTCAGGCGCGGCGCACTTCCATCACGCCATGCTCGCCGGCCTGCTCGTAGACCGAAGGCAAGCGCGCGGCCAGGTGCAAAAGAATACGCGGCGCCTGCCTCTTGACGGACCACCGCACCAGGATGCCGGCCACCACCAACGGCCCGCCGATCCACGGATGCCCGGCCAGAGCCGCGGCAATGCCCGGGCCGATGAGGGCGAGTGCCAACGCCGTCGCATGCATGCGGTGGGACACGAAGGGCACCGCCAGCGCGGGGTTGACGATGACCCGGAACCGCCCTTGCGGCAGCCCCTCGCGGAATTCCTCGAAAGGAATGTGTTCGGCGGTCTCCTGCGTGTCGTTATGGTGGCTCATGGGCGCATTCTGGCGCCAAATGGCTGTGGGTCGGCTACTGCTGATTCGATGTGCCGGATGCGGCTTTTCATCGGCGCTCCCCCTTTGGAGAGATCAAAGACCTGCATCTCTTCCCAGCGGCCGATCGGGCCGGAGCCGAGGTCTACGCCTGGAGCCTGGTCAGGCGCGGTCCGCCGCGCGGGCACCGTCATCGCGACCACGCCCGCCACGATGCACGCGAGCCCGGCCCATGCGGTGGGCGAGAGCGCCTCGCCGAGGAACACCACGCCGATCATCACGCCGATGGGCACGCGCAGGTAGGCCTGCGCGGCGGTCGACATCGGCCCGAGCGTCTTGATGAGCCGGAAGTAGATCGTGAAGGCAAGGGCCGTGGAGAGCACCGCGAGAGCCAGCACCGCCAACATCGAGCCGGCCGAAGGCGCCAGTGTCCACGGCCGGTCGATCGCGAGGCTCGCGGGCAGCAGCATCGCCGCGCCGCAAAGCAGCGAACCCGCGGCCGGCACCATCGGATCGAGTCCCTTGAACACGCGGCCGAACATGGCGGCGCAGCCATAGCAGACGGCCGCCGCCACCAGCCCGATTTGCGCAAAGAGCGAATGCCCGAGGCCGTGCAGCGCCTCGACGCCGACGATCAGGCAGATGCCCGCGAGGCCCGCGCACACGCCCAAGAGGCGGTGCAGCGTCGGCTTCTCGGCGCCGCCCATGCCCAGGCCCAGGAGGAAGATGAAGATCGGCGACGTCGAGTTGAGGATGGCGGCGAGCCCGGCATCCACGCTGCGCTCGGCCCACGCGATGAGCGTGAACGGCAGCACGCTGTTCAAGCAGGCTTGCAGCGCGAAGCGGCGCCACATTGCGGGCTCCCGCGGCAGCCGCACGCCGCGCATGCGCAGCAGCGCGAGCAGCAGCAGGCCCGCAATCAGCGTGCGCGCCGCGATCAGCGTGACGGGCGGCAGCGTCTGCACGCCGATCTTGATGAAGGTGTACGAGGCGCCCCAGCAGGTGGCGAGCACGGCGAGCAGCATCCATTCGAAAGCGATGCGGGGTGGGGTCGTTGGCATGGTGCGCCGATCATCGAGAGTCTGCGGGACGGACACTTCGGCCTGCAACGAAACGTGCGCGCCCTCGGCCTACGCAAAAGTCCGCTGTCGGCTGTAGAACGCCGGGCCGGCGCCAGGAGAGTCTTCGCCGCAGACTCAAACTTCGAATGAAAGGCTTTGCATGCGCGCCAACGACAAATCGCTGTCCGGACCCGTTGCCGATGAACTGACGCCACTGGAAATTTCCCAGGCCGTTCTTGAGGGCGAAGAAAACCCGAACACGGCGCGGCCGCTCACGCCGCTCGAACGGGCCGCCACGGGCATCGGAACGGGAAGCGGACAACGCTCGTCGCTCGGCCGCATGCTGTGCAGCCCCGCGGTGGCTTGGGGCGCCGCGGCCGTGGCGGGCCTGGGCCTTCTCGCCGCGCTGGCCTATGCAAAGCGGGAGTCCACGTTCAGGCCTTGACGCCGCCCGCGGCGAAGGCGGGCACGCGGAACCTGCCTCACTACACTGCTGCGGATGAGCCTTCCCACTCCACCGCATCGCGTGCGAGAAGACCACCTCGTTTCCCACTTCCTGAGCGGCGACGCCATGCGCAGCCGCAGCGTGAGCGATGTGGTGTTGTCAGGTAGGGTCGATGTGCCCGCGCCCCCCGCACGCCTCATTGCAGATTGGGAGCGCGAGGTTTCCTCGCGCCTGACGCTGGAGCCCGGCGATGTCGAGCCCTTGCCGCTGGCGCGCGCGCGTGCGCGCTGGCCCGACTACGCACGCTGCGTGCAGGCCGCGGCGGAGTGGACGCGCGCACTCGGCCTGGGCGACATGCTTGCGTCGAGCGACGTGGCCCTCATGGCTTGCCGCGGTGCGAGGTACCACCACGATGCTGCGCAATACGGCGGTGCGGCCTTCTGCAATCTCTTCGTGAGCGAAGACAAGGGGCTGGACGTGCACTTTGCTGCCACGGGCCATCGCGTTCCGCTTGCGCGCGGCACGGTCCTGGCCTTCGACACTGGCCAGCCTCATGCGGTGGTTCCGCGCGGCGGCAGTGGTTTCGATGCGGCCAGCTTCGGCCCGGAGCAAGACTGCACCCTGGTGTTCCTTACCTGGGAGCTGCCCATTGAAGATGCCCGCGTGGCGCGCGCACTCGGCGTTGCGTTCGACGTCGATTCTTCAACCGCATCGCAACTGCATGAAGAGCAGGTGAGGGTGAACGGCAAGCGAGCAACCGTGTGCCCCGAATCCGGCCGATGGGCGCCGTTCGACTGAGAAACATCGGCAATGCATTACCAATGCATTACTGATTCACCACCAATGCCTACCAAGGTTCGCATCGCTGCTACATCGCGGTGTCATGGCTGCTTCGTATGCTTGAAGCCGCCTTGATGCATTGGCGGCGGAGACACTGCCGTTCGTCAAGGCCATCCAAATTGCCTCGGCGAAATCAGGAGTGACTCATCCATGCATTCACGGCTTTTGTATCTGCGCGCGCCGCTCGCGCTGTTGGTCCTCGCTTGCGCGTTGAGCGCATGCGGCGGTGGTGATGGCGGTGGCGGAAGTGGCGGCTTCAGCGCCAGCGCCAGCGCGAAGGACAGCGGCGACAACACGGCCAAGACCGACCCCGCATCTACCACGCCCGACCCGGGCAACAACAGCGAACCCACCGTCAGCTACGCCCCCTGAAGGCGCGCGCATCATCAACACCTGAAACCGACCCACCATGACCACACGTCGCAAGTTTCTACAGAGCGCCACGGGCACCGGCATTGCAGCCGCCACGCTGGCCACCTTTCCGCCCAGCATTCGTCGCGCGCTGGCCATTCCGGCGCATCACGAAACCGGCACCATCAAGGACGTGAAGCACGTCGTTCTGCTGATGCAGGAGAACCGCTCTTTCGACAGCTACTTCGGCACCTTCAAGGGCGTGCGCGGCTATGGCGACCGCTTTGCCATTCCGGCGCCCAATGGCAAGACCATCTTCCATCAGACCTATACCAAGACATCGCCGCCCAGCACCTATGTGCCATACCGCCTGGACGAGAGCAAGGGCAACGCGCAGCGCGCGGGCAGCACGCCGCACAGCTGGTCCGACTCGCAGGCCGCATGGGACCACGGCCGCATGTTCAAGTGGCCGGACTCGAAGAACCTGCTGTCGATGGGCTACTACGACACCGCGGAAGTGCCTTTCCAGCGGGCGCTGGCCGAGGCCTTTACGCTTTGCGACCACTACCACTGCGGCATGCACACCGGCACCATTGCCAACCGCCTGTTCTACTGGAGCGGCACCAACGGCCCCAACGGCACCAGCCCGGTCGATGGAAGCAAGGTGCAGCTGGCGGTACTCAACAACCAGTTCAACGCGGGCAACGACATCGGCGCCTCCACCGAAGGCTGGACCTGGACCACCTATGCCGACCGGCTCGAAAAAGCCGGCGTCAAATGGAAGGTCTACCAGAGCCTGATCGACAACTTCGGCTGCAACGAGATGATGAGCTTCAGGCACTGGCGCACCGCCATCGAGCAGATGCCCGAAGCCCGCCGCCCCGTGTACGTGCCCGCCACCGACATCACGCAGCCGGTCACCGCCGCGGGGCCGTTTTATGACCCGGCCATCGATGACCCGCTCAGCCCGCTGGCCAAGGGCTTCGGCAACACCATGCCGTATGGCTTTCTCGAAACCTTCCGTGAAGACATTCGCAACGGCACCTTGCCGGCAGTGTCGTGGATCATTTCGCCGTCTGCCTACAGCGAGCACCCCGGCCCATCGAGCCCGGCCAAGGGCGGCTGGTATGTGCAGGAAGTGCTGGACGCACTCACCTCCAACCCCGAGGTGTGGAGCAAGACCGTGCTGCTCATCAATTTCGACGAGAACGACGGCTTCTTCGACCACCTGCCTTCGCCCGCGGCACCATCGCGCAACCCCGACGGAACGCTTGCCGGCGCCACCACCATGGCCGAGGCCGACGTGGCCGTCGAATATCACAACTACACGCCGGCCACGCCGCGGCAACCCGCCATGGACGGCCGCCCCTACGGCCCTGGCCCGCGCGTGCCGATGTGGGTGGTGTCGCCGTGGAGCCGCGGCGGCTGGGTCAACTCGCAGGTGTGCGACCACACCTCGACGCTCATGTTCCTGGAAAAGTGCTTCGGCGTGGCCGAACCGCAAATCAGCAAATACCGCCGCTCTGTTTGCAGCGACCTCACCAGCGCCTTCAACTTCGAGCGCCCCAACGACGAGCCTTTGCCCACCCTGGCCGGCCGCAAGACCAAGGCCGAGGCCGACGCGCTCACCGCCGCGCAGCAGACCATGCCGAGCATCGTGCCCACGGCCGATGCCGCGTTGCCCGTGCAGGCAACCGGCGTGCGGCCCTCGCGTGCGCTGCCCTACGAGCTGCACACCAGCGCCCGCAGCGATTCGCTCAACGGCCGAGTTCAGCTGCTGTTCGCCAACAGCGGCAAGGCGGCCGCGGTGTTCCACGTGTACGACAAGCTGCACCTTTCGGACAGCCTGCCGCGCCGCTATGCAGTCGAGCCCGGCAAGCAGCTCGACGGCTACTGGAACGCCATGACCGACAACGCCGGCCTGTACGACCTGTGGGTGCTCGGCCCCAACGGCTTTCACCGGCAGTTCAAGGGCGACCTCAACCGCCTGCGCGCCGGCGGTGCGGCCGCGCCAGAAATTCGCGTGGGCTACGACGCGCGCCGCGGCGACATCTACCTGCAGATGCGCAACGACGGCCGGCGCGATTGCCGCTTTACCGTGCAGTCGAACAAGGCCTACCCGCGGCCCGACGCTTACCAGGCCGGCGGCAAGGACCGCCATGAAGACCGCGAAGACGACGACAACGACCGCCGCCACGGCAACGACCGGAACAACGCCCACGGCGGCCACGGCAACAACGGCATCTACCGCCCCCATCCCGACGGCTCATGGCGCGTTCGCGTCAAGGGCGGCGGCGACACCGCCATGCGCTGGAGCCTGGACTCCAGCGGCCAGTGGTACGACTTTGTGGTGACGTGCGATGCCGACCCGTCTTTCTACCGGCGCTTTGCCGGCCGCATCGAGACCGGCCGGCATTCGGTGAGCGACCCGGCCATGGGGCTGCCAGACCGCTTCTGACGGCGACCGCCGGGGCCTATGGCAGCAGCCTCGCAACCGAATCCGTGAACGACGGAATATCGGTTTCGGTGTGCGTTGTCGAGTAGGTGGTTTCTTCCACCGTCAGGCCCTGGTACACGCGCCCCAGCAACCGGTTGAATATCGAGCCGACAGGGCCCGAGTTGCATTCGACCGGATCGCTGCAGCGCGTAAGGATGAGCGTGGCGGGCAGGGGCCGGCCGTTGAGCGAGTCGTGCATCTGCTGCTCGAGGTTCTCGTACTCCGGCCCCTGGTGCGCATACGCACCCTCGAACGACAGGAAGTGCGAGAACGTCAAGCTGCCCGCCGCCCCTTCGAGAAACAGCGCAATGCCCGCCATGCTCCCGCTCAGCGACAGGCCGGTGAGCATGCGCCTGCCTGTGTCGGCGCGGTACTTCGCTTCGATGAGCGGCACCAGCTCCTGCGTCAGAAAGTCGTGGTACGCCCTGGCGCCGGGCAGGGTGTAGTCCTGCTCGCGGCGCGACGTGCCGCCAATGCCGACCAGGATTGCCTGCGTTCCGCGGCTTTCGAGAATGTCTTTGAAGTTGGAAAAGCGCGTGCCGGGCGGGTTGAACACCGCGTCGCCGTCCAGCGCATAAATGATGGGGTAGCGCGTTGAGCTGCCGTCGTAAGAGGCGGGCAGGTAGATCTCGAGCGGATAGCTTGCGCCGGTCTTGGCCGAGGCAATGCTGTCGGAGACCACGCGGCTGGTTGCCGGAGGCGGATCGACCGGCTCAGCGGGTGGGGGCGCGGGCGGTGTAGCGGGCGTGTCCGGCGGTGCGGCGGGCGTGTTGCTCGGCGGAGGCGCGGTACCCACCGAGGCAATGGGAAGCGCGGCGCCACCACCTCCGCCACCCCCGCCGCCGCAGCTCGACATGCCGAGCACCAACGCCCAGCCCCCGACGAACACGAACGCGCGCAGCGCTCGTCCAAGTTGCCGCATCGCAACTCCTCGATCGATTGTGGTTGCAGAGAAATGCCGTCAGGCGCCACGTCGACAAAGTGCGCGCGCAAGCCAATACAGCCTCTCTTCAGAATGCCACACGAGCCCGCCGTTGGGGGCCGATAGAGGGGTAGCTCAGACCTGAAACACTCGTATCAATCCCATGCGGGCGAAAGGCCTGCGGGGTCCGTCAGCCGCTCGCCGCGGTCGAGCGCGGCAATCTGCGCCATCTCGGCGTCCGCCAGCCGCAGCTGCTGCGCCTTCAGGTTGCTTTCGAGGTTGGCGCGTTGCGTTGATGACGGAATGACCGCGTAGCCCAGCTGCATGGCCCACGCCAGCACCACCTGCGCGGTGGTCGCGTTGTGCGCCTTGGCAATCGCCTCGATCACCGGGTCGGCCAGCACCTTGCCGTAGGCCAGTGTCATGTAAGAAGTGATGTGAATGCCCTGGCTCTTCGCAAACTCTGCCACCTTGCGGTTCTGCAGATAGGGGTGCAGCTCGATCTGGTTGGTGGCAATGTTCTGCGCGCCCACGGCTGCAATGGCCTCCTTCATCAGTGCGATGTTGAAGTTGGAAATGCCGATTTGCCGCGTGAGCCCCTGCGCCTTGGCATCGGCCAGCGCGCCCATGAACTCTGCCACCGGCACCGCGTTGCCGGGCGATGGCCAGTGGATGAGCGTCAGGTCGACATGGTCTGTGCGCAGTTTGGCAAGGCTTTCTTTCAGGCTGGGCACCAGCTTGTCTTTCGCGTAGTTGTCCGTCCAGATCTTGGTCGTGATGAAAAGCTTGCTGCGCGGCACGCCGCTTTCGGCAATGGCCTGGCCCACCTCGGCCTCGTTGCCGTAGATCTGCGCCGTGTCGATGAGTCGGTAGCCCAGGTCGAGCCCGTTCTTCACAGAGTCGATCACCACCTGGCCCTTCAGGCGAAAGGTGCCGAGACCGAAGGCGGGAATGGTGTTGTCGGTTGTCATGATGTTGTTCGTCCTTATGCGTTTCAAAAAAGAGAAAGAAGAGGGCCGCTCAGTGCCCCACCGGCACCGGGCCCGAAGCCCGCACCGGAATGCCGGCACGGCGGTCGAGTGTTCCGCTCCACTGCGTGAGCGCCAGCGACACCAGCACCACCAGCGCGCCAATCCACGGCGTGTGCATCAAGCCAAGATGCGTCACGATCAGCCCGCCCACCCATGCTGCGAGCGCAATGCCAAGGTTGAACGCCGCAATGTTCAGGCCCGAGGCCACGTCTACCGCCTGCGGCGTAAAGCGCTCGGCCTGCTTCACCACATACACCTGCAGCCCCGGCACGTTGCCGAAAGCCACCGCGCCCCACATCAGCACCGCCACCAGCGCCAGCCACTTGTGCGGCGCTGCAAAGTTGAACACCAGCAGCACCGCGGCCAGCAGCGCAAAGATGATCTTCAGCGCCGGAATCGGCCCCATGCGGTCGGCCAGCCTGCCGCCCCAGATGTTGCCCACCGCCACCGACACACCGTACACCAGCATCACCCAGCCCACAGCGCCCGCGCTGAAGCCCGACACCTCCGTGAGGATGGGCGCCAGAAACGTGAACGGAATGAACGAGCCGCCGTAGCCGATCGCCGTCTTGGCATACACCAGCAAGAGCCGCGGCTCCGCCAGCACCTTGGCCTGCTGCGCCAGCGAGGCCGGCGGCGTGTGGCGGATGTTGCCGGGAACAAAAACCCAGCTGCCGACAAACGCAATGACGCCCAGCGCAGACACCGCCAGAAAAGTCTCGCGCCAGCCAAAGTGCTGCCCGATGAACGTGCCCAGCGGCACACCCGTAACCAGCGCCACCGTGAGCCCGGTGAACATGATGGCAATCGCGCTCGCGGCCTTTTCCTTCGGCACCAGGCCCGTGGCAATGGTCGAGCCAATCGAGAAGAACACCCCGTGTGCCAGCCCCGTGAGCACGCGGGCGGCAACCAGCGATTCATAACTCGGCGCCTGCCACGCCAGCAAGTTGCCGAGCGTGAACAGCGCCATCAACCCGAGCAGCAGCGCCTTGCGCGGCAGCTTGCCCGTGAGCGCGGTGAGCACCGGCGCACCGACGGCGACGCCCAGTGCATAGAGGCTGACCAGCAGGCCGGCGGAGGGAAGGCCGATGCCGAGATCAGCAGCGACTGTGGGGATGAGGCCAACGATGACGAACTCGGTCGTCCCGATGGCGAAGGCGCTGAGGGTCAGCGCGAGTAGGGCGATTGGCATGAGGCACTCCTGAATGGGTTAGGAGGAGTGTCTTGGGATTACCTTTGCGGATAAATGGGGGTTGGAGCAGAAGATAGTTGCGTCTGAATCAAGTATCAGTGCGAGGTTCGTTCTCGTTCGGTGGAGCGAATGAGCCTGGAAAGATGAAAGCTCGTCGATATACTGCGCCCCGTCGCGTCCGATGGCGTGGCCGGGTTTGGAAGCCTGATGAAACCTCTGCGAACCTTGGAGACCATTTCATGGCTGAATCTTCCCGCGCGCGTCCGCAATCTCGCATTTCTTCTGCCTCTTCTCTCGACGCCGAATTCGACGCACTCGCTCTGCAAGCCTGCGACGATGCCGGCGCCCTCAACGACGTAGTACGCGCCTACACGGCGCTCGAAAAGCTCATCGACACCAGCGCCCTGAGTGACTGCGAAGTACTCACCCCAAGCCGCACCGAACTGAGCGCCTTGCTGCGCCTGCTCAACGACGCCCTGCTGGTTCGCATCAACACCGTCAACGCCGCCACTGGCATGGTCCACGAAGCGCTTCAACGGAACACTACCGGCGCCATGTAGCGCCAGTTTTCTCTCCACAACACAGCCGATGCCCGTTTTATCTGTTGCCGACGGTAAATCTGAAAGCGTTCCCGCTGCTTGGGCACGACTGCGGAACATGGTTGCGGCGCGAGCCTCTTCAGACGGCCGCACCGACGCCCTCTACCCCGGCCTGCGCTACTACCGCTTCTCCCACCCCATCCGCTACGAGAAAACCCAACGCCTCACACCCGGCGTCGTGGTCGTCTTGCAAGGCCGCAAGACCGCGCACCTTGGTAATAGCGACCGCCGGTCGCTCGACTACGGCGCCACCCAATGCCTGGTGCTCGGCGCCGAGGTCGCGTGCCTCGGCACCGTGGTCGGGGCGAGCGCCGAAGAGCCGTACCTCGCCATTCACCTCGACCTGCCGCCCGACGTGCTGGTCAAGTCTTTCGTCGCGCTTGCAGAAAGCGGCACGCTCGCGGCCGAGCCAGCCCGGGTGACCGAGAACTTCACGGCGCCGGTGGGGCAGGAGGTGGTCGAGGCCTTCGCGCGGCTGCTGCTGGCGGCGGACGACCCGGTGGACCGCCGCACGCTCGCGCCGCTGGCGGTCGAAGAGATCGTGCTGCGGCTGCTTCGCTCCGAGGCGGCGGCGGCCATTCGCAGCGCGAGTGCCGTTACCAAGGCGGGCGCACGCATACAGGCAGCCATCGCCTTCATGCGCCGCCACTTGGGCCGGCCGCTGTCGGTGGCTGAAATTGCCGGCCACGTGCACATGAGCCCTTCGCACTTCGCGCACAGTTTCAGGGAGGTGGCCGGGGTCACGCCGATGCGCTGCATTCGCGACTTGCGGCTCGAAGAGGCGCGCATGCTGATGCTGGGAACCGGGCTGCGCCCCGGCGATGCGGCTGCGAAAGTGGGCTTCGAGAGCGCGGCGCATTTCAACCGCGCGTTCCGCAGGCGGTTCGAGGCAACGCCTGCGGAGTACGTGCGGCGCGTGCAGTCGGGTTGAAGGGACGGGGGGCTGCAGCAGCTTCGCAGCCATGGTCAATGTGTTCGCAGCTTCGCGTCTTGGCGCGGGGGAGGGCGCTGGCTAACCTGCCGGCTTCCTTTTTCTTTTGTTGAAAGCAGCGCGAATTTCCATGGACCCGATCAACGTCATCATCACTTTCGAAGCCAAGCCCGAGGGCGCTTCTGCATTCGCCGAGCTCATGAACCAGGTCAAGCAGTCGCTGCCGTCGGCGGATGGCTGCCTGGGCGTGCGGCTGTTCGGGCACAGCGACAACGCGTGCGCTTTCACGCTGGTCGAATCGTGGGAATCTAGGCGCCACCACCAGGCGCATATCGATCGCGCGGTGGCTTCGGGCGCCTGGAGTGCGCTGGAGGCGCAGCTGGCTTGTGCGCCTGTGAGCCGCTATTGCATGGAGCTTTGATCGAGCCGCAGCCGCCCGGTCGCTCTCACATGAACCGCGATCCTCGGCTGAGTTGCATCGAGGCTGCAGTGAGCTTCGGCGGTTCACCCAGTTCCGTGAGCCAGGCGCGTCCTTCGTCGGTAATGCGCACCACGGTAACCAGCCGTGGCGAAGCGTATCGGGCTGTGGGATGAAGGGCGGGAATGTGGGCGTCAATGAGCCCGGTCGCCGAAAGCACCGAAACATGCCGGATATCTTCGGGCTCCGCGACTCGCACGGGGAGCTTCTCTTGCTGCAGCCGCACCAGGAACGAGAGCGGCATTCGGCTTTCCGGCCGATTGGCACCTGGGGCGGGCCGCGTCGGCTGGGTCTGAATGGGCTTGGCGTCAACAGGACTCAGTGTCATGGGTGTCTCCTTTGATGAGGCACCTGGCGGGGCAATGCGCATGCCTGCCGCTTGGCGCCGCGCTGCGTCCTACGAAGCGCCAGCGGAGACGCCCGTCTAACGATCCAAGGGGTCGAACGCTGTGGTGCCGCTGTGCGGTCGCGAGAGGTAGTCGTCGATCCAGTGGCGGGCTTTGACCGCCAGCAAGCGGCGGGCTTCGTCTTCCGACTTCACGCCCGCCACGACAAGCCGGCAGACATTCTTACGCGCACGTTGGATGTCCGCGAAGTAGAAAGCGCCATCTCCCTGGCCTTCCAGACCGACGGCCATGGTCCAGTCCGCAGGCGCGAGCGGCCCGCTGACCGTTTCATCCGGCGGATAGAGATTCATCGCTTTTCCTCACTCGTAAGTTGTTGTCAGGAGCGCGCCGTCCGCATCCCGGGGACGAAATGTTACGCACATTTCAGGCCACTTCCATGGGAAAGGCGCGATTCGGAGCGCTCTGTCTTGCCGTCCTCGCCGGCTTGAGGAACTTTGCCGACATGAAAGGAGTGCCGGCCGGTCTAGCTTATGGTCCTCAAGGCCCACGTCGGCGACTTCTCCTCATCAAAAAAATATCAATGGGCAAAGGCACGTATGAGCGCAGCACACGCCGCAGAACGGACTCGCTGAAGGCGAGTTCCCGCACATCGGTCAAGGAGCAGATGACGAAGCGGGATGCGGACTTGGCGCTGGCGATGGAATCGCTCGAGGCTGTTGCGCAGGACGTCGCCGTAAGCACTGCCCAATTTGCGGAATCGGCAATCCCAGGAAAGAAGGTGTTGAGCCTGCCCGCTGCGCCAGGGCGCAGTCGCGGCTTTCCCAAGGAGTTCGGATTGGCCGGGGGCATCAGCCGCGTGGTCTATCGCTTGAAGCTGTTGCAGGCTGCAATCGACAAGGCGACCCGTCGCCACCAACGCAGCAACGCTGCCAAGGCGCAGAACCCCAGGTCCTAGCGTGAGTGCCGGCTCGCAGACAACAAAGCCCCCCGGGCTTTTGGGCCCGAGAGGCTGAGGTTCTGGTGGGACGGGTGACGGCCTAATCTGGCAAGAGGTGTGAGGCCATTGTCGGTGCAATGGCTACAACGGCGCTCGCCGGCCTACACTCCCACCCATGACCACCACCGTCGCTTGCATCCACGTTGCCTTGGCTGCGCTGCTTCTCGCAGCGGCCTATGCCCGTGCTGCCGCAAAGAAGGTGCGTCGTCAGCTGACGCCCGCACATTCCTAAGCCCGGCGGTCCGCTCTCTCCCCCTTACAGCGCAACCATCCACCGCCGGGCACAAAGCCTCGCGCGGTAGCGGTCGCCGTCCCCGTCGGACGACGCTCGCATTCGATGGAGTGCGTCAATGCATGCAACGATTCACGGCGAGCGCACGCTCACCGACCTTGACTTCGCCCGCCTGAGCAAACTGCTCGGGCGCGAGCTTCCCTCAAGCCTGGCCGACTTGTTGGCAATCGCCGAAGTGACAAGCTCGCGCGCGGTGCCACCCGATGTGGTGACGATGTACTCGCGGGTGGAGCTCGTCGATTTGCACACCGCGCGGCGTCAAACGCTCACTGTCTGCTACCCGGGCGATGCCGAGGCGGCGGCCGGCTTTATCTCTGTGCTCTCTCCGGTTGGCAGCAGCCTGCTGGGCCTGAGGGTCGGAGACATCGCGAAGTGGCTGACACCGAACGGCGACAGCTGCGCTGCTGAACTCGCGGCCATTCTCTTCCAGCCCGAGGCCGCTGGCGACTACCAGCGATAGACGCCCGGCTCGCATTCGAGCCTCCTCTTCATTGCGCCGCTCCCTGGCTCCTACCTGGCGCCGGAAGCGTGGCGCGAGCCATTCAGAAAGCAGTTCTACCGTGACCCCACATTCCATTCTCGCCGTCACCGATTTCTCCACGCATGGCGACAACGCCCTCTCTCGTGCAGCACAGCTGTGCGCGGAGCACGGTGCGCCGCTCAAGCTCATCTACCTGGCATACCCTGGTGAACCTCCGCCACCCGATGCCGGATGCCGGCTCGCGCACCATGCGCTGCAGCTCGGGCAGCGCCATGGCATCCGCGTGGATTCGGTGGCGAGGATCGCGCTCACCCTTGAGGACATTCTCCCGGCGGCTCGCAGCGCCGACCTCCTGGTTTGGGGCACTGCACCGGTTCGAGGCATCCGGTCGCTCTTTCAGGGGCAGCCGATGGAGAGCATGCTTCGCAAGTGCCGGCGGCCGGTTCTCGTGGTGCGGGAGCCAGCCCAGGGGCCTTATCGCAGCATGGTCGTGGCTGTCGATTTCTCTGAAGCATCGCGTGGCCTGATCGAGTTGGGGTTCGCGCTCAGCAAGGACGCCCAGGTGGAGTTGTTCCACGCAATCAGCATGGCGAATGAGGGAAAGCTTCGCTATGCGGAGGTTTCTGAACAGGCCATCAAGGCGTACCGCGAGGAGTGCCACCGGTACGCACGGGACCGAATGTTCTGGCTGACAGACTCCTACGACGCGCGCCGCAATCGTGTGCTGTCGGCCATCAGGCACGGAAGCCCGGCAAGGCAGGTGGCCGTACAGCAGCAGCGCAGCGGGGCCGATCTCGTCGTTGTCGGCAAGCATCCTTCATCGGCAGCAGTGGACTTTCTTTTCGAAAGCGTTGCCAAGGGCGTGCTCCGCCACAGCACCAGCGACGTTCTGGTGGTGCCCCATGGCTATCAAGCCGCGTCGGGCGCACGCGCAACCGATCGACTCGAGGCGCAATTTCGGCGTGGGCGTCGGGTGCGCGCTGGCGGAGTGGGGTTCAGCCAGGCTCGCGCGGAATGGCGGGACTGAGGCACCAGTCAAAAAAGCGGTCGAGTTCGTTCGATTTGTCGAACAGTGCATCGGCACCCAACTCCAGGCTCCGGCGCCGCATTTCTTCAGTCGGGTAGTTCGTCAAAACAACCATCCTCTGGTGCGATGCGCGTTCCTTGCAAGCTCGCAATACCGACAAGCCCGACCCTTCGCGCAAGAAGAGATCGACCACAGCCAGGTCCCACTCAGTGCCCAGTTTCTTGAGAACGGTGACCGCCTCGTTTGCCGTGTCGGCTACGGCAACAACTTCCGCGCTGGCGAGGTCTGCCAATGCCGGAATCAGAGCCTCTCTGATCGTAGTGCTGTCCTCGATGAGAACCGTCTGGAGCGACATGGCGTTGGAGCAGCGTTGCTCATCTCACTTGTTGCGATAGGTTGCGGACTGTGAATGCTTATACGTGCCGGTTGAGTTGATGATGTAGGCCGAAAGCTTGATCTCGCAGAAGCGACTGAGTCGTTGCTACATGCCGACTAACATCCGATTTCAAAAGTGAAAGGTGTGTCATGACCCGCCCATCCCACGACGACAAGGACCCTGCCGATCTGGCCAAGGCGCTTGAAGAGAACAAGCATGCAGCCGCGACGGTCCAGGAAGTTGCCGAGGATCTCTCGGTCGTCCACACGGTGCTGGACAGTGAAGTGCCGAAAGAGACGCTGCACCCCGACGTCAGCCAGGCGATCGAGCAGACAGACCAGCTCAAGGACAAGCTCAGGTCGGCCGAGGAAAAGCTGAAGACAGTGAACGAGACGCTTGAACAGCAGGTCGCCTCGAAAGACTCTTGAGGCGGTCACGGGAGAAACTCTCGGCTCTACTGAAGAATTTCCCAAGAGAACTCACGCGTATTCACGCTGCACCGCATGCGAGAACACCAGCGGATCGGCCAGCAGCGAGGTCGCCAGAAAGGTCGGCCGCAGGTTGATCGACGCGAGCTCCGCGAGCGCGAACCAGCGGAACTCCAGCTTCAGGTGGCTCTCGATGCCGTGGTGGGTTCGATCCTTGTCGAGCACGCTGGAGCAGGGATCGAGTGCGGCGCGGAAATAAAAGCCGATCTCGTGGTTGCGCTGGCCCGCAAGGTCGAAGAAATTCTCGGCGACATGGACAAGAGGGCCGCATTCGACCGCTTCGCCGAGTTCTTCCCTCATTTCGCGCACGACCGTCGCCGACGCGGCTTCGCCGACCTCGACGCGGCCGCCCGGCAGCGCCCAATATGCATCGCCTGGCGCACGGTGCACGAGCAGGTGACCGGCATCGAGCACGATGGCCGCGGCACGGACCTGGAAGCGCTGACCGTGAAGATGGACTGAAATCATGGGGCTGCCCGATCGTTTGCAGTGGGGACTCGCGCAAGTTTGCACCATCGAGCAGCGCAGCCCCCCAGCGCCTGCTCTCTAGTTGGAATGCGACCAAGAGCGCGCGCTGCTCCGCTCAATTCGGCCGGCAGTCATAGTGCAACGCCACGGTGTCCGAGCCTGGCAGGCGGTTTTGGCTCAACAGCTTCCAGCTCTGAGCCAGGCCGGGCTCGAAGGTGGGCACACCCTCACCCAGCAACACGCTACCCACCAGCAGATGCAGTTCGTCGACCAGCCGCCGTGCCAGAAGGTCGTTGTAGAGCACGTGGCTGCCGTAGATCAGCAGGTCGGGGCCGGGCGCGGCTTTGAGTTGGCTGATGCGTGCCGGGGCTTGCGCGCGGCTGACCACTTCGGTGTTGGCCCAGGGCGACTCGGGGCGCACGACCAGGCGGTCGCTGAACAGCACCTTGCGCGCTGCTCCCACACGCTCGGCAATCTCGCGCTGCACCGGCTCACTGCCAGGGCCGCGGTCCACGTTGGGCCAATAGGCCTCGAACATCAGGAAGGTGGTCGCGCCGAAGAGCAGCGTGCCGGCGCGGCGCATGCAGTCGAGGTTGTGGACACTGAAGGCGGCATCCATCGGCAGGCCGGCGAGCGCGCCGCCGGGGCCGGCGCAGTAGCCGTCTAGTGAGCTGAGGATGCTGACGATGAGCTTGGCCATGAAAAGGTCTCCTGGAGTTGTGCCACGCCGCCGGCCCTTCCGGGGCGTGTCATCTACTTGGAGACAGGGCGAGGGCCAAACTCATCGGCCTTGGCAGCGGCATCAGACAAGTTCGTCGGGCATGCCGAAGCGTCGGCAGACTGCCGGGTCGAGGAAGCTGTCGATGGATGCGATCAACCCACCGCGCAGGCGCAGCAGCACCACGCCGCCCGGCGTGAAACGCTCGGCGCCGGCGTGCTGCATGTAGCAGGCAAAGCCAGGTTGGCCGTTGGCGCGCAGGGGATGCAGACGCCATGGCGTCTGGAACACGCGCTCGGCAAAGAACATCATGGCGAAGCGGCGGCCGTTGAACCAGGCAGGCAGCGGCGGCATGGTGAATCGCGCGTCCTCTGCAAGCAGGCTGGCCAGGGCTGCGACGTCGCGGTGCTCCCAGGCGCTGACGAAGCGCTGCAGCAAGCTATCGACGCCTTGCGCCCCGAGTGCCTGCGCGTCGGCCGCCGGTGCGCGTTCCTTCATCGTCTTCTGCGCGCGCTGCAGTGCGCTGTTGACCGATGCCACCGAGGTGCCGAGCATCTCGGCCGTTTCGGCTGCCGAATACTCCAGCACTTCGCGTAGCAGGAGCACGGCGCGCTGCGTGCCGGGCAGGTGCTGCAGCGCGGCCACGAACGCGAGAGCGACCGACTCGCGCCCTTGCAGCGTGGTGGCCGGATCTTCATGATTGCCGATCCACTCGGCATCGGGCAAGGGTTCCAACCACACCGGCCCGGCCACTGGCTCACCCAGTTCGGTCGTGGCCTGCAGCGGCGCGCCATGGTCGGGCGATGTCATGCGGCGCGGACGCTGCGAGATCATCCGCAGGCATACGCGGGTGGCAATGCGGTAAAGCCAGGTGCCGAGCGTGCTGCGCGACTCGAAGCCGGCCAGGCCGCGCCAGGCGGCAAGCAGGGTCTCCTGAAGCGCATCGTCTGCATCGAAGGGGGAGCCCAACATTCGATAGCAGTGAGCATGAAGCCGGCGGCGGTGGGGCGCCACCAGTTGGTCGAAAGCCGCGGTGTCGCCGGCACGTGCGCGCGACAGGCACTCGGCTTCCGCAACAAGGTCGGGCGCAGGAGACATGGCGCATTCTGGCGCACCACACGAGGTGGCGGGCACTGTCGGGCCAGAAGCGACTGGATGCGCATTCACCGGCGCAACTTGACTGGCAGAATTCAGCGGCCAGGAGCGGAAGTACGATTCAGACGCCGAGCGCCTGGCCTGCCATTTGTCAATGCCATTGCCCGCATTGCCTGACCAGCCCCACTCACCAGGGAATGACAATGACCGAAACGACCAAAGTCAAAGGCCCCGCTTCGTACTTTCCTTCGATTGAAAAGACCTATGCGAAGCCAATCGCCTACTGGATGAATGTTCTCCAGGGTGCAGGTCCTCTCAAACACATGGAACTCGTGAACCGGCTCAAGACGGAGCATCAGATCGGTCACGGACACGCTAACGCGCTGGTGGCGGCATTCCTGACGAAGAAATAAAAGTCGGCACTCGAACGGCGCGGAGCACGCTGCCTTGGAGACTCGGCTAACGGGGCGTGAGCCTGACTCTCGATCTCTGTGTGTCCGAGTACGCTCTTCGTCGCAAGCGGGTTTCACCCGTTTACGCGCCGCGCATACATAGGAAGGATTTGTCTTCTAAACAAACAGATGGAGACAAAATGACCGTTACACGGCGCCAGCTTGCCTTGTCCGCCTTTGGGACCGCCTTCCTTGCTGGATGTACAAGCGTGCCGACCATGCCACCTCCGGCAGTGTCTTCAGACCGACTGAGGCGCATCGCTCCGGCCCTGAACGCGCAGGTTGGCGTCGGCACTTTTCCAGGCGCCGTGTCCCTTGTCTCGCACGAGGGAAAGCTGGTGCACCATGAGGCGGTTGGCTTTCTTGACGCTGCCAAGACCAAGCCCATGCCGCGCGACGCCATTTTTCGCCTCGCCTCCATGACCAAGCCATTGACCTCCGTCGCCACGATGATGCTGACGGAGCAAGGTGTGCTGAAGCTCAACGACCCGGTCACGAACTGGCTGCCCGAACTCAAGAATCTCAAGGTCGAGACGCCGGCGGGCGACGTGCCGCTGTCTCGTCCAATCACTGTGCAAGACCTGCTCATGCATACGGCAGGTTTCGTCTACGGTCCAGCCAGCCCGTCGCCGCGCATCGGCAAGATGTACGCGGACCTGGGTATCGAATCTTTGGAAGTCGACATCACCGGCGACGAGATGCTCAAACGCCTGGGCACCATCCCACTTGCGTACCAGCCAGGCACGACCTGGTTCTATTCGATTGCTACCGACGTGCTGGGCTTGCTATTGGAGCGCGCGACCAAAAAACGTCTGGACGTGCTGATGCAAGAGATGCTGATCGGCCCGTTGGGAATGACCGACACCGCCTGGTGGGTGCCACCGGCCAAACGCGGTCGTCTGGCAGAGGCGCTGGAAAGTGACGCGCAGAAGGCGCCGATGCTGCGCGCCTACCGCCACGACACGGACCCGGCGCCACGCACCTACCTCAAGGGCGGCGCCGGATTGGTTGGTACGGGCGCGGACTACCTGAAGTTCGCGCAGATGGTGCTGAACGGTGGAACCGACGGCCAGACGCGATACCTGTCGCGCAAGACTGTGGAATTCATGCTCTCCGACCATTTGATCGGCAAGGCCGGGGTGCCCAATGCGACCACCGGCCCGGGATACGGCTTCGGGCTGGGATGGGGCGTTCGCCTATACGACGGCGTGGGCTGGACGCCTGGCAGCGTGGGCGATGCAATGTGGGCCGGAGCCTGGGGAACGAGCTTCTGGATTGACCCGCGCGAGCAGCTGGTCGGCGTGCTGATGGCGCAATGTCCCTCCAACCGGATTCACACACGGATGTTGTACAAGAATCTGGTCTATGGAGCTGTGTCTTGACGGGTGGCAACCAGGCTACAACTTCATCAAGCTCGAACCAACCCGAGATAGCCTGCGGCAGCAATTTTGCTCCGCGGGACCTGTCCAAGCCCTCCCCATTTCATTTGGGAAAGGGCTCACCCACAATGCCCGTGACCCAAGCATGCCTGCGGATGCTCAACTGCCGAAGCCGCGTATCGCCTACGGTCGCTGTGAAGCGAGTCCTACTTCAGCAGCTTCATTCGACCTCACCGTGCAGTAAGACGCACGCAGGACGGATGAACATGAAAAACCTGGACAGCAACAGCGATTCAGACAAATCGGAAGGCACGCAAGAGACGGGAGCGAAGACAGACCGCCGTCGCACTGCCAGCCCCGGAGAGACCCGTTGGTCGCAAGCCAGCGGCGATGGCCTTCAACGACCCGTACCGCAGCAACCCAATGAGCTCGACGAATCGGCGAGCAGCCAGGCGGCCGCAAGCCCCTCGATGGAAGGAATCGGGCAAGTCGCTTACCACGACGCGGTCACAGGCGAGGACACCGATCGGGGTCCGGTGCTGGATGCGGTGTACAACGGGCCCGTGACGCAAGGGCACCGCGTGGACGACGACGAGGAGGTACGTGGCGAGCGGGACCCCATGAAATCGACTTCGTCGAAGAATCCATGAATCGGCAGACCGGCTCTCGACAGCTATGCGCGGGCGCGCAGACTACCGCCGCGAACCACTGTGCGTGAGCGCCGCTATCGGCCACTGAGTCGAAGGCGGGGGCAACGCGCGGCGGAGCCCTATGCCGAAGGCCGCTGCCACGTGCTCTGCCGCCAGGGCGCCGGAGCGGGCTGCGCTCTCCATCGAACACGGCAGTCCTGTCGCGGTCCAGTCGCCGGCAAGCCAGAGGCCCGGCACCGTCGTGCGCGCTGCAGGTCGCAACCGCTCGGTGCCTGGCGCCGGGCAAGGCACCGCCATCGGAATGCGATGCACGCGCGAATGACGCAGCAACGCACCGGCCGCAGCGGGTGCGAAATCAGCAAGCTCCCGGCGCGTTTGCGCCACGAGCCGCGCATCGCCCCAGGTCCAGGCTTCATCGGCATGAATGGCGTTGGCCACGATCAGAGAACCGGTGCGCGGGAGCTCTGGCCGAATGTTCGAGAGGTCGTAGAAGTCGGTGTTCAGATCGCCTTCAGCCCAGACCCGAGCCCAGAAGCACTCGGAGGTCAGCTTGGTGTCGAACCACAGCATCGTGCTCACGTAGGCGCATGGCTTGAACCACGCGCCGTTTGCAAACCGATTCAACGTGGCGCCCGCTGTATCGTGGGTGACGGCCGCAAGCGCCTGCGGCGGCAAAGCCAGCACGCCTGCGCGGGCGCGTACGATGCGGCCGCCTTCGAGCAGCATTCCCTCGAAGGCGCCGCTTGCCGTTGCGAGCAGCGAGCGCGCAGCGCAGGATGTCTGAACATGGCCTCCCGCAGCCTCGACGGCCCTGCGGCAGCCCGGCGCATACAGGTCGGCAAGTGCGACCTTCGGGAACCCGAAGTAGTAGCCGCTGCGCCCCAGCATCAATCTGAAGACACGCATCACCGCAGCCGCCGAGCATTCGGCAAGCGGGGCGTTCAACAGGGCCAGCATGGACGACCGCCAGAACCAGTCGATGCTCCGGCCACTGACGCCATGGAGACGCAGGTAGCTCTCCGCGTCCAGATCGTCGAGCGCTAGCGTCCCGGGTTCGTCCAGCCGCGCCGCGGTCCAGGCGATGCTCATGTTGGACATCAGGTCGCGCCATGACATGCATCGCAGGGCGTTCCGCAGATTGGGCAGCCCGTGTAGCGGAGGTGGCCACCGAGGGGCATGCATGCGCAACTGACGACCGCCATCGAGCAGGGTGATGAGCGGATCGGGCTGCCAGTGCACCTGGCCGATCGTTCCGACGCGCTCCAGCAGCGCAAGGAAATTGCGGTGCTCGGAAGTGAGTACATGCGGGCCGATGTCGACGGCGTCCCCAGTTGCCGTGTCTAGGCAACTTGCCGCACGCCCACCCAGGTGGTCGTCTTTCTCGACGACGAGTACGCGCAAGCCGCAGTCGGCGGCAAGCCATGCAGCGCAGGACAAGCCGGCAATGCCGCCACCGGCGATCACCACATCGGCCGTGATGTCCCCCAGCGTCGACCGATCGACGAATCGGTCCACGTCAGCCCGGCTTGGCCGGTGTGGTTAGCTCATTCTGCCCGGCACGCGTGCAGAGCCCGGGCCGGACGAATGCACGGTTCCCCCGCCGGACACGGGCTTATGGCGCCGGTACCACTTGAAAGCCATCCATGCCACCGTTGCGATCTTGATCAGCCTGAACATGACAACTCCTGCATTGACAAGCAAGCAGCGTGGCGAGGCGCTTCCGCTACGGCGCTACGTGCACGCCGCATATCGCCGTAGGCGGACATCTCGGGATGAAATCCAGGCCGGCTGCACCGCTGCCGGCCCGCTCCTTAACCACCGGTTAAGACCGGCTAAACAAGACGCGAATTGTCGGCCCGCCTGCGAATTGTGAGGATGCGAAGCGCTGAGACCAGCGCCGGATCTGCACAAGAAAAGAGACAGGAGACAGCATGCATCCCAACAGCCCGATCGGGCGCCAGTTGCGTCTGCACTGGTTCACGGCGGCGGCAGCCGCAGCAGCCATCGCTATTTCTGCCGCGCCCGCGAATGCCCGCGTCACCCGCATCGTGATCGACAGCGTCGCGCCCCTCGCGGGGCAGTCGATTCCCTATGAGCAGATTCGCGGCCGTGCCTTCGGTGAGCTCGACCCGAACGATCCGCACAACAGCGTCATTACCGACATCAAGCTGGGGGCAGACGCAGACGGCAAGGCGCGATACGAAACCACCTTCAATCTGGTGAAGCCGGTCGACATGAGCCGGGCGAGCGGTTTTCTGTGGCATGACGTGCCCAACCGGGGTGGCGCGGGCACCATTGTTGTGGACGAGCGCGAGCTGGGCGACATTGGCCTGCGCAGCGGCTGGCAGGCGGACAACGCGGGCAATACGGGGGTTCCCGTCAACCGGGCCGAGGGCACCAATCACTGGGTGGCGGTGCCCATTGCCAAGGTGAATGGCGTAGCTGTCACAGGCAAGGTGTTCGGACGCATCGTCAACCGCAGCGGCGCAGCCTCGCAGCCGCTGATGGTGCAAACCAACCCTGTGCCTTACCTTCCGGCCACGCTGGATACGACCAAGGCAACGCTGAAGACCCACACGAAGGAAACGGTCGATGGCGTCGTCACCGAAGAGACGGCCATTGCGGCGGGAGACTGGGCATTTGCCAGGTGCGACGCGGGTAATCCGTTTCCGGGGACGCCGATCGACATCGACCCGGCCAATGCGCCCGGCAACCTGCCGGTGCACATCTGCCTGCGCAACGGCTTCAGCGCCAATCTGCTGTACCAGGTGGTGTACCCGGCGCAAAACGCCTATGTGTTGGGCGTGGGCATGGCGGCGTTCCGCGATGTGGGCACCTTCTTTCGCTACGAGGCGGCCGACGATTTCGGCACGCGCAATCCGGTAGCTGGCCTGGTCAAGGGCACGGCGGTGCGGGGGGTGTCGCAGTCGGGAAACATGGTGCGGCAGTTCATCTTCATGGGCCTGAACCAAGACGAGCGCAACCGCAAGGTGTACGACGGGGCCTGGCCGATCATCGCGGGCCGCCGGGTGGCGGCCAACTCGCGCTGGGCACAGCCGGACGGCGTGCTGGAGCTCTACCAGCAGGGCAGCGAAGGCCCGCAGTGGTGGGTGGACTGGCCAGACCCGGTGCGCAAGCAACCGACCGGCAGCATCTTCTCCCGCTGCGAGACCAACGACACCTGCCCGAAGGTGATCGAGCATTTCGGGTCGGCCGAGGTGTACGCACTGAAGCTCACGCCCGAGTGGATCGGCACGGCGGGCGACGCGGACATACCGCTGCCGCGCAACGTACGGCGCTATTACGTGCCGAGCTCCCACCACGGTGGCGGCGCGGGCGGCTTCACGCACATGCCCGCGGCCACGGCTGCCACCGGCCCGAGCTGCCCCGGCAACAACTTCGGCCGCGGCACGTTGGCGGCAAATCCGGTGCCGCACACTGAAATTACCAACGTGCTGCGTCTGGCCATGCGCGACTGGGTGCTCAACGGAACGCCCCCGCCGCCCAGCCGCTGGCCCACGCTTGCGGGCAAGACGCTGGTCGACGCCAACAAGAAGGCGATGGGCTTTCCGAGTGGGGTGCCCGGCATTCCAGACTCGATCTTCCTGCCGGAGAACTTCGCGTTTCCGGTGTTCGACTACGACTGGGGACCGCAATTCAACCATGCGGAAGCCTCCGGCGTGCCCACCAATGTGCCGCCGGTCATCAAGAAGGTGATTCCGATGAAAGTGCCGAAGGTCGATGCCGACGGCAACGAGATCGACGGCGTTCCCACCGTGCTGGTGATGGCGCCGCTGGGCACCTACCTGGGGTTCAACATCACCGCAGAGGGCTTCCATCGAGGCCAGGTGTGCAACTACGTGGGCGGCTATGTGCCGTTTGCACGCACGCGTGCCGAGCGAACTGCCAGCGGCGACCCGCGCCTGTCGCTGGAGGAGCGTTACGGCAGCCATGAGGGCTACGTGGCCGCAGTGCGGGCCGCCGCCGAGAAGGCGTTTTCGCAGGGCTTTCTTCTGCCCGCGGACCGCGACCGCCTTATCCGGCAGGCTTCGGAGAGTGCCGTGCTCCGCTGAACCCAGCGGTGCTTTCTTCGATCATTTCGACCAGGGTGGCCGCCGGCGCGGAGAGTTCCACGCGGCTGCGCATGGCCAGCAGCAGCACGCGCTCCATCTCGATGCCTTCGAGGGTCACCTGCACAAGGCCCAGGGCCTGGGCGTAAAGCGCGGCGGCCGCGCGCGGCAAGATGGCGACGCCAAGCCCGAACGAGACCATGCGGCACATCGAATCGAAGCTGCGCACCTGTACCCGGATCCGTGGTGTGCGCTTGACCGCGTCGGCCGCCGCCATCACCTTGCGCGTGAGCGATGCGCTGCGTGCGAGGGTGACCAGGTCATGGTCGAGCACGTTCGCGATGGAGGCATTCTGCTGGCCGGCCAGCGCGTGGCCCGCCGGCACCAGCAGCACCAGCTGGTCGACATTGCAGACGATGGTTTCCAAGCCTTCATGCGGCACGTTGTCGCCAATCACCGCCAGCTCGGCCGTGCCCTTGAGCACGGCGCGAATGCCGTCTTCGCTCAAGGCGTCTTCCATGTCGATCACCACGTGCGGATAGCGCCGGGCGTACTCGGCCAGCACGCTGGGCAAAAAGCCGCCGAAAGCGGAGGGGTTGGCGCACAGCCGCAGGTGGCCGGTGGCGCCCGATTGAAGGTCGTCGACGGCCTGCACCAGCTGTTCGAGCCGCGCAATCACCTCGATGGCGTGCCGGTGCAGGGTCTGGCCTTCGGGCGTGGCGGTGACGCCGCGCTGTCCGCGCTGGAGTAGCGCCATGCCGCAATGCTGCTCAAGCTCGGTAATGCGCTTGCTTGCCGCCGGGAGTGAGACGCCGAATCGGTCCGCGCCCGCGGTCAGGCTTCCTCCATCGACGACCGCGACAAAAAGCCGCAGCGAGATGAGATCGAAACGATTCAGGTTGATCATTGCGGGTGGATTTGACCACCGCCGGCGATACGATCCGTTGAAAGAAGCGACACACACCATGCCCATGCCCATGCCCATGCCCATGCCCATGCCCATGCCTCAGCAAACCGGTTTCATCTCTTCCACGCGGGCGCGCGGCGCCATGGCGGCGGCCTTTTGCGCAGCAACGCTGTTCATTGCCGGCTGCCAGGCACAGCCTGAATTCCGCCCGCTCACCTCCGAGGCGCCGCCGCCGCCGAGTTTTGTGACCGTGCCTGCCGAAGAAGCCTGCCAGGCCGCGCAGGCACGCTACGCGCTCGGGCGGCCGCTCAATCCGCCGCTGCTCGAGGAAATGCGCACCCGCACCGGCTCCAAGTCGGCCCGCACCTCGGCGGCCGGCACGCCGCTGCCGGCGCCGGCCGATCCGGCACGGCTCAATGTCGACCTTGACCCGCAAGGCCTGGTGGTTGCCGCCCGCTGCGGCTGACGGATGCGGACCTAATAATTCGGCGATGACGACGAAGACGACAAACTCCCCGCCCATCGCGCTGGACTGCTACTACAGCCTTTCCTCGCCTTGGGCCTACCTGGGCGGGCCGCAGCTGCAAGACATCGTGCGCCGCCACCATGTGCGGCTCACGCTCAAGCCCTACGACTTTCAGGCGGTGGTCCGCAAACCGGGGGCATTCCGCTGAAGACCCGCCCCGAGCCGCGCCGCACGTACCACGCGCTCGAACTGGCGCGCTGGCGCGACTACCTGGGCATGCCGCTCAACCTGGAGCCGGCGTATTACCCCAAGGGCGCACCGGTCGATCCCAACTGGAACAAGTACCCGGGCTGGATGGTGATTGCCGCCCAGCTGAAGGGGCTGGACGCGCAGCCGCTCTCGCATGCGCTGCTGCGCGCGCTGTGGGCGGAAGAGCGCGACACCTCCGAAGCGGCGGTGCGCATTGCGGTGGCCGATGAAAACGGCTACGACGGCGCCTCGCTGCAGGCGCTGGAGCAAGCGGCCGAAACCCTCGCGATCTACCGCGCCAACAGCGCCGAGGCCATAGAAGCCGGCGTGTTCGGCGCGCCCACGTTCATCCTGAACGGCGAGCGGTTCTGGGGGCAAGACCGGCTGGCCTTTCTGGACCGGGCCCTGGACAAGCTGCGCCACGCCAGGGGCGGATAATCGCCGGATGCGAATCCGCTTTACCAAGATGCAGGGAGCCGGCAACGATTTTGTCGTGCTCGACGAAACCCGCGGCACGCTGGGCCTCACGGCCGCGCAATACCGCTTTCTGGCCGACCGTCACTTCGGCGTGGGTGCCGACCAGATCCTTACGGTGCGTCGCCCCTCCAAGGACGCGGGCGAGGGCATCGACTTTCAATACGTGATCCACAACGCCGACGGCGGCGAGGTGGAGCAGTGCGGCAACGGCGCACGCTGCTTCATGCGCTTTGTGCGGGAGCACCAGCTGACCGACAAGGACACGGTGCGCGTCGAAACGCTGGCCGGCATCATCGAGCCGCGCATGAGCGAAGACGGCCGCGTGACGGTGGACATGGGCCCGCCCATCTTCGAGCCGGCCCGCGTGCCCTTCGACACCGCGGGGCTCGACCCGCAGCCAACGGGTGCGTGGCACACCTGGCACCTGGCCCTGGGCACGCATGCCGATTCGGCCATTGTTTCGGTGGCGGTGCTGTCCATGGGCAACCCGCATGCGGTGCAGGTGGTCGACAACGTCGACACGGCGCCGGTGGAGCGGCAGGGCCCGCAAATCGAGCACCATCCGCGCTTTCCGCAGCGGGTAAATGCCGGCTTCATGCAGGTGGTCGACCGCACGAACGTGAAGCTGCGGGTGTTCGAGCGCGGCGCCGGCGAAACGCTGGCCTGCGGGACCGGCGCCTGCGCGGCGGTGGTGGCCGGCATCCGGCTGGGTTTGCTCGACAGCCGGGTCGACGTGCAAACGCACGGCGGCGTGCTCACTATCGGCTGGGAGGGCGAGGGCAACCCGGTGCTCATGACCGGGCCGGCCACCACGGTTTTCGAGGGAGACATCGAGGTGCCCGAGCTGCCATGACCAACTTCAGAAACAACAAAGACGACGCCATGAACCCGATCACCGAAGACGACATCGCCAACTACCTGGCGAACACGCCCGACTTTTTCGAGCGGCATGCACAGCTGCTGGCGCAGGTGCAGCTCACCAGCCCACACGGCAACCGCGCCGTGAGCCTGCAGGAGCGCCAGGCCGAGATGCTGCGCGAAAAGATCAAGGCGCTGGAGCATCGCCTGATGGACATGGTGCGCCACGGCACCGAGAACGTGGTCATTGCCGACCGCCTGCAGCGCTGGACCAAGGGCCTCTTGACCACGCGCGACCCGCGCAGCCTGCCGTACCGCATTGCGGTCGACCTGCAGTCGCTGTTCCTGGTGCCGCAAACCGCCATCAAGGTGTGGGATTGCGGAGCCGACTACCTGAACGAGGCCTACGCCCAGTGGGTGAGCGACGACGTGAAGGCTCTGGCCACCTCGCTCACTTCGCCTTACTGCGGGCTCAATTCGGGCTTCGAGGCGGCCAATTGGCTGCCCGAGCCGGCCGGCGCCATGTCGATTGCGCTGATTCCGCTGCGGCCCGATGCCGAATCGCCGGCCTTTGGCCTCCTGGTGCTGGCCTCGCCGGACGCACAGCGCTTCAACGCCGAAATGGGCACCGACTTTCTCGAGCGCATCGCCGAACTGGCCTCGGGCGCGCTGTCGCGGCTGCGGCCTTGAGCGGGCGGCACCGGTCCTGGCGGGCCGTGCGGCCCGTGCTGTGGACGGTGCTGCTTGGCGGACTGCTCGCGTACCTGGCCATTGCAGCCATCGTTTGGCGGCGCGCGGCCGAAACGCTCGACAACCCGCCCCGGCGCGCGGCCGATGCGGCGCTGATTCTCGGCAACCGCGCCTACCTGCGGGGCAAGCCCAACCCGTGCCTTACGGGCCGGGTCGACGCCGGCATTGCGCTGGCCAACGCTGGCCGCGTGAAGCAGCTGGTGCTCTCGGGCGGTGTCGACAAGGAAGACGGCCGCATCGAAGCCGAGGTCATGCAGCAGCATGCGCGCGCCCAAGGCTATGCCGGCCCGCTGCTGCTGGAGCCGGCTTCTACGTCCACCCGGCTGAACCTTGCGTTGTCGCGCCCCCTGCTGCAGGCGGCGGGCATTCGCAGCGTGATCGTGGTGTCGGAGCCTTACCACCTGTGGCGCGTGGAGCGGCTGGTGCGGGCTGCCGGTTTCGACAAGGACTTCGACGTTCAGTACGCCGCTGCCAGCACGCGCTGCTGGCAGCGCTGGGGCATGGTTTTCAAGGGCGCATTGCGCGAGCCTTTGGCTGTCGTGAACAATGCGTTCAATGGCTACCTCCACTGAGACGACCGACACGCGCTGGGTAGAAAAATACCTGGAGCATGTGCGCGTGGAGCGCCGGCTGGCGGCGCGCACGGTCGAGCTCTACGCCATTCACCTGCAGGCGCTCTCGGCCAATGCCGCCGAGGCCGGCCTTGCGCTGGACCGCGTGCAAACCGCGCACATCCGGCGCTGGATGGCGCAGCTGCACAGCGCCGGCCGCGAGCCGCGCGGCATTGCGCTGGTGCTTTCTTGCTGGCGCAGCTTCTACCGCTGGCTCGGCAACGAGGGGCTGGTGGGCTTCAACCCCGTGCAGGACGTGCATGCGCCCAAGGCCGCGCGGCCGCTGCCCAAGGCGCTGGCCGTGGACGACGCGGTGCGGCTTGCCGAAACCTACGACCCCGAGGCCGACCCCTGGACCGAGGCGCGCGACGGCGCCATCGTCGAAGTGCTTTACGGCTGCGGCCTGCGCGTGAGCGAACTCACCGGCCTGGATGCGCGCGCCAGCAACACGGCGCTCGGCTGGGTCGACCTGGACGCGATGGAAGCCAACGTGCTCGGCAAGGGCAGCAAGCGCCGCATCGTGCCCCTGGGCAGCAAGGCGGCCGAGGCGCTGCGCGACTGGCTCTCGGTGCGCGGCGATTGCCCGGCGCTGGCAACGGCCGGGCTGCGAGACCCGGCGGGCGCGGCGGCGCTCTTCATCAACAGCAAGGGCCTGCGGATGTCCTCGCACGCGGTGTGGAAGCTGCTGCGCGAGCGCAGCCTGAAGGCCGGCCTTGCGGCGCCGGTGCATCCGCACATGCTGCGGCATTCGTTTGCGAGCCACGTGCTCCAGTCGAGCAGCGACCTGCGAGCTGTGCAGGAGCTGCTGGGCCACGCCAACATTGCCACCACGCAGATCTATACCCGGCTGGATTTTCAGCACCTGGCCAAGGCCTATGACGCAGCTCACCCGCGCGCGCATGCCCGGCCCGAGAGCACGGATACACAGGCACGCGCCAAAGCAAGTGCGCGGGCCAAGCCCAAAAAAGACGACACCCACAAATGAAAACCCTCCGCCTCAAGCCCGGCAAAGAGCGCTCGCTGCAGCGCCGCCATCCCTGGATCTTCGAATCCGCCATTGCACGTGGCGGTGCCGATTCGGGCGAAACGGTGCGCGTCGAATCGCATGACGGCGCCTTCCTGGCGTGGGCGGCGTTCAGCCCAGTTTCCAAGATTCGCGCGCGGGCCTGGAGCTTTGTCGAAACGCGGCGCATCGATGCCGCCTTTCTGGCCTCGGTATGCGCCCGCGCCGTGGCCGCCAGAGGCCTTTTCGACCTGCAGAGCGACGGTGTACGGCTGATCCACGGCGAGGCCGACGGGCTGCCGGGCCTCATCGTCGACCGCTACGGAGACACGCTGGTGGCGCAGTTCCTCTCAGCTGGCGTCGAGCGCTGGAAGGCCGCCATCGCCGACGCGCTGCTCGAGGCGACCGGCCTGCACAAGCTCTACGAGCGTTCAGACGCCAGCGGGCGCGAGCGCGAGGGCCTGAAGCCCGTCACGGGCTGGCTGCGCGGGGAGAGCGCCACCGAAATGACGATTCGCGAGCATGGCTGGAAGCTGTCGCTCGACATTGCGACGGGCCACAAGACCGGCTTCTACCTCGACCAGCGCGACAGCCGCCAGCGCTTCGCCGAGCTGGCGCAGCACCGGCGCTTCAGGCGCGTGCTCAACTGCTTTTGCTATACCGGCGGCTTTACCGTGGCGGCGCTTGCGGGCCTGCAGGCGGCGGGGGCGATGGAAGGCGCGGAGCTGGTGTCGGTCGATTCGTCTCAGCCGGCGCTCGAAAAGGCGCGGGCCAACCTGGTGCTGAACGGCTTCGGCGGCGAGGGCTCGGGCGTGAAGGCCGAGTTTCTGGACGCCAACGTCAACACCGTGCTGCGCGAATTCATCGAGCAGGGCCGCACCTTCGACGCCATCGTGCTCGACCCGCCCAAGTTCGCACCCACCGCGGCCCATGCCGATCGCGCGGCCCGCGCGTACAAGGACATCAACCGCCTTGCGCTCAAGCTGCTGGAGCCCGGCGGCGTGCTGCTGACTTTTTCATGCTCCGGCGGCATCAGCGCCGATCTTTTTCACAAGATCGTGGCTTCGGCGGGTATCGACGCCCAAGTAGACGGTTACATCAGCGAACGCCTGGGCGCGGCGCCCGACCACCCGATGACCATCGAGTTTCCCGAGGGCGAATACCTCAAGGGCCTGGTGGTGGTGAAAAAGCCGGCTTGACCCCGCGCCAACGCAACTGAGTGGCATTGGCTAAACTGCCTCTCCAGTTTTTCTTCTTCCCAGTTTTCCGCCTTCGGAGCACACCATGGCCCTTATTCCCGCCACCATCCTCACCGGCTTTCTAGGCTCGGGCAAGACCACGCTGCTCAAGCGCATCCTGACGGAGGCCCACGGCCAGAAGATCGCGGTGATCGAGAACGAGTTCGGCGAAGAGAACATCGACAGCGACATTCTCGTGACCGAATCGAAAGAGCAGATCGTGCAGATGAGCAACGGTTGCGTCTGCTGCACCATTCGCGAAGACCTGCGCGAAGCCCTGCAGCTGCTGGCCGCCAAGAAGCGCCAAGGCCTGCTCGACTTCGACCGCGTGGTGATCGAGACCACCGGCCTGGCCGACCCCGGCCCCGTGGCGCAGACCTTCTTCATGGACGACGAAATTGCCGAGAGCTATTTGCTCGACTCGATCCTGACGCTGGTCGATGCCAAGCATGCGCCGCAGCAGCTCAACGACCGCCAGGAAGCGCGCCGCCAAGTGGGTTTTGCCGACCAGATCTTCATCAGCAAGAGCGAGCTGGTGTCGGCCGAGGAAACCGAGGCGCTGATTCACCGCCTGAAGCACATGAACCCGCGCGCGCCTCAGCAAAAGGCGCATTTCGGCGATGTGCCGCTGAAAGACATCTTCGACCTGCGCGGCTTCAACCTGAACGCCAAGCTCGACATCGATCCGGACTTCCTGAAGGAAGACGACCACGACCATCACGACCATGACCACGCGCATGGCGAGCATTGCGACCACCCCTCGCACAAGCACGAAGGGCACGGCCACCATCACCACACCGACGACGACGTGAAGAGCTTCGTCTACAAGGCCGACCGTCCCTTCGATCCGGCCAAGCTCGAGGATTTTCTGGGCGCCATCGTCAACATCTACGGCCCGCGCATGCTGCGCTACAAGGGTGTGTTGAGCATGAAGGGCACCGAGCGCAAGGTGATTTTCCAGGGCGTGCACCAGCTGATGGGCAGCGACCTGGGCCCCGAGTGGGGCAAGGACGAAGCGCGCCAGAGCCGCATGGTGTTCATCGGCATCGAGCTGCCGCGCGAAATCCTGGAGCAGGGGCTCGAGCAGTGCCTGGTGTGACAGCGCGCTGACGGCACTGAGGCCACCCAAATAAAAAAGGCGCTGCCCCGAGGGGCCAGCGCCTTTTTTAGCTTTAGCCGAGGCTTACTTGCCGGCCATGCCGCCCAGCGGCTTGCCATTGACCTTCAGGTTGCCTTCGCTGTATTCGACCTGGCTCGTGATGTCGGTGCCGTCGCGCTTGACGAAGCCCATGCCTTCGCCTTGCTCGACCAGCCCGGCCACCATTTCGGGCGGCGGCAGCTGGCCGCTTTCGGCGCCGGTGGCGGCAACCTGCTCCAGCCATTGCATCGGCAGCCGCACGCTGGCCTTGAGCACGCCGCGCTTCATCAGGAGCGCCATGCCGGGTTCCTTCAGGTCTTCGTCGGTCACGCCGACCAAGCCGGCCGTGTAGCTGATTTCGCCGCGCTTGCCACCGATTTCGACCAGCATCTTGTCCAGTCCGAGTTCGGGGTTGTACTTGGCCATGGCCTTGAGGTCGGGGGCGAGCTGCTCCATCAGCGCCTGCATGGCGGCCTGGGAGGCCTTGCTGCCGCCCTTGCCGCAGCCGTTGATGGCGGCCGACTGCATCCAAGCGTCGGCCAGCTTCTTGTAGCCGGCCGCGTGAATGCGGCGTCCGCCGCTGGTCATCTCGAACTTGTCGATCTTCGTTTCGCCGACCTTGCCGGTGCCCTTGATGGTGCCGATCGATTCGTAGAGCCCGTCCTTGATGTTGGCATCGGCAATCATGTCGATGTTCTGCAGCAGCACGGCGGGCAGGGGCTTGCCGCTGCCGCTGGCGCCCAGGCCCTTGGGCGCCGAGAACTCGAAGCTGTCGAGCCGGGCTTCGGTCTTGCCCGTGGCCAGGATCCAGCCTTCGCTCTTGTTCATGTCGGCCGTGCCGGCGAGCTTGCCCATTTTCAGGGTCACGCCGGTGCGCGTGTCGGTCAGGTCCAGGCCGGGCATTGCCAGGCTGTAGTTCACCTGGGTACGGGCGCCGTTCATCTCGGCGCGCATTTGCGCGCCTTGCCAGGCGAACTGTCCCTTGCCTTCTTCAGCCAGCTTGATCGGCGCCACGGCCAGGTCGGTTGCGTACCCGCCGTTGAACGCTACCTTGGTGTGGGCGGTCAGGGGCTTGGCCTTGCCGAAGAGCTTTTCTGCTTCGGCCTGGGCCTTCACGTCGAGCACCAGTTCGCTGTCGATGGTGGCCGCGGCCAGCGTGCCGCCGGCAATCGGGCCATGGCGAATGGTGTCGCGCACCGTAATGCGCACGGGCTTGAACGGCGTGCTCTCGGCTTCGGCTTCTTCGTCGTCCTCTTCGTCAGGCTTGGCGACGGCGGGCACCTGCGCGGCGGCCGTATCGGCGGCGCAACCGAACTCGAAAGTCACGGTGCTGACCGCACCGAAGAATCCGCTTTCGTATTTGCGATCGATCACGCGCACCAGCGCGGTCTGCTTCGGCAACTCCTCCAGGGCGGCTTCGTAGCTGGACTTGACTTTGGAGCCCGCCCACCAGGTGCTGCCACCATAGGCAACCGCGACGGCTGCGGCCAGCGTGCCCAAAACTGCTTTTTTGCTCAAGATTTCTTCTCTTTTGTATGAATGATCGGATCGACCCGCAGGGCCCGATGGGCTCGGCAGGTCTTGTTGCCCCCTCCGGCAACGCCGGGGATGCTAACGGACGTAAGCGGTTTGCAGGTACATCTCCCTTCTGTTTTGAGTTCTCTATACAATCGCGCGCCTGTTCCGGCAGCCACGCTTTCGTTTTAAGAGCGAGATGTGGCCTACGGCAGGGGGCGCCGCAAGTTTCCGGCGGGCTTTCGGGGGTATAACCCCGGGGTTCGTCGCTGCGAGCACTCCGACAATGTGGAGCCCGGGGCCTCAACCCCGCAGTGGTTCCCTTGGGAGGAGACACCCAGTGAAAGCGCGTTCCAGTTCGTTCAAGGAGCCAGTCACCGTGAAGAAACCCGCCGCCAAGGCAATGCCAGCAACCAAGTCCGCCGCCACCAAAGCGGTGGCTGCAAAGCCGGCTGTACCCGCGGCAAAAAAGATTTCTTCCGCTGCAAAAGCTCCGGCCACGAAAGAAAAAAGCGCTCCAAAGAAGCCAGCAACGCCAACGGCCAAGGCCGCGACCGTTGCAAAGAAGCCCGTCAAGCCTGCAAAGTCTGCTGCGCCGCCGGAGGCATCCGCCCCGGCCAGGAGTGCAACCAAAACTGCAGATGCGGGTCTACCGCCATCCAAAACTGTCGGCCGCACTGCTGCCGTTACTTCTGCCCCTCCGATACCAATGAAAAAAACGGCTGCCGCCTCTTCTTCCGCCACGGCGACACCTTCGATGCCCGCACAGACCGCCGCACCCGCTCCCGCGCGAGGTGGCCGCGTGTCCCGGCTGTCGCAGCTGACCGTGCCTTCCATGCCGCAATCGGTGGCTTCCACCGCTGCCAAGTCTTCCTTCTCGCAGGCACCCTCCAACGCGCTGGTGCCGCCGCCCCCCGTGGCGGTCAAGAAAGACCCGAAGCTCGCCAACAACTGGAAAGCCAAGTCGGCTGCCGAGTTGACCGACGCCGAGGTCATCGCCATGCCCGACTCCGAGTACATGAACGAAAAGCAGATGGCGTTCTTCCGCCTGAAGCTGGTCGAACTCAAGCGCGGCATTCTCGAAAACGCCGGTGAAACCACCGAGCACCTGCGCGAAGACACCGTGGTGGTGCCCGATCCGGCCGACCGCGCCACCATCGAGGAAGAGCACGCGCTCGAGTTGCGCACGCGCGACCGCGAACGCAAGCTGCTCAAGAAGATCGAGCAATCGATCCAGCGCATCGATGCGGGCGACTACGGCTACTGCGACGAAACCGGCGAACCTATCGGCGTCGGCCGCCTGCTGGCTCGCCCCACGGCCACGCTGTCGCTCGAAGCGCAGCAGCGCCGCGAACTCAAGCAGAAGATGTTCGGGGATTGAGCGGAAAGATCACAAGAGCCCAGTTCGCCGCGAAATTCCTGTAGATGGCTAAGGAAGAAACGGGCCGCCTCCTTTCCAAGGTGGCGAAGTTCGTCCGCAATCCGCTGAAGGATTGGTCGGAGCTGAATGCGGCCGCCGATTCCACGCTGCCCGACCAGGCCTACAGCCGGGAAATGCTCAAGGAGATGATCGAGCGGCGCCAGCGCAACGACTTTGTGCGCCGGCGCGAGTTCGACATGCTCCGCAAGCTGCGGCAACGCGAAGCGGCCGCCCATGCGTTCGAAGGAACGGTCACGCCGTCGTCCTTCAACCTGAACACCACCACGGAGAAGTCCGAAGGGCGCGCACTCACGCTCAAGAAGATCGACGAGATCGAGGAGCAGATGTCGCAGCAGTGGTGGAAGGGCCGCGGCCCCAATGGCGAGGTGCTGGCGAATGCGCCGCCCGAGGCCGGCGCCGAGACGCTGCCCCCGCCGATGGACGAGGCCGAGGTGGCCAGCTTGCTCGCGGCGCCCACTTTCAGGGCTGCGCCGGCCGCTGCCCCCGTGGCGGAGGTTCCGGTTCCGGCCCCCGCGGCCGCTCCCATTCCGGCCAGCGCGGCGGTCGACGACACGTCGCTGCTCACGGCGCGGCTCGCGCGGGACAGCGCGCTCGAAGAGGCCGTGATCCGTTTCGCGCATGGCGACGACACTGGTGCCGAAGCCATTCTTCTGCAGGCGCTGGCGTCAGAAAGTGCCGGCGCCGAGGGCGACCACGCCGCCGCCGAGCGCGACGAGACGCGCTGGCGCGCCTTGTTCGACCTGTACCGCGCCACCGGCGACGCCACCCGTTTTGCCGCCGCCCGCATGCGCTACGCGCAGCGCATGAAGCGCATGGGCCCCGACTGGTTGCCGCTCGACGAACTGGCGCGCGACGTGCAGGCCGTAGCCGCCAGCGAGCACGCTGAGCTGGCCTCGGCGGCTGCCGATTGGACCAGCCCCGCACGGCTGTCGCGCGACGGGCTGGTGAACCTCACGCGTGCGTTGTCGCAGGCCGGCCCGATTTGGACGCTCGACTGGCGCGCGTTGGCCGCCGTCGAGGCCGATGCCGCCTCCCCATTGCGCGTGCTGTTCACCCACTGGGCGAATTCGCCGGTCAAGCTGCGCTTCATCGGATCGGCAAAACTGCTTGCCGTGCTGGCCGAGGCAACGCCCAACAACGAGCGCGGCACCGATGACGTGTGGTGGCAGCTGCACCTGGCAACGCTGCGCATGATGAACCTGCCGGACGACTTCGAGCTGGTGGCGCTCAATTACTGCATCACCTACGAGGTGTCGCCGCCGGCCTGGCAAGACCCCAACGGCGAATGCACCACGATCGAGGCTCCGGAGGGGAGCCGCTCGGGTTCCGGCTCCGTGTGGTCGCTGTTGTCCGCCAACGGCGAATCGGACAGCTTTCCTTCCACGGACAGCGGCTTTGCCGCCTTGGCCGGCGACCTTCGCGGCGAGTCGCATTCGAGCCTGCAGCGGCTGGATGTCGACCTGCGCAACACCACCGCGCCGGTTATCTCATGTGCGGCGCTGCTGCGCATGGACCTTGCTGCCGCCGGCACGCTGCTGAGCTGGGTGCGTGCGCGCGACGCCCAGGGCGAGCGGGTCCAGTTCGTGGACGCCCACCGCCTGATTGCGGCGCTGTTTGACCTGGTCGGCATTGCCGATCACGCCACGGTAGCAGTTCGCAAGAACTAGCCCCGGGCGCGGCGAGTTGGCGCGCACGGGGTTGCATTGCCCCGGGGCGTCCCCAGATGGCTTCGATGGAACAGTTTCACGGCACCACCATCGTGAGCGTGCGCCGCAAGACCCCCCAGGGCGACCAAGTCGCCATCGGCGGGGACGGGCAGGTCACTCTCGGCAATATCGTCATCAAGGGCACGGCGCGCAAGGTGCGGCGGCTCTATCACGGCAAGGTGCTGGCTGGCTTCGCCGGCGCCACGGCCGACGCCTTCACGCTCTTCGAGCGCTTCGAGGCCAAGCTCGAAAAGCACCAGGGCCACCTGACCCGCGCCGCGGTCGAACTCACCAAAGACTGGCGTACCGACCGCGTGCTGCGCAAGCTGGAGGCCATGTTGGCCGTGGCTGATGCCACCACTTCGCTCATCATCACCGGCAACGGCGACGTACTCGAGCCCGAAGACGGCGTGATTGCCATCGGCTCAGGCGGTGCGTATGCGCAGTCGGCCGCCAAGGCGCTGATCGACAACACGGACCTGACGGCTGAGCAAATTGTGCGCAAATCTCTCGCGATAGCCGGCGAAATCTGCATTTACACGAACATGAACCACACGGTGGAAGCGCTCTGACCATGTCCATGACCCCGCAGGAAATCGTTTCCGAGCTCGACAATCACATCGTCGGGCAGCCGGCCGCCAAGCGCGCCGTGGCCATTGCGCTGCGCAACCGCTGGCGCCGCCAGCAGGTTGAAGAAAAGCTTCGCACCGAGATCACGCCGAAGAACATCCTCATGATCGGGCCCACGGGTGTGGGCAAGACCGAAATTGCGCGCCGGCTCGCGCGGCTGGCCGATGCGCCTTTCATCAAGGTCGAGGCCACCAAGTTCACCGAGGTGGGCTATGTGGGCAAGGACGTCGATTCGATCATTCGCGACCTGGCCGAGATTGCCGTCAAGCAGACGCGCGAAGCCGAGAGCGCCAAGGTGCGCGCCCGCGCGGAAGACGCCGCCGAGGAGCGCATTCTCGACGTGCTGCTGCCGCCCGCGCGCAGCAGCGACGGCGCCACGCCGGCGCTGGACGGCCCCAATCCCACCCGGCAGGCCTTCCGCAAGAAGCTGCGTGAGCACCAGCTCGACGACAAGGAGATCGAGCTCGATCTCGCCGAGACCCGCGCCCCGCTCGAGATCATGGGCCCGGCGGGCATGGAGGAAATGACCGAGCAGCTGCGCGGCATGTTCGGCCAACTGGGCGGCGGCAAGCGCAAGACGCGCAAGCTCAAGATCGCCGAGGCCATGCGCCTGCTGATCGACGAAGAGGCGGCCAAGCTGGTCAACGAAGACGAAATTCGCACCCAGGCCATCACCAATGCCGAGCAGAACGGCATTGTCTTCATCGACGAGATCGACAAGGTTGCCACCCGCAGCGAAGCCCAGGGCTCGGACGTGTCGCGCCAGGGTGTGCAGCGCGACCTGCTGCCGCTGGTCGAAGGCACGGCCGTGACCACCAAGTACGGCGTGGTGCGCACCGACCACATGCTCTTCATTGCAAGCGGTGCCTTTCACCTGAGCAAGCCGAGCGACCTGATTCCCGAGCTGCAGGGGCGCTTTCCGATCCGCGTCGAGCTGCAGTCGCTCTCGGTGGCGGACTTCGAAAACATCCTCACCCAGACGCGCGCTTCGCTCGTCAAGCAATACCAGGCGCTGCTTGCCACCGAAGGCGTGACGCTGGAGTTCACGCCAGAGGGTGTCAATCGCCTGGCAGCCATTGCATTCGAAGTGAACGAGCGCACCGAGAACATCGGCGCACGCCGTTTGTCGACCGTGATGGAGCGGCTGCTCGATGAGGTAAGCTTCGATGCCACCCGCATCGGCGGACAGACCATCCGCATCGATGCCGCTTACGTCGACGAGCGCCTTGCGGCACTAAGTCACGACGAAGACCTTTCGCGCTTCATCCTCTGAAGCCCCTTTGCAGCCCCTGTTACGGGGTTGCGCTTCACGCATTACATTCACTGCGTGAGCTAAGTACTTCTTTTTCAACGAAATTCGCCGATTTCCAAGTTTGGAAATCAGCGCTAAGTCGTTGATTCCATTACAAAAAATACCACCAACGACCAGTTGCGCCTGAAGTGTTTCCTGCTACAGTGCAAAAAAGTGCAGTTAAGTGGGAAAAAGTGCGGATGGTGCCCCTTTCGGGTGCCGCGGCATTCCCAACACAAAGGTCCTGGTCGTGTTTCAAGGCGCTTCATCGCTCAGTCTCGATGCCAAGGGGCGGCTCTCCGTGCCGACCCGGCATCGTGACGTCCTGAGCGCGACGGCGAACGGCCAGCTCACCATCACCAAGCACCCGCACGGGTGCCTCATGGTGTTCCCCCGTCCCGAGTGGGAGAAATTCCGCGAGCGCATCGCCGCATTGCCGATGTCGGCACAGTGGTGGAAGCGCGTTTTCCTCGGCAACGCCATGGACGTCGAGATGGACGGCACCGGCCGCATCCTCGTGTCGCCCGAACTGCGTGCGGCCACCGGCATCACGCGCGAGACGCTGTTGTTGGGCATGGGCAATCACTTCGAGCTCTGGGACAAGGCCACCTACGAGGCCAAGGAGGCCGAGGCCACCCAGGGCGAGATGCCCGATGTGTTTCAGGACTTCGCGTTCTGAGGGCTTGTGTGAACACTCCATGGATTCATACAACCGTGATGCTGAACGAAGCGGTGGAAGCCCTTCTTTCCGGCAGCACCGCGGCGACCGGCACCTACGTGGACGCGACGTTCGGGCGCGGAGGGCATTCGCGCGCCATTCTCGCGAGGCTGGCTCCGGAAGGCAGGCTGATCGCATTCGACAAGGATGCGGAAGCGGTGGCCGAAGCAGCGCGCATCTCGGATGCGCGTTTTTCCATCCGGCACCAGGGATTCCGTTCGCTGGGTGAATTGCCCGATGCCAGCGTGGCGGGTGTGCTGATGGACCTGGGCGTGAGTTCGCCGCAAATCGACAACCCGGTGCGCGGTTTCAGTTTTCGTTTCGACGGCCCGCTCGACATGCGCATGGACACCACGCGCGGCGAGAGCGTGGCCGAATGGCTGGCAACGGCCGAACTTCAGCAGATTGCAGAGGTGATCCGTGACTATGGCGAAGAACGGTTTGCTGTTCAGATTGCAAAGGCGATTGTTGCTCGCAGACAAGAACGGGGCGCAATTTCAACCACCACCGAACTGGCCGAGCTCGTGGCTGGCACGGTCAAAACCCGCGAGCAGGGCCAGAACCCTGCAACGCGCACATTTCAGGCTTTTCGGATTTTCATCAACGCCGAGCTTGAAGAGCTGCAACAGGCGCTAGACGCGAGCCTTTCGGTGCTGCAGCCCGGCGGCCGGCTCGCGGTGATCAGCTTTCACTCGCTGGAAGACCGCATCGTGAAGCAGTTCATCGCCAAGCACTCCAAGGAGGTGTACGACCGTCGCGCGCCTTTCGCGGCGCCCAAGGTGATGAAGCTGCGCGCGCTCGAGCGCATCAAGCCGTCCGACGCGGAAGTGCGCGGCAACCCGCGCTCTCGCAGCGCCATCCTGCGCGTGGCCGAACGCACCGAGGCGGCATGACGCGCCTCAACCTGCTCCTGCTGCTGGCCGTCATTTCGACGGCGCTGTACCTCGTGCACACGCAGTACCTGTCGCGCCAGCTGTACACCGAGCTCGACCGTTCGCAGCAGGAAGCGCGCCGCCTCGAGCTCGACCACGATCGGCTGCAAGTGGAAAAGCGCGCGCAGGCCACGCCGCTGCGCGTGGAAAAGCTCGCCAAGGAGCAGCTCCAGATGCGCACCACCACGCCGGCCATCACGCAATATGTGCGGCCCGACGGCACCGTGATTCCGGCCGTGGTGGCTCCGCCGCCCGCGCCGCCGGCCGCCCCCGCGCCAAAGCCCACCGCAGCGAGGCCCCAGCGATGAGCCGCCGCAGCGTTCGCTACACCACCAGCCCCTTGCTCGCGAGCAAGACGCCGGTCTGGCGCAGCAAGTTCATCGTGGCCGGCATTGCGCTCGGCTTTGTCGTGCTGGCGGGCCGGGCCGCCTACGTGCAGGTCTTCAACAACAGCTTCTTCCAGCGGCAAGGCGAAGTGCGCTTTGCGCGCACGCTGGAGTTGCCGGCCAACCGCGGGCGCATCCTCGATCGCAACGGGCTCATCCTGGCTTCCAGCGTGGTGGCGCCCAGCATCTGGGCCATTCCGGAAGACATCGAACGCGATGACCCCGAGGTGCGCGCCAAACTCAAGCAAGTGGCCAAGCTGCTCGAGATGCCGCAGAAGGAGTTCGACAAGAAGCTCGAGGACGAGGACAAGACCTTCGTCTGGATCAAGCGGCAGGTCGACGAACCCATTGCCAAGCAGATTGCCGCACTCAACCTCAAGGGCATCTACCAGCGCAAGGAATACAAGCGCCAATACCCCGAAGGCGAGGCCGCCGCGCACGTGGTGGGCTTCACCAATGTCGAAGACAACGGGCAGGAAGGCATCGAGCTTTCCTTTAACAAGGAGCTGGCCGGCAAGGCCGGCTCGCGCCGCGTCATCAAGGATCGCCTGGGCCGCGTGGTCGAGGGCGTGGGCGAGCAGGTGCCGCCGGTCGACGGCAAGGACATCCAGCTCAGCGTTGACAGCAAGGTGCAGTTCTTCGCCTATCAAAAGCTGCGCGATGCCGTAACGGCACGCAAGGCCAAGGCCGGCAGCGTGGTGGTGCTCGACGCCGTGACCGGCGAGGTGCTGGCGCTGGCCAACTACCCGAGCTACGTGCCCGACAAGCGGCAGAACCTCACCGGCGAGCAGTTGCGCAACCGCGCACTCACCGACACCTTCGAGCCCGGCTCGACCATGAAGCCGATCACCGTGGCCATGGCGCTGGAGGCCGGCCGCGTGAAGCCGTCCACGCTCATCGAAACCTCGCCCGGCCGCTACCAGATGGGCGGCTTCACCATCAGCGACACGCACAACTACGGCACGCTCACGGTCGAAGGCGTGATCCAGAAGTCGAGCAACGTCGGCGCGCTGAAGATCGCGCAGAAGATGTCTCCGCACGAAATGTGGGACACCTACACCGCGCTCGGCTACGGCCAGAAGCCGCAGATCCAGTTTCCGGGCGCGGTGACTGGGCGGCTGCGCCCCTGGAAGACCTGGAAGCCGGTCGAGCAAGCCACCATGGCCTACGGCTACGGGCTGTCGGCGTCGCTGTTTCAAATGGCGCATTCGTACACAGCCTTCGCGCACGATGGCGCGATCATTCCGGTCACCATTCTCAAGAGCAGCGAGCCGCCTGTCGGCGTGCGGGTGTTTTCGCCCTCGAACGCTCTGGCGGTGCGCAAGATGCTGCAGATGGCCGCAGGGCCGGGCGGCACCGGCACGCGCGCACAGACCATCGGCTACTCGGTCGGCGGCAAGTCGGGCACGGCGCACAAGCAGGTTGGCAAAGGTTACGCAAGCAACAAATATCGCGCGTGGTTCACAGGCATGGCGCCCATCGAAAAGCCGCGCATCATCGTCGGCGTGATGATCGACGAGCCGAGCGACGGCCAATACTTCGGCGGCGTGGCCGCCGCGCCTGTTTTCAGCGAAGTCGTGCAGCAGACCCTGCGCATGATGAACGTTGCGCCCGACCTCGCGGTCAAACCCTTGGTGGTGACGCAAGGCGTCGACGAGAGCTTCTGAGCATGCTGACACTCACTTCCCCTCAGCTCGCCGCGCTCTGGCTCCAGGAGCGCGTGCAGGGTGCGCTGCATGCGGACAGCCGGCCGGTCGGCGCTGGCGACGGCTTCATTGCATGGCCCGGCGCCGCAACCGACGGGCGCAAGCACGTGGCGGCTGCACTGGCGCAGGGTGCTGCGGCCTGCCTGGTCGAGCACGAAGGCGTGGAAGCTTTCGGCTTCGACCAGGGCGAATTCAGCGACCGCATTGCAAGCTACCCGGGCCTGAAGGCCGCGACTGGCCCGATCGCTTCCGCCTTCTACGGCAACCCGTCGGCCGCGCTCGAACTGCTGGCCGTCACCGGCACCAACGGCAAGACCTCCACCGCGTGGTGGCTGGCCGAAGCGCTTTCCACCTTGACCGTGCCCGGCGGTGTTCGCACCTTGCGGATCGACGGCAGCGCCGAGCGCAGCGTGCCGTCGCCCTGCGCGGTCATGGGCACGCTGGGCATCGGCGTGCCGCCGGCGCTCACCTACACCGGCCTCACCACACCTGACCCGGTGATGATGCAGCGCGAACTGCGCGCGCTGGTCGAGCGCGGCTTCGGCGCCTGCGCCATCGAGGCCTCGTCCATCGGCATTGCCGAACGGCGGCTCGACGGCGCGCGTATTGCGGTGGCCGTGTTCACCAACTTCACGCAGGATCACCTCGACTACCACGGCAGCATGGAGGCCTACTGGCAAGCCAAGGCCGAGCTGTTCCGCTGGCCCGCATTGCGTGCCGCGGTCATCAACATCGACGACGTCCACGGCGCCACCCTGTGCGCCAACCTGATCGAAGCCGGCGTCGGCGCGCTCGACGTCTGGACTGTTTCGGCCGCGGGCTCGCCGGCGCGGCTCATGGCGCGCGACGTGGGCTACGACGCGCAGGGGCTTCAGTTCTCGGTGGCCGAGCACGGCACCGATGCGGTGGAGCGCATCTCGACCGGACTGATCGGCCAGTACAACGTGGCCAACCTGCTGGGCGTGCTGGGCACGCTGCGCGCGCTGGGTCTTACGCTCTCGGAGGCTGTGGCGGCGTGCGCCAGCCTCGGCAGCGTGCCGGGTCGCATGGAGCGGGTGGGTGCCGGTGTGGGCGCGCCGCTGGCGGTGGTCGACTACGCCCATACGCCCGACGCTCTCGACAAGGCACTGGCCGGCCTGCGCCCGCTCGCGCAGCAGCGCGGCGGTGCGCTCTGGTGCCTCTTCGGCTGCGGCGGCGACCGCGACCCGATCAAGCGGCCGATGATGGCGGCCGTGGCCGAGCGCCAGGCCGACCGCGTGATCGTGACCAGCGACAACCCGCGCAGCGAAAACCCCGACGCGATCATCAGCCAGGTGCTGCTCGGTCTCTCGCGCCCCGAAGCGGCCCAGGTGCAGCCCGACCGCGCGGCCGCCATTGCCGACGCCATTGCACAGGCTGCGCCGCAAGACGTGGTGCTCATCGCCGGCAAGGGCCATGAAGCCTGGCAGGAGATTGCCGGCCAGCGCATTCCGTTCTCCGACCGTATCCACGCGCAGGACGCGCTCGCCCAGCGAGGTGCCGCATGAGCGAGCCGATGATGCTCACGCTGGCCCAGGCGCAGCAGTGGATTCCCGGCTCGCGCCTGGTGGGCGACCCTGGAACCGCGATTGCCCGCGTTCACACCGACACCCGCACGCTGTCGCAGGGCGACCTGTTCGTGGCGCTCAAGGGCGAGCGCTTCGACGCCAATGAATTTTTGGCCGACGCCAAGGCGCACGGTGCCGTGGCCGCCATTGCGCACCATGGCCTGGAGGATGCCGGCCTGGCCGGCCTCGAGGTGCCCGATTCGCTCGCCGCACTCGGTGCGCTGGGCGCACGCTGGCGCGCGCAGTTCGACCTGCCGCTCATTGCCGTCACGGGCAGCAACGGCAAGACCACCGTCACGCAAATGATCGCGGCCATCCTGGTCGCCTTCAGGGCCGACCGCGCCCTGGCGACGGCCGGCAACTTCAACAACGAGATCGGCGTGCCGCTGACGCTGCTTCGCCTGCGGGCCAAACACCAGCATGCGGTGGTCGAGCTGGGCATGAACCACCCGGGCGAGATTGCGCGCCTGGCCGCCATCGCGCGCCCGACCATTGCGCTGGTGAACAACGCCCAGCGCGAACACCTCGAGTTCATGGCCACCGTCGATGCGGTGGCGCGCGAGAACGGCGCCGTGTTTTCCTTCTTGCCGGAGGGCGGCACCGCCGTGTTCCCGCATGCCGACGAGTTCACGCCGCTGTGGAACGACATGGCACGTGACGGCGCATCGCCCCGGTGCATGACCTTCGGCGAGCAGCCGGACGCCGATATCTCGCTGGTCCGCGCGGACTGGGGGAAGGGCGCCTGGCAGGTCGGCATTCGCACGCCGCTGGGCGACTTCGATGCGAGCCTGCACATTGCGGGCCGGCACAACGTCGTCAATGCGCTCGCGGCTACCGCGTGTGCGCTTGCAGCAGGCGTATCGCTCGAAACCATTGCCGCGGGTCTCACCAAATTCGAACCGGTGAAGGGCCGCTCCAAGGCGAGCGAGGTCGTGCTGCCTGGTGGGCATTCGGTCACGCTCGTGGACGACACCTACAACGCCAACCCCGATTCCGTGCGCGCCGCCATCGACGTGCTCGCGGCGCTGCCCGGCCCGCGCCTGCTGGTGCTGGGCGACATGGGCGAAGTGGGCGACCACGCACTCGAATTTCACACCGAGGTCGGCGACTGGGCGCGGCAGCGCGGCATCGAGGCGGTGTACGCGCTGGGTGCCGAAACGGCGCACAGCGTTGCCGCATTCGGCGATGGAAGCAGCGGCAACGATGGGCGGCACTTCGCCGAGATCGATGCGCTCAACGCTGCCGTGCTCGCGCGGCTGCCGCAGGTCGGGAGCGTGCTGGTCAAGGGCTCGCGCTTCATGAAGATGGAGCGGGTGGTGCAGGCCATCGAGCAATCACGACAACAACAAAAGGAGGCCGGTCATGACGCATGAGCCGCGCAAGACAACATGCTGATGAGCCTGGCCCAGTGGCTGCAAACTCTCTCGCCCGAATTCGGTTTTTTGCGCGTTTTTCAGTACCTCACATTCCGTGCGCTGATGGCGTCGCTGACGGCGCTGGTGGTCGGTCTGGTCGCCGGTCCGTATGTGATCCGCCGCCTGGCCGCGCTCAAGATCGGCCAGCCGGTGCGTGGCTACGGCATGGAAACGCACCTGACCAAGAGCGGCACACCCACCATGGGCGGCGTGCTGGTGCTGTTTGCCATCGCCTTTGCCACGCTGCTGTGGTTCGACCTGTCGAACCGCTTTGTCTGGATCGTGCTGTGGGTGACGATGGGCTTCGGTGCCATCGGCTGGGTCGACGACTGGCGCAAGGTAGTGCGCAAGGACCCGGAAGGCATGCGCTCGCGCGAAAAGTATTTCTGGCAGTCGGTGGTCGGCCTGATCGCCGGCTTCTACTTGCTCTTCAGCATTTCGGAAAGCTCCAACTGGCGCGTGCTGCAGCTGTTCTTCGCCTGGGTGCAGTCGGGCTTCGATCTCGACTTTCCGCCGAAGATCAATCTGCTGGTGCCCTTCTTCAAGGAAGTGAGCTATCCGCTCGGCGGCATCGGCTTTGTGGTGCTGACCTACCTGGTGATCGTGGGCGCAAGCAATGCCGTCAACCTGACCGACGGCTTGGACGGCCTGGCGATCATGCCGGTGGTGATGGTCGGTTCGGCGCTGGGCGTGTTTGCCTACGTGACCGGCAGCGCGGTGTATTCCAAGTACCTGCTGTTCCCCAACATTCCAGGATCGGGCGAGCTGCTGGTGTTCTGCTCGGCCATGGCTGGCGCGGGCCTGGCGTTCCTCTGGTTCAACACCCATCCGGCGCAGGTCTTCATGGGCGACGTGGGCGCGCTGGCGCTCGGCGGCGCGCTGGGCACCATTGCCGTCATCGTGCGCCAGGAGATCGTGTTCTTCATCATGGGTGGCATCTTCGTGGTCGAGGCGATCTCGGTCATGGCGCAGGTCATGTACTTCAAGTACACCAAGAAGCGCTACGGCGAGGGCCGGCGCGTGCTCAAGATGGCGCCGCTGCACCATCACTTCGAGAAGAGCGGCTGGCGCGAGACGCAGGTCGTGGTGCGCTTCTGGATCATCACGATGCTGCTGTGCCTCGTGGGTCTTTCAACGCTGAAGCTGCGGTAACGGGCACATGCGACACCTGAAAGACCTCCCCGTATTGATCCTCGGCCTTGGTGCGTCCGGGCTGGCGATGGCGCGCTGGTGCGCACGCCACGGCGCATTGGTGACCGTGGCCGATACGCGCGAGGCGCCCGCGCTGCTTGCCACGCTGCGGGCGGAACTGCCCGACGTGGCGTTCGTCGGCGGACCGTTCTCGGCCGCGCTGATCGAAGGCACGCCGATCCGGGCCGTCTACCGTTCGCCGGGCCTGTCGCCCGCGACCATCGCTCCGGTTGCCGATGCGGCGCGCGCCGTGGGGCTGCCGGTCGGCGGCGAACTCGATCTCTTTGCGCGTGCGCTGCAGGATCTGCGGACGGTCGAAGTGCCGGTCGTGGAGGCGGAGCCCGAAGCCGAGGCACCAGCCGAAGCCGCGCCGGCCGCGGAACTGCCCGTGGAAGCTGCGGCACCCGAAGCGCAGGCCGAATTGGCCTTGGAGGTTGAACCGCCGGCAGTTGCACCTGTCGAGGCTGAAGCTCCTGAAGTGGCCGAAGTGCCGGAATCGACCGAGCAGGTCGAAGCTGCTGCACCTGCGGAAACGCCTGAAGCTGCAGCGCCTGCTTCGCCAGCAGAAGCGACGAACGCCACCGAAGCGCCGTCGGCACCCGAGCCAGCGGAAGCGCCGGCCGAGCCGGCCACCGAAGGCGAGGCTGCAGCAACCCCCGCGATGGCGGAAGCCATGCCGCGCGATCCCTCGCTGAGCGTTCCTGTTTCGCCGCCTTCGGACGACGCACCGAACGCAGAGACGCAAGAAGCGTCCGCCCCATCGCCGGCGCCCGCCACCGTTTCGAGGCTGCCGAGCACCGGCAAGCCCTACGTGCCTACCGCGGCCCGGGAGGCGGCCGAGTTCGTTGCCAAGATTGCCGAAATCTCCGCTTCCAACCCGGCCTCCGCTGCTGTCGAGGAAGAACCCACGGCCCAGCTTCCCCTGGTGCCGATCGAAGAGCCGCCGGCACCCAAGGGCTACACGCCCGCCGTGCTCGCCATCACCGGCACCAACGGCAAGACCACCGTCACCGCGCTCACGGGTCAGCTCGTCGAACGTGCGGGCAAGACCGTGGCGGTGGCGGGCAACATCGGCCCGACGCTGCTCGACACGCTGGCTTCGCATATCGATGCCGAGACGCTGCCCGACGTGTGGGTGCTCGAACTTTCGAGCTTCCAGCTCGACGGCGTGCAGGGTTTCGAGCCGACGGCCGCAACAGTGCTCAACCTCACGCAGGACCATCTCGACTGGCATGGCGACATGC